>NZ_CP092334.1:3395683-3696200 GCF_018595685.2 Flavihumibacter rivuli
TGCATCAGTGCTTTTCCTAAGCCTAAACCGCTAAAAGCTGGATCAACGCCAATAACCATTGTATACCAATGTGGTTCCGGGGCATCTTGTTTATGAAAAGGATCTAAAAAATCCATGACGCTAAAAAAACGGTTTGCAGCATCCTCACCGAGCAAGGCATGTATATTCCCCAATCCTCCCTTTTCTGCTTTTTCAGGTGTGACATCAGTACTGCCTGGCGTCAGCCATACCACAGCGCCTTCCAAATTTTGCGTGGTATAAACTTCTCCGAATAAGTTCCCGTATCGAAGGACAGCTTCGAAATGAGCGGGAGATTTTTGCTCTCTTTCCCTTTCAGTAGGAAAAACATATGTCTGCAAAGGATCATTCATGAACGCTCTTGACAATGATCGGGAAGAAGTCCCGATACTTTCTTCAGAAATGGGATAAATGGTTATCATAGACCTATACTTTTCTTCATTGTACTCGCTTGTATATGAAATCGACCTTCTTCTCAAAAACACTCCCATTCACCGCCGCTTCTTCCAAGAAATGTAGATTTTTCCCAACCGGGGTTATCGTTACTCGCCATTTTGTTGTCCTCTCTGGTAAAACTCTTTGACCCTCGAAAATGAAACGGTCTGTTTGCCAAATTCCTCTTAGTGTTCTGGAATTTCCCGAAGGATACAATCCATAATAAATATAGGTTTTCTCGAGGGGTGAATAGGAAAGATAGCTAACAGAGCTGTTAATACCTGCTTTCTCTTTCGAAGCCGTTATACACTGAATATGGGCTCCTTGTATACGAGTACAAATTTCTAAGTAGTTAGCTTCACTCCCTTCCACTGTCCACTGACCCTGAAAAATATCAAGTCATTGTTGCTCTGGAAGTAATGTTTTCTCCTGGGCATGTAGTTCAACGGAAAAGAAAGCAGTTAAAAGGAATATAAAAATCAATTTCATACACTAACTTTTAGATGATCAATGGCAGCCAACGGTTTGCGGCTTGGCGTAGTGGCGGATTTTTAGCACAAATGTTCAATCGAAGAACTACACTTGAACCTACCACAAAACTGTCATACGAAGCACTGCACCCGCCATTACGCCAAACCGCTGTTAGCTGCTGCCCTTCTTGTCTGTCGTGGGTTTCGCTGTCTTTGGTGCGGTTGGACAGACACACTCTTTGCCAAGTTTTGGCTTGCGGGTCGGCTGGTGCGACTTGGCAATGTGTGTGGCTGTGAAGCGTTGGCATTGTGACTATGCTTTTTGAAGTTCTTCAATATTCTTTTTCATTACGAAAAACATTGACGAAAATTTATATTCATTTGGATTTGGAGAAATATCCCCAAGCCCAATCCATGTGTTCGAGTTCTGTTGGTGCAATTTGTATGAGCAATAGCGATGTAACTTAAAATCCAATTCCTGTTTATTAATACCCGTCATAAAAGTCACTCCGATTCCACCTAAGGAAAGAGTATAAATTGAACAGTCATGAAATTCTTTATCATTTGCAAACGCTTTTTTTATTTTTTTAATGTAGTCCATGAGTTGTTTTATTGACTTATTGTTAAACTCTAAAATCAATAAGGCTAATCGAACTCTGTGGGGCATTCTTGAACGGTCAAGTTGGAGAAGAAAGTCATTGAACTCCTTTGAAATGAAAGATTTCGGTTTAGGAGTGAATTTTGTTTTATGTCCGAACTTATACATGTAGTAATCATTTATTTCATCAGTATCAGGCATAAACTCAATCCAATTTACATTCTTTTCCTCTGCATCTTTTAATGTATGTTCGATGTATAGTCCGTTTGATAAAAAGTAAGAAACCAAATCTAACTCCTCGTATGTTGAAAGTGTTTTATGGCTTAAAAATTTCTTTCTACGCTTGATATAGTGAATAAGCATTAATGGATTTTCAAACAAGTCAGTCAAAACAACCAAATCGTAAATGCTGATTATCCAAGGAAAATGACCATCTTGAAAAAAACCAATGTCGTTGGTTGCCTTAATTACCATTGACATATTGCCTATAGGTTCTAAGGTCAGGGAAACAATAACAATTTCATCAAAATCCTTTCTGTCAATCAAAACTTGCTTTCCGCTTTTTGTTTTGAACTCAGCTATTCCACTATCTTCAATGTATTTAAGCGTTCTAATTCCTTGTCCATATGATTCTTGAACAATTTCCTCTAAGTGTTTTCTTGTGCGGTCAGTGTAACCCTTTTTTGCTCTTGGAGTTATTCTGTGTCCTTTTACTTCGATAATAAAAAGAACTTGGTCGTAAATAATTAACCCGTCTGTTTCGCATCTGTCATTATTTACAATGTAAAACAAGTTAGGTTGAAAGAAATTAGCAGTCGGAAGTAATGTTTTAAAAAACTCTAGCCCTTGATTGAGAACAAAGTCGTGTTTGATATTTGGGTATTTTTCATTCAGTTTTCTATTCTGCTTTAATGCTGATTCAATTACATCTTCTATTGCCCAAATTATCAATGGAAATGAAGGGATAAGGTATCTTTCTCCATATTCAATTATGGGTTTTGTTTTAAGAATTGTAATAGGTTCATAAATTTTATCTTCTACTTTTAGAGATGGAAAGCCACATGAAAATGTTTTTAAAAATGCCTTAACTGCTTCTAATTCAATGCTTGTAAAATCAGATAATTCATTTGCAGTGAAAGTGTATGTCTTGCCAAAAGTGTAATAAAGTTCATTAAGAAAGTGCCCTTGTAAACCCTCTCGAATTTTCTTATCAGAATACTTTGAATATTCTTCTAGTTGCTCTTTAGTAAAGATGCTTTCAGATTCAACTATTCTTGTTTTTCTATATCGTATTACTTCTTTAGCGTGTTTCTTTCCTTTCTCTAACGCTTCATCAATTGCTTTTCTACACTTATTGTTAATCATGTTTGATAAATTCTTTCTGATAACAACTGAATCAGAAATTGAAAAACCAAATATGGATTTCACTTCATCTTTTATCGGTTCAAAAAGCTTCTCGGTAAAAATTAGATGGTGTTCAGGTAGTCCTGGATTTCTTATGTGTTTAGCTTCTCTTGAAAGTATATTTGCAATATCTGAAATCGTATCTTCTCTTAGAGGCTTATTATTGTTCTTCATTTCAAGTGCATCATTCCGTCCGCAATAATTTAAAACGGTCTTTTGCAATTCCATGATTAGTTCCATGTAGTCATCTTGTGAAACTGAACTTTCATTCACAAAGTCATTTTTCAAACATAACAATGCCAACACTTCAGATACGAAGAAATTTTTGTCTCCCCTGAAATCGGAGTATTTTTCTGAATCGTGCAAGTGATTGTAATAAGAAAAATAAGATAGTAAGTCGAAGGTTTGAAACTTCTTAACGTTCTCGGAAAGAAAGGAATAAAATTTTTCGTTTTCAACAGGCAAATTGTTGAACCATTCATCCATCATTTTTTGTCCTTCTTCTGGTGTCATCATTTCCCCTCCACAATTTTTATTTCTTCATCCGTCAACTCGTAAAGTTGGTAAACCAATTGGTCTATTTGGTTTTCTATGTCGGTTGTGTCGGCTGATGGATTTTGTTTTTTTGTAGCTAAAATTTGGTTTACTAAAATCTCAATTTCTTTCTCTTGTTCTAATGATGGAAATTTAATTGGCAACAATTCAATTTTATATTTCTTCCATCTGTTTGTTCCCATTCCTGTTGTTGTTCCTATAAGATTGAAATACCACTCCGAAACCTTTGAATTTAATATTGCCAAAAGAAATTTCAATTTTTCACCCGTCATCAGGAAAGTAGTTGCTTCTGCAAAATACTTTTCATCGTCAAAAGCAAATTTTGGTTTATCTGAAATTTCGCCCCATATTATTTTATCTCTTTCAAAATCTTCTAAATAGGCACAATTTCTGAGATTTGACCAATGGTCTCCCATATCTGAACGCATTTCAACTTTGGGAGAATAACTTTTTAAGTGTTCGTAAATTGTTGGGTATTCGGTCTCGGTTTCAATCCTTTTTAAACCAATTGATTTTATTCCATTATGTGAATTTATCAAGTAAATATTCTCAAAGACGTAACTGTATTTTTTTAAATCCCTGCCACGAATTATTGGTTTAATTATTTCAGCATTTTTCTCATCTGCTTCTATTAATTCGTTCTTTTTGATTTCATTTATTATGAATGCTTCATTAAAACCTGTTTTTAATCCAAAATTTATTCGAACATTAAAATCTTTCAATAGTCTTGCTCCATTTTCGATTTTACTTTTTAATGACCCAACAGACTGATTTCCGATAAACCATTCAGATGTTGACGGTGGAATAAATTCAAAGCTGTTTTTATTGAAATAGTCGTTTAAAGAATCGCCTATTGAATAGTCTTTTGATAAATTGACTACTTGAAATGGTTTTGAATTCACTGATTTTTGAAGTGTAATAATATTTGATTCAACGGTCGCTTCTTCAAATATTTGAACATCTTCAATATTTATTAATGCAATTGGCTGTAATTTTTCAATGAAATATTTTTTGAGAAGCTCTCCATAAATTGCCCTTAACCAAGAATTAGAAGTAATGTAAGTTAAAAAACCAAGTGGCTTTAAAACATTACCACCAAGTTCATAGAATAAGCAAAAGATGTCTGCACCTTTAGAATAAGTTACATAATTTGCTTTTGAAAAATACTCTGATTGTTCTTTTAATTTGGACAATGATAAATAAGGCGGATTTCCAATAACCATATCAAAGCCTACAAAATCACCATCATCATTCAGTACTTCAGGAAATTCAAAACGCCATTCAAAGGCATTTTCAAAAATCTTGTTGGCTTTTATTTCTTCAATTTCGGTTTCAAGTTTTTTGGTTTCTTCGGATAGTTGTTGTACTTTTTTGTTCCAATCGGCTTTTTCCTTTTTGCTCATTTCAAAAAGTTCCCCCTGATTGGTCATTTGATACAAGTCGCCTGAAAGTTTGCGTAGCTTCTTTACTTTAGGGTCGTTCAGCGATATTTCACTTCTGAAATCCGATTTAATGTCGGCAATCAGTTGTTCCATTTCTCTTTTCTGTTCCTTGCTTTCAGCGTTACGGTAAGTGTCAACAGCTATTCGGTAGCTGTCAATCGTCCACTTGCTTTTTTTCAAGGCTTGTTTCAAGTCGGCATCAATGGCAAAACGGCTCACTAAAGAGTTGCCGCATTTGATGTTGATGTCAATATTCGGAAGTGTTTCTAATTCGGTGGCGTTCTTGTAATAAGCGTTTTTCAAAAGCTCAATCCACAAACGCAAACGGCAAATTTTTACGGAATTGGAATTGATGTCCACTCCGAATAGGCAGTTTTCAATTATGGTTTGCTTTTCGTGAAAAAGCGTTTCCTGTATTCGCTGACTTTCTTTATTGCTTGGGTTGTATTCAAATAGTTCGCCTTCTTCGTCTGTTACAATCAGTTCATCATTTACCACTTCCACCTGATATTCTTTCAAGCGTTTTCCGTCACGGTCTTGCAGAATTTTCAAGTCGTTTTTAACGGCAATCATTTCATTAAGTGCCGAAACCAAAAAGTGCCCAGAACCAACGGCAGGGTCGCAAATTTTGATGCTGTTTACAATTTTATTGGCTTCTTTTCGGTCTTCAATTTTGTCGTATAGTTCTTCAAGCGTTGTGCAATTCCATTTTTTTGTTTCGTTGAATTTCTGCACAACGGCTTTGCGAATGGTTTCACGGCACATATACATTGTGATGAAACCGGGAGTGAAAAATGAGCCGTCTTTGTAGCCGTTTATTTTCTCGAAAATCAATCCGAGAACCGAAGCGTTAATCAGCGTTTTGTTGTCTTCCTGAATATCTTCTCCACCTTCTGCTCCAAAGTCGTAAGCATCTAAAAACTCAAACAAATATTGAAGCGTGGAAATGTTGCCTGTCCGTTTTTTGCCTTGCTGGTCTTTCAGCACGGTTTGCGAAAAAATCGGAATGGTTTTATCGTCTTTCAGATTGCTGATAAACAAGGTAACCTGCTCAATGTCTGTCGGCTCAAATAGCGAAGAATTGAGATAAGGCGTTTTTTCAAATGCCTTTTTTACATCTTCGTTTCGCTCGTCATACTTGCGTGCCAATACCTGAAAAAACAAGCTGTTCAGGTCGTCATAGTTCTTGATTTTGTCAAGATTGAGAAACGAAAAAGATTTGTCGCCTTTGTGATAGGTAATGAGTTGTGCTTCCAACAACTTCAAAAACAAAATGCGGTTTATCCAAGTAATGGAAAGTTCAAGAGCAACATTAAAAAGTCTTTCCTGTTGCGTGTTACCGAATTGGTTTGGCTTTTCCAATCGGCACAATTTGTCTAAGCTGTCAATCTGAATGATGGCATCTTCAAGAATTGTTCCTGTGTGTCGTTCTCCTGCTTTGTTTCGTTCAATGAGTTTTTTGCTTCCTTCTTTGGTTTCGGTCAAGCCAATAATGTGCAACAACTCGCTGTAAAAGCGTTTGTCAAGGCTGTTGCTGTCGTTGGTGAATGGAAGTTTTAAAAGATGCTCTGGCGATAACAATTTGAATAAAGCAATCAGTGAATTGTCATCTGCTTTGTCGGTATTGCGTAACGGTTTTTGAAAATCCTGAATGTTGAAATAGGTAAATTCAATTTCTGAAGTAATGCTGTCAATAAATGGCTCGGCAATCTCTTTATAAAATACGTCTGTTGTTTTCTTGCTTGCTTCAAAGTTCTCGAACTGTCTGACAAACGATTTGTTTTGTGCAAAAAGTCTTTCAAATAAATGCTCGTCAAAAATGAACCATTCGTTGATGTTGGTCGCAACCAAATGTTTTACTTCAAGATTTTTGTGTGTAATTCTCTCACGTAAATAATACAGAACCAATTCCTGAAATGCTTTTGCATTCAGTTTTTTGGTTGTAATCATTTCTGATTTGTTGGTCGGCTTTTTAGCTTCGAGAATTACTCCAACTGTCGAGTTTGCATTTTGTCCGTTATGAATAACAAGGTCGTTTCGACCTTTGGTATTTATAAAATGGTTTTGCTTGTAGTAAGTTTCTTTGAGAAAATCGGAAACCAAGTTTTTATGAAACTCTTCGCTTTCCGTGTCATTTGTCCTGTCGAGTAAAGTAATGAGATTGGTCTTGAAACCTTCAATTTCAGTCCTGTTCGGTTTTACTTTTAAAAAGGCTTTATTCAGTGCCTTTCTTGGTTTCAATTCTTTTAAAATCATCTACAAATTATATTTTCTATTTCAGTCGGTTAAGATAAGTTTTTCGGTCGGAACGGTATCAGAGCTTTGTCAAAAAAATGGCTCTTTTGGTTTTTTGAGCGTTGGCTCGTGTGTCGGGAAAAACCAAATGTGCCATTTTGCGGGTGGGCTATTTTGTCGTCTGTCTGTTCGTTAATTCTTGCACTGTCGTCTGTTCTTTAGGGTTGCAGCTAACGAACAGGGCTTTGTGCAGGTGGGGAAATAGCATTCCGTCTGCCCATAACCGCTGCTCAATTTATAAATTAAAGTTCATTGTTTGTCCTGTTGATGAATGTTGTTCGTCACGCTGGAGCTATAGCCGATGCTTGCAAATAGCTGATGGTTTATTCGTCGTGCCCCACTTGCACAAAGCCACATGTTGTGTGTAGTTCATTTTAGCTTTGTTGTCTTAGCATTGGACAAAAAAGCCAATTCTACCTCTTCATCTTTTGAGAGTAAAATGACATCAGTACTAATACCAGTCTTTTGTAAAACAAAATCTTTAAGCCGTTGCCTGAACCTAACTAATTCTTCTAATGAGATGTGTTCCTTTTCATAAATAACAGCAATGTCAATGTCGTTAAAAGTTTCAGCATATACAACCGACCCGAATAAATACAATTCACAAAAATCCGGCTTTTGGATGTCCAACTGCTCAATCATCTCCTTTAGAAACATAGTCCATAAATTTATCGCCAGACAAATTAACGGCTCCCCAAAACTCCCTATTCGTAAAAAGACCAACGCCCATATTTTTAGCTAAGGTTTTTGCTGCCGATGAATAACGATTGTAAAAGCCGATTAAAATTAAAGCGTCAACACCTTGGATTTGGTCTGATAATTCATATAAATCAGCTTCGCCAGCGATGTAAATGTCTGCTACCATTATTGTTAGCGGGTCTCTTCCATTTGTTCTGGCAATTAAATATTTGTCGTTGCCTAAGCTTGTGATGGATTGTACAGCACTATGCCCACGCATTCCGTTAAGGAAGTAGTTTGTGCTAGAATAAGCTACGGGTTCTATATTCTTTCTTTTCATTTATAAATATTTTGAAAATTAGCGGGAAACCTAGGAACCATTGCATTAACATCGCCTGAAAGCTTATTAAACTCAAAACCTTTTCTATGAATTTTAAATTCTTGAAATAGGCTGCTTTCTTCCTCTGTTAATAGAGATTGATTTTGTTCAATCACCTTTTCAATTTTACGATTGTTTGGTAAAATTTTTTCTTTCGCTAGTCTATCCCACATTAATTCACAAGCAGGAGGGTCGCTTTTAGCATTTTCAGAATACGGACCGTACGTGTCAAATATTTTACGGTTTTCTGAAAAGAATGGTTGCAGATATTTGTGAACTTCTTGTCTTGTATTGAAAGTTGGAATTTTGAAAATGTTTTCGATACTTTGAAGATGCTGCTTTTTCCATTCTCGTATAGTGTCGATAGGGAATACACCAGGGTTTTTATCTATTAACGTATGACAGGATGGACACAGAATTATAATGTTGTCAAATTCGTCACGTTCCGTTAAAGCAAGTGAATTGTTTCCTCTAGGTCCTTTTTTCTTTTGTGCAATAATATGAGCCAGCTCCTCAATGTTGGTAACTTGCCCATTTTCGAAAAAAGGGAATAAATCTGCATGACAGTCAGGCTTACCACAGAAGCCGCCGGATGTCGCCCATAGTTTTCTAATTACCTTTTTAGAGATTGCCATATCGAATTACACACAACGGCCGGGGCTTTGTGTTCGTGGCGGTATTCAGGGAACCCCAGCTTAGCCCTGGTTTATAGATGATTAGAATTTCTGGTGATCAGGTTTAGGTGTTCGCCGCCATGACGCAAAACCTGGTGTTGTGTGTACATATCTACTGTCTTTCTACTACAATTTTAGCTTTTTGCAATTGCAGCCTTATAAAATCCCATATGTCCAGTATTCATAGTGTCTACTACTCCTTGAATCGTAACTAATCGCCCAGTTTTATTAGTCTCATATTGCTCTATTCTGTTTTGAATAGTAAAGTTATCATCGAATTGTATCCATAAACCAGGGTAACTCTTTACCTGGACAGAAAGATTATTTTTTGTAGAATCAAATATTGTTATTGCGGGAGTTAATGATTGATTCTCAAAACCAAAGCTAAAAAACCCTTTGGTTTGTATTGTTTTCCCATGGTATTTGCTAATGCTATCAGTCAAATAGTCAATATTGACAAGATAAATTAAGTTACTAGAATAATCTGCAATAGTTTTTGCTGGTCTGCATGAAGCAGATAAACAAAATGTTGCAGATAAAAATATAACCAAATATCTCTTCAAATTATGAGTCTTATATATTGCACACAACGTGTTTATTTATGTAATTAAGCGCTGGATTTGGACTAAAAGCATTGCTTGGAAATCAAATTGTTATGGTTATACAAATCACATTTACCTAGCATCAAGACAAAATGATCATTTAAAATTAATTAAGCAGAATGACCATTCCGCACCCCCTCTTTCTAATTAACGACCCAATATACACGCCATCTAATGAAGCAAAACCCGCTTCATAAAACCAAGCCCAACAAAAGACCTCAATTAATCTGGTTTTTGCCTGGAACGGGAAAAAGAAATATTGAATTCATGCCTAGCTCATAAAAACCCACCATGCCTAAACCTACCCACCACCCACCATTACCCAAAGCTTCGCCACCTCACCCACATTAGGATAAGTTCAAAAACCAGCTTAAAATAATAAGCGGCCCTCAATATTGCAAGGGGAAAAATCCCGTTTTTAACCCATTTAACAATTGACAGGATCACAAAATGATTGAATTGCCTTACCCAGGTTATACACTAATGGAAATGGGTAATAATAGGAAGGATGGAACAAGATAATTTTAGGTTAGCCATGTTTGTTAGTACAGGAATTAGGGAGGGGCTGAAAATGCATTCCAATCGTGCAGTTCAGCATAATTACCATAGACCACATCAGGCAATGCTGTACTTAATTGTTGCCCCTTTCCCAAAACCAGGTTTTGACTCCGACCTCTTCGCCGGCGACCCTGCCGTTAGATTTCTCCTTACATAGTTCAGCGCCAAATACAGAATCTCAGCTGGATCAACTTCGAGAATCTCCCGAAGGAAAGGGTACAATATTTCAAAAGTGAGTTACCAGCCGAGTCATCTAATCAAATAACTCCAGCAATTCTTAGGTTATTTAGATTTCAAAGCTTCAATAAGCTCCTTTCTAATCAACTCAAGCTGTCGTTCAAACATCTCAATTGTTTCCTTCAAAGGATTATTTATCGTTTCAATGTTAGCGCTCAGGTTTGTTGCGGATACGCCACAGTTCTCGTAGAAGTTATTTGTGTTATACAATACACGCTCTTCACTAAACTCCTTTAAGCCCTCGTACGTAACCCCTAAAGCATCGGCTACTTCTTTCAATTTATCATCTCCGATGTTTTCAGCCTGCTCAAGTTTTGACACGGCTTGCTTTGTAATACCTAATCTATCACCCAGCTCACTTTGTGTAAGACCTCTTAATTTCCTGATCCTCTCAATCTTCCTGCCTTTATGCAGCATTAGCGTATTCGTAATATTTTCCATATAGCCAGTATGTTATTTAGTTATCTTTTTTAAGAGCCTTCAAAATTTCAAGTTTCTCCTTCTCACTTGCCAATAATCTTTCATACAACTCAACAACTTTTTCGAGCGGATTGAAAACCTGTTGAATTCCAGTACCAGAGTCATTAATCGTCACATTCTCCAATTTGTTATCAATATGATAGAACAGGTGGTTCTCATCAAATTCCTTGATCATAGTAGGTGTAAGATTTAATGCACTTGCAATAATATTCAGGACTTCATCTTCAACCTCCGCGGAATTCTCAATTGCTGAAATCTGAGGCTGGCTCAATCCGGTCTCTATGGCAAGCGCCTCCTGCTTCATCCCTTTTAAGTTCCTCAATATTTCAATCTTCCTACCAATATGCTGTGTTCCTCTGGTGCTAGTTGTTTCCATAAAATGAAGTTTAAATAAAATTAATAAAAGTCAACCTAAAACCCATTAAAGTCAACCTAAATTACTGCTTTTCCTTTAGAATTTCTCCTACTTTGCCATTCAGTTATTATGGTACTTCCTTTAAAATATCGCCATACACAGCTTCACCTCATCCTCTCCAACTGGGCCAAAAAGCCCAAAAACCCTGTTTAAGGCCCTGCTTCACCAAACCGGCGGCAGGGGCCCGTTTTCTCTTGTCGTGTGTCCCCTCAACCGCCGGCTTTTTTCCCGATTCCTTTAACTGCCAAAACTTTTCTGCCAATGAAACTGCTCCTCCTGGGCTTACTGGCCGCGCTTTGCCCGGCCCCAGCCTCCTATGGCCAAATCCCGACCCCTAAGGCCACACCCCTCCAGATCGGTGATACCATCCCCGGCCACCTCAGCCTGACCAATATCCACCAATTCCCCGTTGATAAGATCCAATTGTCCCAACTCAAAGGAAAACTCGTCCTCCTCGACTTCTGGAGTACCTGGTGCGCCAGCTGCATCGAAGCCTTCCCCAAAATGCAGGCCCTCCAGCAAACCTTCGGCGATAGCCTCCAGGTCTTCCTCGTCAACGCCTACCCGGCCGACTCCCTCCCCAAGGTGCTGGCCACCTTCCAGCGCCTCCGCCAACAGGGCCGCAACATCGCCCTGCCCTTCTGCACCGGCCAAACCGCCATGGCCGCCTACTTCCCCCATAAATTCGTACCCCACTACGCCTGGATCGGCCCCTCCGGCACCCTCCTCGCTACCACCTCCGCCGCCGAAGTCACCGAAGCCAATATCCGCAAACTCCTGGCCGGCAGCCAACCCGCCCTCCATACCAAGGGCGACCGCATGGACTTCCAGGAAACCATCCCCCTCGGCGTCAACAACAACGGCACCTCCGGCGACAATTTCCGCTACCGCTCCCTGCTCACCGGCTATATCGAAGGCATCGGCAATGCCGGCGGCTGGCAAACCAACAGCCAGGGACTGGTCTACCGCTTCTACCTCTTCAACACCTCCGCCCTCATGCTGCTCAAACTGGCCCACCCCAGGCTCTTCGACCTCCCCACCGATCGTGTCCACTGGCTGGTCCGCGACCCCGGGCGCTTCGCAACTGGATCCACGGAAGACACCCTGCTCTACCGCAACGCCTTCTGCTACGACCTCTCCCTGCCGCCCAGCCCCAGGCAGCGGGTCATGGAATTCATCCGCTCCGATATCGATCGCTTCTTCGGCATCCGCGTGGATTCGGCGTCCTCGGCTGTTCCCTGCCTCGCCCTGCAGGCCCGCCCCCACCGCCGCCAACCGCCTGCCGACCGGCCCGGTATGCCGGCCAGCGATCTCGCCGCCCTGCTCCACCAACTGCCGGCCCTCGGTGGACTGCCGGTGGTCTGTCAACTGCCCCCGGACGCTACCGTACCCCTGCTGCCCGAAAACCTCAACGGCCTATCCCGCCGGTCCATCCTCCGTATCCTGCGTCAACACGGCCTTCAACTGGCCAACTCCACACAAACCCTGACCCATTATTTCATCACCGATAAATATTGAAACCATGCCTATCCAACAACTAACCATAAGGTCATGCTTCCCCTTGCTTGCCCTGGTCGCCCTGCTAACGGGCCTCCTGCTTTCCTTCACCCCGCTCGCCGCCCGCTGCCAGCAACCGGTACTGCAGGGAAGGCTCACCAACCCCAAGGGCGAACCGGTCTCCGGCGCTACCGTCACGGCACTGCAGGCCAAACGCTCCACCCTCAGCGCCGGCGACGGCATCTTCCGCCTGCCGGGCGTTAAAGCCGGCGACTCCCTGCGCATCAGCCATATCAGCTTTGCGCCTGCCGGCTTTTTCATCAGCGACCCCGCTGCCTTCCTCACCATCCAACTGGCGCCCGCTGCCAACACCCTCGGCGAAGTGGAAGTGCTGAGCAGCGGCTACCAGGATATCCCCAGGGAACGCAGCACGGGCTCCTTTGTCAGGATCGACAAGGCCGCCCTCAACCTGCAGGCCGGCACCAATATCCTCAACCGCCTCGACGGCATCACCAGCGGCCTGCTCTTCGATGTAGGCAAGAGCAATGGCAACCAGGGCAAACTGGGCATCAGCATCAGGGGCCTGAGCACCATCAACGGCCCCATCGACCCGCTGGTGGTGGTGGATGGCTATATCTATGAAGGCGACATCAACAACATCAACCCCAACGATGTGGAGCAGGTTACGGTGATGAAGGATGCCGCTGCAGCTTCCATCTGGGGTGCCCGCGCCGGCAATGGCGTCATCCTCATCACCACCAGGAAGGGGCGCTATGCCCAACCCCTACAGGTAAGCGTGAATGCCTCCCTCATCATCGCCGAAAAACCCGACCTCTATTACCTGCCCCAGCTGGGCGCCGCCGAGTACATAGGGGTGGAACAGTTCCTTTTTGGCAGGGGCTATTTCAATAACCGCATCAACACGGGCTACCAGGCCCTCACGCCCGCCGTCGAGGTCTTCCTCGCGCGCCGGCGCGGCCTCATCTCGGCTGCCGACTCGGCCGATCGCATTAACGCCCTCAAGGCCATCGATACCCGCGACCAGTTCCTCCGCCACATGTACCGCGAAGCCCTCACCCAGCAATATGCGCTGAACCTGCGCGGCGGCAGTGCCAACCACGCCTATACCTTCTCGCTGGCCTATGACCGGTCCAGCAACGAGCTGGATGCGCTGACCCGCAAACTCAACATCCAGCTGGGCAACAGCTTCCGCATCCTGAAGAACCTGGAACTGGACCTTTCCCTTTACTTCACCAACGCCCATGGCCAGTCCGGTCGTCCGGGCATCAACCAGGTGGCCGTTGCGGGCAGGTCCATCCCCTACCTCCAGCTGGCCGGTGAAGACGGCAGTCCCCTGCCGGTGGCCCGCGATTACCGCAGCGCCTATACCGACACCCTTGCCGGCGGGCGTTTGCTCGACTGGAAATATTACCCGCTGGAGGATTATCGCCACAACCGCAGCACCGACAACCGGCAGGAGCTCTTTGCCAACATCGGCCTGCGCTATCGCTTTTCCAAATGGCTGAATGCGGAGATCAAATACCAGTACCAGGACCAGCAATCGGGCAGCGAACGCCTGGCGGCCCTGGAGAGCTACGAAGCCCGCGACATGGTCAACCGCTTCACCCAGGTAGACCGCAGCAACGGCAACCTCACCCGGATCGTCCCGCTTGGCGGCATCCGCAACTATTCCCTGGCAGCGGTCCGTTCCCAGACCCTTCGCGGCCAGCTCAACCTGATGAAGCAATGGCAGGACCATGAACTGGCCGCCGTGGCCGGCATAGAAGGCCGGGAGGCCCGTGGCACCGGCGAAGGCAGCATCCGCTACGGCTACAACAGCGATCCCCTGACCACCACCCTGGTGGATCCTGTCAATCCCTATCCCACCATCCTTACGGGCCGTTTCGAACGCATCCCCGGCATGGCGGCCAATAGCCATACCCTCAACCGCTTTGTGTCGGTCTACGCCAACGCGGCCTACACCTTCCGCAACAGGTACAGCCTGTCGGCCAGCGCCCGCCGCGACGGGGCCAATGTGTTCGGCGCCAATACCAATGACCGCTGGAAACCCCTCTGGTCCGTAGGCGCCGCCTGGAATATTTCCCGCGAGGACTTCTACCAGCTGCGGGCATTGCCTTCGCTTAAGCTGCGCATGAGCTATGGCTTCAGTGGCAATGTGGACCTCAGTCGCTCTGCCGTGGCCATCGGCCGCTATTATGCCGCTTCTTCCGTCAACCTTCCCTTTGCCCGCATCAACGTCATCAACAATCCCGACCTGCGCTGGGAAAAGATCGGCATGTTCAACATCGGCCTCGACTTCCAGTCGGCCAACAACCGGCTCTCCGGTACCCTCGAGTTCTACAACAAGCGGGGCATCGACCTGTATGGCACAGAACCCTATGACTATACCACCTGGGGCTTGGGAAGCGAGCTCCGGCGCAATGTCGCCAATATGGAAGGCAAGGGTATCGACCTCACCCTGAATGCCCGGTTGGTGGATAGAAAGGTCAAATGGAACAGCAACCTTATTTTTAGTTATGTCACCAACGAGACCACCCGCTACAACAGTGCCTCCGCGGCCAATATCGCTTCCATCATAGGCAATGGCAACACCATCACGCCCTATGTGGGCAAGCCCCTTTATGCCATCGCAGCCTACCGTTGGGGCGGGTTGGACGGCAATGGCCATCCCCAGGGCTACCTGGACGGCAAACTCAGCACCGATTATGCCGCCATCTTCCAGGAGGCCAACCAGAAAGGCCCCGAAGGCAATGTGGTGTACATTGGCCCGGCCAGTCCGCCCGTCTTCGGCTCCTGGATCAATACCCTCAGCTGGAAGCAACTATCCCTGACCCTGAGCCTGGCCTACCGCTTCGGTTATTATTTCCGCAGGCCCTTCTTTACCAGCGGCAGCCTCGTGAACGGTTCCGGCCACCCCGATTTCAACCGTCGCTGGCAGCAACCCGGCGATGAAGCCTTCACCCAGGTACCGGCCTTCGTGTATCCCGTCAACGGCAACCGCGATGCCTTCTATGGCTTTTCCGAGGTCAACGTGCTGAAAGGCGATCACATCCGCCTGCAGTTCCTGAACCTGGCCTATACGCTGGGTGGACCGAAAGCCTGCGCCAGGTGGCTGAAGGACGCGCAGTTGTATTGCATAGCCGCCAACCTGGGGATCCTGTGGCGGGCCAACAGCGAAGGCCTGGACCCGGATTATCCCCGTTCCTTACCGCCGGCCAGGAACCTGTCCATTGGCCTGCGCATGAACCTCTAACCCCATTGCTCAACAGTTAAAACAGCATACCATGAACGTAAGAATTTGCATTCCCATCACTTTGATAGCCGCGCTCGCCCTGGTGGTGAGCTCCTGCCAGAAATTCCTGGAGGCCAAATCCGACAAGACACTGGTGGTACCGCGAACCATCATGGACCTCCAGGGCCTGCTCGATGATGACTACATCATGAACAGCCAGACGCCGGGCTTCTCGCAGTCCTGCGACGATGATTTTTTCATGACCCCCGACACCTACGCCGCCGTCTCCGAACTGGAGCGGCAAGTCTATACCTGGCGGGTAGAACAATACAATTTTCCCAATGACTGGGCCTCGGCTTACAATGCAGTGTACAATGCCAATTACTGCCTCGAGCAGCTAGGCAACATTGCCCTCACACCCGCCAATGAAGCAGTCTGGCGGAACGTCAAGGGTTCCGCACATTTTTACCGGGGCTATTACTTTCTCAGCCTGCTCTGGGAATTTGCGAAGGCCTACGATCCCCAGACCGCCGCAACCGATCCCGGTATCGTCCTGCGGTTGGGATCCAATTTCAACACCCCATCGGTACGTGCATCGGTGAAAGACAGCTACGAGCAGGTGATAGCCGACCTCACCAGGGCAGCCGAATACCTTCCCGACAACCCCGTTCACCCGATGCGACCATCGCGACTGGCAGCCTTCGCGGCGCTGGCCCGTTGCTACCTGTCCATGAACCGCTACGACAGTGCATATGCCTATGCAGATCGGAGTCTTGCCCTGCGCTCGGAGTTGTTGGATTACAATAGTCCGGAAGTAGATGCCGGGTCCTTCACGCCCTTCCGTCCCTTTAACAAGGAGATCATCTTCTATACCACCCAGTCCGGGAACTATTCTCCCAAGTATTTTGTGTTTGCCTACCAGGACAGCCTGCTCTATGCCAGTTACGACAACAACGACCTGCGCAAGACAGTCTTTTATTTTGAGAACGGCCCCTACCCAAGTTTCAAGGGGCACTATACCGGGGATCCCTTTCTATTCTTTAGCGGCATCACCACAGCCGAGGTACTGTTGACGAGGGCGGAAGCCCATGCGCGGCTGGGCAGGGGAGTGCAGGCCATGGCCGACCTCAACCGGTTGTTGGAGCATCGCTGGAAGGCAGGCAGTTTCACCCCACTATCAGCCGCCAACGACCAGGAGGCATTGGAGCAGGTGTTGGTGGAACGGCGCAAGGAGCTCACCATGCGCAGCCTTCGTTGGATGGACATCAAGCGCCAGAACAAACTAGGTGCCGGCATCAACCTCACCCGCAAGCTCGGCCCCGAAACCTACACCCTACCCGCCAACGACCGCCGATTCGCCCTTCCCCTTCCCCAGGACATCATCAACCAAACCGGCATGCAGCAGAACTAAATGCCATTTGCTTTTGCTAACCTCAGCGGGGTCTCATTTTTCTTTTCTACCTCATCGGGGTCTCCCGAAGGGGACCCCGATGAACCTCCACCCCTTTACCTCAGCGGGGTCTCTCGCAGAGGACCCCGATGAACCCACATTGTACTATTTGCATCAGGGTCCCCTTCGGGAGACCCTGCTGGGGAAATAGAGTGGAGACCCTGCTGGGGAAAGAAGGTGGAGACCCTGCTGGGGTAAAGAGGCATGTGCCCCCGATGCCCCCACTAGATAACTTGAAAAGCCACCCTGAGTATACAATAAGTATAGGATGACTATAGGATGAGCGAAGGATGAGTATAGGTTTAGTGCTGAAAATACCACTAAACTGTAGTTATTACCGATTTAGCTTCTCCTAAAACAGCTACACAAGTGGAAGGGATGATCCTGGAAATGTTTGGGTACGTTATCCCCCTTATGCTGGGTATTAAACGCATCGACAATTATACCTCAGCAGGGCATTTCATTACCCTAACATTTCACTTGAGTTTTCTGAAAGAGATCCAGGTGTATCGCACTTAAATACTTTTTCAGTATTCATATTGCACCAAATTTGATAGAAGGGGGTTGCTGAAATTTTATTTGGGTTGCGTATGTTTACCAGACTATATCAGGGAACTCGGAAAAACTCAAATCTTTCCAATCGCAATTATTTTCTTTTGCTGATCTTTTAACGTTGGCGATAGTTTCTTTATAGTCTTTATTCCATTCAAAGTAGAACCCGTCAATAAGTTTGGTAATTTTTCTAAACCTAATCTTGCCGGGACGTTCTGTGACAAACCTGATGTGTAAAGCCTGGTAGAGGATGAAATCAAATTCGCTATGCATATTGATCCTTTCCCCAATATATTCTTTTAATTGCACAGAACCTATTGGGTCATAATCGGTCATGGCTTTTTCGAGACAGTATTCGAGATTGTATAGGATTGCCTGTTGTAATTTATTGCTTTCCCGGTAGCCTACATACTTCCTTAGAATGTTGGTAAATACAAGGATATCTGTCCATGCTATTTGAAATCCGAGTACATAACTGATGCCTTCATTGTCATCGAGGGGCATAGATTGGGTTAGTCTCAAACCATCACCTGCTTTCCTTACTTCATAGGCTAGGTTCATCAATAATTGATGATGGGCAAACTGAATAGGATGCGATTCATCCAGCACATCCGAAATAAAATGTATGGTGCTGTGGAGGATTGATAATTCATCCTTATGGCCATAAATGGCAATACCAGTTCCGTTTTTGGTGGGATGGGCGAATAGCATAACAACAGCGAATTAAGGTAATTTATTGGAGTTTCGTTTTTTGAAATAGTCAATAGCGGTTGAAATGGAATGAGTAGTTGAATAATCAGCCGGTAGCTCTGGGTGTAAAAAACTACAGATTCTCATAGTGAAATTTACACCCCATCAGGGTCTCCCGCTGAGGTTATAAAGATTACATTGCTACTGGCTTACGTCTAAAAGCTGTTGGTGATAACACGCAACAGCGGCGCTGGGTGTAATTGCATTGCCAGAATCTTCGAAGGAAATGATTGAGAACCTCAGCGGGGTCTCCCGAAGGGGACCCCGATGTCAAATTAATAATAGCGTTATTTATTCATCAGGGTCCCTTTCAGGAGACCCTGATGGGGTAATTATAGTCAATTCTTCTTCGCGGACTTTGTGTGTTCCTTTGTGTCTCCTTCCCGCCTTAGCTTTGCTTCGGTGAGAGAGGTGTGTTACAAGAATCAGCATATTCCCTACTTGCTTATTCCCACCCCATACTCCTTCGCAAACACTTCCCAATACTCGCCTTTTCCGAAACCATTCTCCACAAAAAGCGCGATCGCACTGGTGATGATTTCTGTTGACCTGGCAAAAGAAATCTTCCCGAAATTTTTCCGGTTATAGCTGTTGTCAATACTATCCTTCATCATCGCGATATCCTGGAAATCGGAATGGTACATGCCGGGGATCTTGATGCGGATACTGGAACGGGAACGACTGGCATTATTCACAAAAGCCAGATCCCTTCGCCTTTCGCTGCGGTCTTCTTGCCAGTTCCCGATGTTCTCGCTATCCACTCCCTGGGGTTGGGTAGTGATGTACAGGATCGGTTGGGTGGGCCTGATCTCCTCGAATAAACCCGTTACATCACCATCCAGGTTGATGACCGCCCTGATCTTCTCCTGTTTGGCTGCCGCCATCAACGATGATGCCCCCGATACCGAATGCCCCATGGCGACTACGCGCTCCTTGTCCACCCGTCCATAGATTGGACTGGAAGGATCTTCTGCATATTTCAGGATGGCTTCGATACCCCTGGCCAGGTGATCGCCCATCAGGGTATAGTCGGGAATTACTTTATCGATCTTTTCCACCTTGCCATCGGGATAATAGACCAGCCTGGAAATGGGCAAGGCGGAAATACCCACCACGATATTCCCCTTACTGGCCAATGAGGCCAGCAAATAAGAATAGTCGGTTGCTAACCATCCCAATCCCGGACCAAACAAGAGTAAGGGCATGGTTTGTTGCGGGGCTTTCCCGCCAATGGCCAATCGTTGCTGGGCGGCCGCGGCCTTCGAACCAATCGTGGGACCAGCTTTCCGCTGGGTGAAGGCCAGGTGTGCTTCCTGCCATTCCTTTATGGGTAGCACATCCTGTAAGGCAGTACTGTCGGTCGTTACGGGAAGGTAGAGGAATGCTGACAAGGCATTTGGTGAACCCGGCTCACCCAATCTTATCCAGTGTCGGGCTACGGTATATTTATCCTTGATATAGTCAAAGCGATGGGGTTCGATAGTGGTAAGGGAATAAGATGCATTGAATGAGTCTTCTTCCTGCCAGGGTTGGGTATAGGTCAGATAGGCGCTGCCTAGGACCAGCATCACAATTCCTGATAGTATATATGCTTTCATCTTTTTCATATGGATGGGTCTCCAATGGGGCTTACTGCAATATTGAAAGAATTGGGGAAGCTTTCGCTGCATGATGGGTGCAGGGGAAGGGGCATTTTGATTAACGGTTGAAAGGAAGGATAATTTGTAAGAGAAAAGGAAGTAACGCAAAGTCCGCGAAGAACCGCGAAGAACGCGAAGACTTGTTTGACTTAATGCCCCATCAGGGTTCTCTTTGACCTCGCCCGCTGAGGTGTAAGATTTCATTGGCGCAGCCAATGCTTTGCGTTCGTTAACCCCAGCGGGGTCTCCCGAAGGGGACCCCGATATATAAAAGGCGAAATATCTATCCATCCACCAGCTAAGCTCATCTTCCAACTACCCGTTGGTCATCAAACACAACGGGGGCGATGGGGGATAGTACATCTCATCAAGCCAGCGGGCGTGGTCGCAAAGGACTCCCGATGAATTTCTCTCCTACTATTCATCAGGGTCCCCTCCGGGAGACCCTGATGGGGTGAAAAAAACCTTCATTGGCGTAGCCAATGCTTTGCGTTCTCAAAAACCTCTCAATAGTTAATCCTTCTTTGCGGACTTTGCGTGTTTCTTTGCGGACTTTGCGTTACAATTGGAAACCTTCATTGGCGTAGCCAATGTATTGTGTGCTTGAAACCCCATCAAATGGTTATTACCTACTTCCCTCCTTCGCTTCGGCGGGCGCGATGCGTTACAAAAATCTATCCCTTCTTCCCCACAATATTGATCACCTGCTGCTGCCGCTCGAACCAGGCCACCGAAAAACCTTCCTTCTCCAGCAGGTAAATAACATCCGTTGGTAACAACCGTAATTTCTCGTAACTACTCACCCTTAACTCCCAGCCCTTCTCCGTCCGCAGGTGCAGGAGATCGGTCACCGTAACCTTCCTTTCCCCATAAGACAGAAAACAGGTAAGGATGCGTTCATCATCCTGCCTGACCGGGATGAACCGGTCCGTGCCGGTCAGGGGATAGGCATAATCCCGAAAGGACAGGACAAGGCTTCCCTTTTCACTCAAAGCCTCATACGCATCTGCGATCAATTGCCTCACCTCCTCCATCGATCCCAGGTGGGTAAGGGTATCACCACAACAACTGATCAGCTCCGGTGTCCTTTGTAGTTGTTTCCTGAAGTCCAGGATATTGGCCTCAATGGTAGCGATGGGCAGCCCCTTTGCCATGGAGCGGAGTTCCGCCAGGAGTGGTTCACAAAAATCGAAGGCCATCACATCAAACCCCATCCTTGCCAGCTCGATGCTTTGCAGGCCATTGCCGGCACCCAGGTCAAGGGCCAGCCTGGTGGAAGCAGGATAGATGGCATTAAGGTTCAGCAAGAGCCGGAATGCCGATTGCCTGGTCTCGGTATTGCCCAGCATCCAGCCATAATGATCCGCCAGGTGCTGGTCGTAATGCGCTTTTACCGTATTCATGGTATTACCAATAGTGTTGCATGAGATGATCGACCCATTCGGGTTGACGAATGGATTTGCTTGGTTCAAACTGTCGGAAGACGGGTTTGATATCAATGATGGGACTGCCATCAATGCCATCAAAATTCCTTACCCAGATCTTCCGGCCAGATTTTTTAATGAGCTCTACAGTGCAGAGCCCAAGGCTATTCGGCCGGTCCTTTTTCCTTTGCGCGAAGATGCCCACAAAGGGATAGTCCGGATCCTCCCTCGGGTGGCCTGCCCAGATACGATCCTTTTGATTGGCCAGGTGGAAGCAATAAATGATCTCGAGATGGGAGAAGTCTTCGATCCTGGCCAGGGAACAGGCAGGCACTTCAGAATCCAGTTCAATGACGGTGACGATCTCACCCCAATGGTCATCCGAAGGTCGGGTTCTAACGTTGGTGGCATAGGCGATCGGCTTGATCCTGTAATGACTCATAGCTTCCCGTTTTGTTGCTGTGCAAGCCACCATTGCAAGGCCAGCGCTTCCTTTTCCTTGATGAATGCAGTCTTGGCTTCATTGAAGGCAAAGGCATCGGGCCAATCACGCTGGCTGAGTTCCAGCTTCAGGTCCTGGTATTGCTGCTTCACGTCGGGATGGTTCCGGAGGTATTCACGGAAGGCCAGGTGCCTTTCCCAGAACGCACCTCGGTAGCCGACGATATGGATATGCGCCAGCTTGTGGAGATTGATGGTGTCATCAATTGCTGCGGCATCGTCAATGATGGCAGGATAGCCTTTATCCTCCTTCATCCGGATGAAGAATCTTCGTTCAGGCATGGCCGTTGTAAAGGCCCGGATATAGATATACGGATGGTTGATGAGCCGGATGACCGTTTCCTCAGGTTCTACATGGGCAAGTCCTACCAGGATATCGATCGTGGGTTTGGCGGAAAGCCCTTCCACACTGGTGCTGCCTATATGTTCAATATGGGGATCCAATCCCGACAGTAATTGTTGCAGCTCTGCTTCCAGTTCCTTGTAGCGCTGCTTCCATTGGGGATGGTAGGGTTCTACACTAACTCTCATGACGTTTTAATCTTTGTAGGAATAATGAAGGGTATCCCTTGATATGGGGTTGTTTTGGAAGTAGATGGTTTCCCTTCTTTGGGTGCGCCTGTTGTTGTCGTGTTCATATTCGAAAACATGGCGCTGCAGCAAATCACCAGCGGCGCTATAGGTGCGCATCTCGAGTGGCTCATTGCGGAAGGTGGAACCATTCCAGTCCAGGATCAAAGGTAGCTGGAAATTCAGGTCGGGATGAAGGAGGTCGAAGGCTGAAAGGT
Source organism: Flavihumibacter rivuli (assembly GCF_018595685.2). NCBI lineage: Bacteria > Pseudomonadati > Bacteroidota > Chitinophagia > Chitinophagales > Chitinophagaceae > Flavihumibacter > Flavihumibacter rivuli. Next base: position 3,418,779 of record NZ_CP092334.1, read on the forward strand.
GATTGGGTTGATCAGCATAAGGCCCAAACTCGATCCGCCCGTAAGGTTTCCATTCGTCTTCCCAATGGGTCAGCAGGTGGATCCGGGCCAGGTTCCCATCGGGATCATAGCTGTACACATATTTGTTTTCTTCCCGCCTCTGGTTGCCTTGATAGCTGTAATTGATGTGCTGCATCAGCTTGCCGCCTTCATAAAACAGTTCATCGTAGAACAGTTGCTCTCCGCCTTGATAGCTGGTCGTGATGGCCACTATGCCTGGCAGTCGTTCTTCCACCTGGTAGATGACGGTCCCGATCCTTACTTGGCGGACTTGTTGTGCTGTTCCATGATCATATTCATGCACCAGGAGCAGGTTGGAGAGCTTATCTAGTTGCTGCACATGGGCCAGTTGGCCTTCTTCATCATAGACCAACCGTTGCAGGGTTGAATTATTTTCAATTGCCTCGACCAACCTGGCGGGACCAGGTGCGGGGGGACGGCTGCCTGTTTTGTCACAGGCAACAGTGGTGAAGAGGATAAGGAAGAACAGGATAGGTTTACACAATTGTTGCATGTTCTGAATTTTAGCCAACAAAATTGCGCTGGTAAAAGCTACAGCCGAATTGATAAATATCAAGAACTTATTTGCTGTGCTTGCTGCGGAAGCGGCTCAGGGTTTCGGGGGTAATGCCCAGGTAGGAAGCGATATGTTTGCCTTCCACATAATTGAAGATGGAAGGTTTTTCTTCCAGCAGCTTAAGGTAGCGTTCTTCGGCATTGAGCTGGAGGTGTTCCAGGATCCGGTTCTCGGCGGAGAGCAGGCATTTGGCCGTGAATAGTTTTTCGATGCTGGTCCATCTTGGCAGCAGTTCCCTGATAGTGCTGAGGTCCTGCTTTAGCAGGGTATAGATCTGGCAATCGGTAACGGTTTCGATGGTCCATCGCGAGGCCGTTTCGAAATTGACGCCGGAAACATCGGAGATGAAGTTGCCGGCTGTGCCGATGAATTTCGTGATCTCTTTGTCCTTTGCGATAAAGTATTCCCGGGTAATACCTTCCTTGATAAAACCGATGCGGTCCACCGCTTTGCCTTCCCGCAGGAAGTAGCTGCTCCTGGGATAATCCAGGAGTTGGAAGAAGGGCAGTACAACTGCCAATTCTTCATTGGTGAGTCCGAAGTGGTTGAGGAGTGCGGTGGATATTTGCATGTAGAAAGATAGAATCCTGGTGGAGTGCAAAGGTAAGAGGAAGAAGTAACGCAAAGTCCGCGAAGGTGACGCAGAGAACGCAAAGTGATTACAAGCTTTGCGTTCTTTGCGTGTTCTCTGCGTTCTTTGCGTTATTAAAAATTACTTCCCCAAAATATTCTTCACGATCACCCCATTCTTCATGATCACCACAAACTTATCAGCAGGCGATGCAATGAGTTTCAGGTCTTGCAATGGATTGCCATCCACCAGCAACAGGTCCGCCATAGCGCCTTTTTCTACTACACCCAACTTGCCGGGATAGGGACTTCTCAAGCCCGACAGTTGCAGCAACTGCGCATTATCATGCGTGACCATCTTTAGTATCTCCGCATTCGTGAACCATTTCTGCAACCGGAGGATATAAGCATTCTGTTGTTCATTCAATTCAGGTTCGAAGAGGAAATCGGTTCCCCATGCCAGTTTCACCTTCAGCCGCTTGGCCATGGGCCAGACCTTCGACTGTCCTTCGATTACCGGCTTACGCTTCACCCTGCGCAGGGAATCCATATCAGGGGTATCTTCTACCAGGTTCTGCAGGCTCAGCCAGACCCTCTTCTGCGCCATCAATTGCAGGGTGGGTTCATCCAGTAATTGTCCATGCTCCACGCATTTCACACCGGCCTCGATCGCCCTTCTCACCGCCCTTGGCGTATAGGCATGGACGGTAACATAAGTGCCCCAGTCTTCCGCGGCCTCCACCGCAGCCTTCATCTCATCGAGGGTGTATTGCGTTACGTCAACGGGATCATAAGCAGAAGAAGTGCCGCCTCCGGCCATCAGTTTGATCTGGCTGGCACCGAAGCGCAGGTTCTCGCGGACAGCAGTCAGTACTTCGTCACGGCCATCGGCAATGAAGGTAGCGCCATAGGTCTCTGCCCTGGATGGGGTGCCGAAGAATCGCCTTGATTTTTCCGCAGGTGTCCTGAAATCGCCATGGCCTGCTGTCTGGCTCACCACTGCACCGGAAGGCCATACCCTTGGGCCTTTGACCTTACCGGCATCAATAGCCGCTTTCAAGGGGAAGATAGGGCCGCCTACATCCCGCACACTGGTGAAGCCGCGTAGCAACATGCGTTCCGCGGAACTACCTACTTTTTGCATCAGCTGGCTTTCCGAAAAATCGGGCGACATCATTTCCTGCATGGTCAGTGCGCCAAAGGTCAGGTGGACATGCACATCGATCAATCCGGGCATGAGGGTCTTGCCGGAACCATTGATGCGGATGGTGTTGGCGTCGATAGTGATGGGTGAGCGACTGATCTCCCTGATGATATTGTTGCTGACCAGGACATTCATGGGCTCGGATAAAAGCATAGACTTGCCATCGAATACCCTTACATTTTCAAATAATACCTGGTTGGACTCTTGTGACCTGGCAACTGAAAGACAGGTGAGGAAGGAGAGGCTGAGAAGGATGAGGCGTACCATAAGCGGTATGGTTGGGGATAAGTTTGGTTGACCCTTTAAGTTAGGGTATTTTACATAGGGGATAAGGTTTGGTTGAAGGGGTGGTTGAAAAAATCATTGGTTACCATTATTGAGAAGAAGTAACGCAAAGTTCCCAAAGGACCGCAAAGGGTTTATTCCCTTTGCGGTCTCTGCGTGTTCTCTGCGGACTTTGCGTTACTAAAACTCCTCCTATTCCTTAATTAAAAATCCCATTACCCTCCGTCAACAACACCGGCGCGCCATCCGTGATGATGATGGTGTGCTCATGCTGCGCCATATAACCACCCTTATCACCCACCAGTGTCCATCCATCACTCAGGGTATCGGCATAGGAGGAAGCAGTAGAGATGAAGGTCTCGATCGCCACCACTGAATTCTTCCTGAATCTTCTCTTATCGAACTTGTTCCGGTAATTGAGCAGTTCATCGGGTTGCTCATGCAAGGCACGGCCAATACCGTGGCCGCCCAGGTTCTTGATCACTTTGTACCCTTTCTTTTTTGCTTCGGTTTCCATCAGTAGCCCGATGTCCGCGATCCTTACCCCGCCTTTGATCTGGCTGAGAGTGGTCCGCAGGATGGCCCTGGAAGCTTCCACCAGGTCACTGTGACCATGAAGGTCTGTGCCCAACACAAAAGATGCCCCATTATCAGCCCAATAACCATTAAGCTCCGCCGATACATCAATATTGATGAGGTCGCCTTCCTGCAGGATGGTCTTGCTGGAAGGGATACCATGACAGAATTCCTTGTTCACGCTGATGCAACTCCAGCCCGGAAAGCCGTAAGCGAGGTTGGGTGCGGATCTTGCGCCCAGTTTCGTTAACAGGCTGCCGCCATAATCGTCCAATTCCTTGGTCGACATGCCCGGCGCGGCATAGCGCATCATCTCTTTCAGGGTGAACGCAACGGCTTCACTCACTTTTTGCATTCCCAGTAACTCTGCAGTGGTAGATATTGACATGGATAAGTTTTAAACACCCAATAAGTTATGGTGGCCTTAGATTAATTGTGGACCCTGGAGTTCATGATCTCAAGGCTGTTTTCATGATCAGCAAGGTGTAGAGGTTTACAGGGTGCAAAATTAGTTAATTAGGGCTTTTGTAATGGGTTTGCCTTTGTTATTGGAAAAATATTAAGAACTCTTGGGTATTAGCCACGAAGACTCGAAGACTCGAAGTTTTAAACCCCATCAGGGTCTCCCGGAGGGGACCCTGATGAATAGTAGGAGAGAAATTCATCGGGAGTCCTTTGCACCACGCCTGCTGGCGTAATGAGATGTACTATCCCCCCAAACCCCCGTTGTGGCCTATGACCAACGGGTAGTTGGAAGATGAGCTTAGCTGGCGGATGTATAAATATTTCACCTTTTATACATCGGGGTCCCCTTCGGCCGCGCCCGCTGGGGTTAAATTAGGGCTTTTGTACTGGTTTTGCCTTGGGTATTGGGTAAATATTAAGAACTATTGGGTATTGGCCACGAAGACTCGAAGGCACGAAGTTTCACTAAGGCGGCTTGATGTTCCTTTGAGTCTTAGTGTCTTCGTGGCCCCATTAACAACCAAGCCATTCCTTACCCACCTGCTGTTTATCCTTTGATTTTCGTCGTTTGTATAAACTGGTTTCTGCCCCAGCCCGCAAAACCCATTTTAGGGTATTTTAGCTGCATTTTCGAAAGGATGTCATTTCAACCGCCTGCTTTCCAGTTCAACAAAACAGCCGCATACGTCAGGTATTGGGTGGCCTATGTATTGCTGTTTGGCATCATCCAGGGTTTCCCAACGGGTGATATCGGCACGGCCTTGCTGAATGAGTTGATCAGCCTGCCGCCAAAACTGTTTTTCGTTACCCTGGTGATGGAATGGCTCGTGAACAGGTACCTGTTGCAGCGCCGCTTCATTGCTTTTACACTTATTTATGTCTTCCTGATCACGGCTGCCGCTATCCTCCAGCGCTTGATCGATAACTACATTATCCTGGAATATGTCCTTGTCAACTGGAAGAAGGATGACCTCTTCCATATGCCTACCTTGCTGTACACGATCATCAAGTTGCAGTTCGTGGTGACCGTTCCCCTGGCCTTCCTGCTCTTCTATTATTGGATGGAAGAAAAGAATACGGTCCAGCGCGTACAGGCAGAGAAAATGGAAGCGGAATTAAGGTTCCTCAAGAGCCAGTTCCACCCGCATTTTATTTTCAATGTCCTGAATAACCTTTATTCCAGCGTCTTGCAACAATCTCCCGATGCGCCGCGCATGATCATGAAGTTTGCTTCCCTGCTTCGCTATTCCCTCTATGAAAGCGAGCGCCCGTCCATTGCGCTGGAACAGGAATTGCAATACATCAGGGATTATATGGAACTCCAGTTATACCGGCTGGGCAATAGGGTGGAACTTAGTTTTCATGTGGAGGGCGATACCAGAAACATGAATATCATCCCTTTCATCCTGGTGCCTTTTGTGGAGAACAGTTTCAAGCATTTTGGCAGTACAGATCGATCGTTACCCTGGATCACGATCTATGTGGAAGTGAAGGATGGGGAGCTTACCTTTAAGATCGAGAATTCGATGGGACAGAAAGTGCCTGAAAGCCAGCAATATGCTGAACCGGCGATGGGTCAGGGCCTGGGACTTGATAATGTGAGGCGGCGACTGGAGCTGGTCTATCCGCGGCAGCACAGCCTTAAGATCAATGCCGGTGAGGAGCGTTTCTTTGTTTGCCTGAAATTAAAGCCCGATCTGCATGAATCCTAAAGCAACATGCATCATCATAGAAGATGAACAACCGGCAGCGGAACTCCTTGAGTTGTATATCAGCCGGCTCGACCAGCTGGAACTGGTAGCGAGTTTTTCTACTGCCTCAGAAGCCTTGGCCTACCTGGCATCCGCAAAGGTTGACCTCATCATTAGCGATATTAACCTCCCCGGGTTTTCAGGTGTTAGTCTTATCAGGTCATTGGCTGATCCGCCTGCTGTCATCTTTACTACGGCCTATCCGCAATATGCGGTGGATGGCTTCGACCTGGAGGCAGTCGATTACCTGTTGAAACCCATCGCATTCGACCGCTTCCTTCGTGCCATCAACCGATTCTTCAGGACCCGTCAACCCGTGGAAGCCTCTCCTGAAACTTTGGCCGCAGCCGCAGGTAATCCTTTCATCTTCATCAAAAGCGAGAAGAAAATGGTGAAGGTCTTCCTCGATGATATTTTCTATTGCGAAGCGCAAAAGAATTACCTGCTGGTCAATACGGCTAAAGGGCAGTTCCTGACTTATTCTTCCATTTCCGATATGGAAGAGCGGCTCCCGGCGACCAAATTCCTCCGGGTCCACCGGTCCTTTATCATTGCCCTGGATAAGATCGACAGCTATACGCCGTCTTATGTGGAGATCAACAAGACCAATATTCCTATCGGTCGCCATTATGCGCAAACGGCCAGCCAGGCCATCCAGCGTATGCGCTAACTTATCTTGATAGTTCAAGCACCCACATCTTCATGGCCGGTATTTCTGCCGCTTGGTCAAGTGCCAGTTTTTCATTGGTGATCACATTGGTCGCCTGTTGGAACCCATTCACCCTTTCCGTGTACTTGCGGAAATCGATCGCCTGTTTGTGCTCACTGGTATTCATGATGCACATAACGGTCTGGTTATCGTCATAGCGGAAGTAAGCATATACGCCGTTTTCGGGGACATAATGCATCATCTTTCCCTTCTTCAGCGCACTCGACCCGAGCCGGTACCTTCCCAGTTGTTGCACCAGTTGCTGCACCCTGCGCTCATCTGCATTGAGTCCTTCACCGGTAAAGGCATTCTTTTTATCACCTTCCCACCCGCCCGGGAAATCCTGGCGCAACCATCCATCGGGATTGTTCAGTCCCTTCATCAACACTTCAGAACCATAATACATCTGGGGAATGCCCCTGCAGGTGAGCAACCACTGGAAGGCGATCTCATGCTTGCGGACATCCTCCTTTACTTCGGAGAAGAACCGGTTGTCGTCATGGCTGTCCAGCAGCAGCACATTGTTCATGGGGTTCTTGTACACCATGTCCTGGCTCAGGGTATTGTAGAGTTTATACACGCCGCTCATCCAGCCCACCGGCTCCATCAGGGCGGGGATAATGCCGTTCTGCAGGCATTGGAAATCCAGGGTTCCCGGCATATTGCTTTTAAAAGGAAGGTCCAGGTTGTTTTGCGTATAGTAAGCCTGGTTGAGTACACCATTCACCTTTGATTCGCCGAACAAGGTGAGCCTGGGAAATTCCCTGAGCAATTGTTCATTGCAGGCATTGCTGAATACAGGGTCATTATAGGTATAGGTATCCACGCGGATGGCATCAACCCCAAATTTTTCAACATACCAGATCAGGTGTTGGGTTAAGAATGTAGCCATAAAGGGGTTGGAGTGATTGAAGTCAGGCATTTCCTTAACAAACCAGCCATTCACCATTTTCTTATGTTCGGAGGGAGCCGCATAGGGATCGAAAAGCGTTTGTTCCCTGCTGTTGGTTTGCGTGAAGGCGGGCCATTGGTGCAGCCAGTCCGGTGCCGGAGGATCCTGTGCCAGGAAATGATAGAGGCCCATATGGTTGTACACGGCATCCAGGATGAGCTTCATGTTGTGTTTGCGCAGGCTGTCGCCCAGCTTTAGGTATCCGGCTTCACCACCAAACCTGGGATCGATGGTGTAATGATCGGTGATGGCATAGCCATGTTCTGTACGGTTGGGCATATTGTTTTCCTGCACCGGCAAGAGCCAGAGTGCGGTCACACCCAATGACCGGAAATAATCCAGGTGGTTGATGATGCCCTGGAAATCGCCGCCATGGCGATGGTAAATGGAGTCGCGGTTCAGCGACTGGTCGCGCATGCCCGGGATGCGGTCGTTGGCAGGGTCACCATTGGCAAACCGGTCGGTGATCAGCAGGCTGATGAAATCTTCAGAACCCACCCCTCGCGCATAATCCTTTCCATTGCCACCCCTGCGGTTGTGGAGTGGCCATTGAATGGTGAGGGACTTGCCCTTACTATTCAGGGTAATGGGCACATTCCCTGCTTTGGCGCCTGGTTCAATTACCAGGTCGAGCAAAAGGTAATGGGGATTGGGCGTACGATGGAGTTTCTCCACTCGTACACCGGGGTACTGAAGGCTGACCTTTTGAATGTCGATGGATGCACCGGTATTCCGGATCATCAGTTGAACCCGGTTGGTGGTCATGCCCACCCACCAGTTGGTAGGATAGCAGGAAAAGGACTGAGCATGTGCTGGACTTAGAAAGCAGCACCATAGCAAAGCAATAGCAAGACTTGATAAGATTCGCATGGCAAAAAATTTTCAATGGGCAACCAAGCTATAGGAAGAATATCACCTGGACCAAACCTTATACAGACAACAGGATTATAGGGATAAAATAAGCGGGAATCCTTCCGAACTACATTACAATAATAGGCGAGGGGTGATCAGAGGAATAGTACAAACTATCATCTCACTCCTGATGAATAGCAGGGTAGAAGGTCATCGGGGTCCTCTAGGACCGCGCCCGCTGAGGTTTGGGGTGTAAGTTTCTCACCTCATCAGGGTCTCCCGCAGGGGACCCTGATGAATAGCGGGGTAGAGGGTCATCGGGGTCCTCTAGGACCGCGCCCGCTGGGGTTTGGGGTGTAATTTTCTCACCTCAGCAGGGTCTCCCGCAGGGGACCCTGATGAATAGCGGGGTAGAGGGTCATCGGGGTCCTCTCGGACCGCGCCCGCTGAGGTTTGGGGTGTAAGTTTCTCACCTCAGCAGGGTCTCCCGCAGGGGACCCTGATGAATGGTAGGATGGAGATCAATCGGGGACTCTCGAAGAGAAGTCCTATGTGGTGATAATATGTAATAGCCCCCGTCGCCCCCGTTGTGTCTTATGACCAACGGGTAGTTGGAAGATTAGCTTAACTGTTGGATGCATAAATATTTCGCTTTTTATACATCGGGGTCCCCTTCGGGAGACCCCGCTGGGGTAAAAATAAATGTGGGTACACATTTTCACCTCAGCAGGGTCTCCCGCAGGGGACCCTGATGAATGGTAGGATGGAGATCAATCGGGGACTCTCGAAGAGAAATCCTATGTGGTGATAATATGTAATAGCCCCCGTCGCCCCCGTTGTGTCTTATGACCAACGGGTAGTTGAAAGATTAGCTTAGCTGTTGGATGCATAAATATTTCGCCTTTTATACATCGGGGTCCCCTTCGGGAGACCCCGCTGGGGTAAAAATAAATGTGGGTACACCTTTTCTCACCTCAGCAGGGTCTCCCGAAGGGGACCCTGATGAATAGCGGGGTAGAGGGTCATCGGGGGTCCTCTAGGAGAGACCCCGCTGAGGTTTGGGGTGTAAGTTTCTCACCTCAGCAGGGTCTCCCGTAGGGGACCCTGATGAATGGTAGGATGGAGATCCATCGCGGACTCTCGAAGAGAAATCCTATGTGGTGATAATATGTAATAGCCCCCGTTGTGTCTTATGACCAACGGGTAGTTGGAAGATTAGCTTAACTGTTGGATGCATAAATATTTCGCCTTTTATACATCGGGGTCCCCTTCGGGAGACCCCGCTGGGGTAAAAATAAATGTGGGTACACATTTTCACCTCAGCAGGGTCTCCCGCAGGGGACCCTGATGAATGTAGGATGGAGATCAATCGGGGACTCTCGAAGAGAAATCCTATGTGGTGATAATATGTAATAGCCCCCGTTGTGTCTTATGACCAACGGGTAGTTGGAAGATTAGCTTAACTGTTGGATGCATAAATATTTCGCCTTTTATACATCGGGGTCCCCTTCGGGAGACCCCGCTGGGGTTAGAGGGGATAATCCGAGGATTATTATTAGCAATCATTAATGACTGTTGCTATTAGTATAAGGATCACAGTTGTCTGTATAATCGGATGGGCTGTTGAATGCATTAGTTTATTCGGCTTTTTGCAACGGGGTCCCCTTCGGAAGTCCTCACTGGGGCTCAAAATTCTTGTTCTATCGGGGTTCTGTTCGTGAGATTCCTTTTTGGTAGAAAATAAATTGCCCCAGCAATGCATTTCCCGCCCTTCCCAACCTTTGCGTATATTTGACGCAAAGGTTGGTTTTTTCCGGCCCTTCATTGTCCTATTAATATTGTTTGCATGAAACGATTATTCAGTATTTGCCTGGCGCTGATGGTGGCGCCCATTCTTTTTGCACAGACCATCCAATCGCCCGATGGTGCGCTGGAACTGCAGTTCAGCCTGGGCGATAGCATCCCGCAGTACCAGCTGCGGTTCAAGGGTAAGGAATTGATCAGGCCCTCCCGACTGGGTTTGGAACTCTTCGATGCGCCCTCCCTTACCGGTGGCTTTTTCGCGAAGAACCAACAGACCAACTCCTTCCAGGAAAGCTGGAACCCGGTGATGGGCGAAGTGAAGACCATCCTCAACCACTATAATGAACTGGCCATAACCCTTCGCCAGCCTTCCACGCAGCGCGAGATCCTGGTGCGTTTCCGCCTCTTCAATGATGGGTTGGGTTTCCGTTATGAGTTCCCCCAGCAGCCCAACCTGAACTATTTCGTGATCAGGGAAGAAGCTACCCAGTTCGCCTTGAATGGTGACCATAAGGCCTGGTGGATCGCCGGTGATTACGATACGGAAGAATACAAGTACACGACTTCCAACCTTTCTGAAGTACCTGCCCTCTTCGACAAGAGCTATGAAGGCAATGCGTCCCAAACCATTGTGCCCATGGCCCTACAGACCCCCTTGATGCTGAAGCGTCCGGATGGTGTGTACCTCAATATCCACGAAGCAGCATTGGTTGGTTATTCAGCCATGAATGTGGAACTGGATCCAAAGAGCTTCCAGTTGAAGGCCCATCTCACGCCCGATGCGCAAGGCAGGAAGGGCTATATCCAGACCCCATTCCATACGCCCTGGCGCACAATTGTAGTAGCGGAGAAGGCAGAGCAGGTCCTGGCTTCCAAGCTGATCCTGAACCTTAATGAACCGAGCAAGATCGCCAATACGGACTGGATCAAGCCGGTGAAATATATCGGGGTGTGGTGGCAGATGTTCTGCCCTGGACAAGGCAGCTGGAGTTATACCGATATCGATAATGTTCGGTTAGGCGTTACCGATTACAAGAAGCTGACCCCGAACAAGACGCATGGTGCCAATAATACCAATGTGAAAAAGTATATCGATTTTGCAGCGAAGCATGGTTTCGATGGGGTGCTGGTGGAAGGCTGGAACGAAGGCTGGGAAGACTGGTTCGGCAAGTCGAAGGAAGATGTCTTCGATTTTGTGACCCCTTATCCTGATTTTGATGTGAAGATGCTGACGGATTATGCCCGTTCCAAAGGCGTAAGGCTGATTATGCACCATGAGACCTCAGGTGCCGCCACCAATTACGAGCGTTGGATGGATACTGCCTTCCGATTCATGGTGAACCATGGCTACAATGCAGTGAAGACCGGTTATGTAGGCAATATCATTCCCCGCGGTGAGCACCATTACAGCCAGTGGATGATCAACCACTACAACCGGGTGATCCAGAAAGCCGCCCAATATGGTATCATGGTGAACTCACATGAGTCAGTGCACCCAACCGGCCTGCACCGTACCTGGCCCAATGCCATTGCAGCGGAAGCCGCTCGTGGAACAGAATACGAGAGCTTTGGCGGGAATAATCCAGACCATACCACTATCCTTCCCTTCACGCGACTGATGGGAGGGCCGATGGATTACACACCGGGTATCTTCCAGACCCGACTGGATTATTACCAGCCCGGTGATTCGCGTTATGTTACTTCTACCCTGGTGAAGCAACTGGCACTTTATGTGACCATGTACAGTCCATTGCAAATGGCTGCCGATATGATCGAGAACTATGAGCGCTTCCCCGATGCCTTCCAGTTCATCAAGGATGTAGCCGTTGATTGGGATGATACCAAGATCCTGTCGGCCGAGCCGGGTGATTACATCACCATTGCCCGCAAGGCCAAGGGCAAGGAAGAATGGTTTGTGGGTGGCATCACCGATGAGAACCCAAGGGTGACCACCATCGATTTCAGTTTCCTGGATGCCGATGATTATTATGTGGCCACCATCTACGAAGATGGGAAGAACGCGCATTATATCACCAATCCCCAGCAGTACAATATTTACAAGGTGCTGGTGAACAAAAAATCAAAACTGAAGCAGCAACTGGCCGCCAGTGGTGGTGTCGCCATCAGCCTGAAGAAGGCAGATAAGGAAGAGTTGAAGAAGCTGAAGAAGTTGAAGTGATTAAAGGGTAATAGAATTAAAATGCCGGGATGATTTCCCGGCATTTTTGTTTTAAGAAATTGATAACGCACCTTGCCCGCCGTAGCGCTGCGAAGGAGGGATGGCCATGTAATGACCGCAATGAATGGGTCCCCTTTGCGTTCTCCGCGGTTCTTTGTGGACTTTGCGTTACTTCTCTCTCGAATTGGAAATACCCCCAATCCTACCTAGATTTATACAACGATTCTATTCCTTAACCTATCCTTCCCACTCATGAACCTATCCTCCATTTCCGCTGCCAGCAAAGGGCGATCCCTGTTCTTCCGCATTGGCATTATCCTTGTCCTGCTGATCCTTGCCGTCTTCCTTTCCTTCCAGTTAAGTCCATGGCCTTCGGCTATGCTTATTCGTTATGCCTTCAACAAAGGTGGCATCAAAATGAACAAGGAGCTGGAAAAGCATGTGCCTCCGGGTGTTACTGCGGTAATGGACCTGCACTATGATCCGGCAGATAAGGATGCCCTACTCGATCTCTATTACCCTTCTTCCCTGAAGGACCCCGGCAAGCAGGTTCCCCTTATTGTATGGTTTCACGGAGGTGGGCTGATCTCGGGTGACAAAGGACAGGTAGGAAATTACTGCAGGATACTGGCCTCCAAAGGTTACGCCGTAGCCTCCGTTGATTACACCATTGCGCCGGAGGGCAAATTCCCAACACCCATCCGCCAGGGCAACCAGGCATTGGGCTATTTAAAGGCCAATGCCAACAAATACCCCATCAATGCTTCGAAGATCTTCCTGGCAGGCGATTCGGGCGGCTCCATGATCGCGGCACAAGTGGCGAACCTGATCAGTGACAGCGGCTATGCTGACACCCTGGGTATCCGCCCCTCCATTGACCGGTCCCTGTTAGCTGGTATGCTATTGTATTGCGGTATCTATGACATCAGCCACCTGAACTTTTCAGGTAATTTTGGTGACTTCCTGCGAACGGTGTTGTGGTCTTATGGTGGCCGCAAGGATTTCAGGAATCATCCCACCCTGCATACGGCATCTGTACTGAACTATGTCACTGCAGGCTTCCCACCCAGTTTTATCTCTGCGGGTAATGAAGATCCCTTATTGTCCCAGTCGCTTGGGCTGGCCAGGAAACTGGCCGCGTTGCAAGTGCAAGTGGACACAGTGTTTTACCCATCCAGTTTTCAGCCGGGCTTGCCCCATGAATACCAGTTTAACCTGGATATCGCTCCCGGTCGGCAAGTTCTGGATCGCTCCCTAATTTTCATGAAGGATATTTTAAGTGAGGAGGGAAGAGGCAACTGATTCCTGTAAGATGCAGCCTGGTTTTAGACGGTGTGGAATTAAGGTGTTATTAGCCGCAAATAGTAGTTCTTTCTTTTGTGAAGGGTCAGATTGTAAGTTACTCCATTGAGGATTCGTTTGGAATTAGGTGTTATCCAGGAAATCAATTAGCATTGGATGTCTGTATGATAGATAGCAATGAATTCTTAAGTTAGCAAAATATAATGCCTGAGTTGTGGATCTGTTTTCTGTAAGAATGCATTTTTTTTTGGAGACAAGAATTACCGATTTTCCAGTAAACAACAATGTGGAACAATTGATTTATGATATTGTTTTTGGGACGCTAGGTAGGATCTACCTCTTTCTGGTTATTCGGTCTCCGAAGGAACGGAAGAATCGGTTGCTGACTGAGTATGATAATGATTATGTAAATGTTGGATCAACACTCTTGGCTAAGAGTACTGCGCTCCTTCTATTTATAGGATTATTTTTTGGACTAGTTGCTGCGGTTGTCCAGGGCGTGAAATCTTTGCTTTAGATCACAAATGCTGCCAACATGAGGCCTGACTAAATCCAGGTCCGCCAGGTTTGTGTTAATTCAACGGCTGGCGTAAGTGGACTGTAAGGACAAGATTGTTAATTTAGCCAGATTGGCACCTGCCAGGCCATGACTGTGTCCAACCCGGTACGATTGCCGATATTCATCTAATACGATACTTCAATAACCTGCAGATAAAGTTATCTTAGCATTTAAAGGTATAGCTGCATGTTCCCCTCCATTTACCTAAACCCATTTAATATGCTGATGGTCGCCAGGGGCGGCGCATATGCGGAACACCGGCATATAGGCATCCAACTTACCTTGACATTGGAGGACCATCCCTTTGAGTTGTGGACCCCAAAAGATGGCTGGCGGGAAACAAAAGCGGTATTGATCAATTCCAATATACCCCATAGCCTGCGTAAGCTGGACGGCTGGCATGTGATCTGTAGCATGGTGCCTGGGCTCTTGCAAGGCAAGGAATTGAAAGAAAAAGTGCTAAAAGGTTCTCCGGTTTGCTACCTGGATATCGGGCGATTTGATGCACACCTGGATAAACTGTTATCGCTCAGGGAAAGCCAATTCCAAACCGAAGGAGAATTTTTAGATTGTGTCCAGCAAGTGTTTAACGGTTGCCTTGACCATCCCTGGTTCAGGAAGCCTTTGGATGAAAGGGTCGCCAGGGTCGTGGAACAGATCAATAGCCGGGTTTCGTGCAATTTCTCTGCGGCTGAGTTGGCTGCATCTGTACACCTCTCAGAAGACCGCTTCCTTCACCTCTTCAAGGAGCAGATGGGCACTCCCTTGCGTGCCTATATCCAATCCCAGCGCCTGGGATTTGCCTTTAGTCTTATCCTCAACGGCATGTCTTCCAAGGAAGCAGCTTATGAAGCGGGCTTTAGTGACCCTGCCCATTTCAGCCGGACCTTCAGCCAACTGACGGGCGGCACCCCTTCCTACTTCTCCGCTTTAAAACAGGTGATGAGGATGACCTGTTTTGTGAATGGCTGACCTGATCTTGCCAGGTAAGCATCCGGCAATAAAAAAGCATACAGGACAGGCCTGTATGCTTAGGGGCTTCACCTGCATAGGATATTAATGCACTAGTCCGCCGGAGCCTTGCGCCCTTTGGTTTTCTTCTTCTGTCCCGGTTTTCCGGGAAGGACCCTGTTTTACATTGCCCTTGCCAATGCGATAGGTGAAGTTCAGTTTGAACTGCCTGCTTTCCTGTTGCCCTTTGGCCCAAACCTGCTGGCCGGAGAAATTGCTGTTGGCCTCCCATTTCAGGCTATGGAAAAGATCGGTTACACTGGCTTTCAAAGTTCCCCTTCCCTTGAGCACCGGTTTCTGGATACCGGCATCTACGCTCCAGATGGATTTGGTCTTCAGGCTGCCCTGCCAAATGGAAGGGGAGGAATAGAACCCACTCAATTCTACGGTCCATCCCTTCTTCAGCCTCAGGCTATTCTGGGCGAAGAGGTTCACTGCCCAGGCATCAAGATCGATCTGCCTTCCTTCGCCAAAATTGGCTTCATAGCGTGTATAATAGCTATTGGCATTCACAAACAGGGAGTAGTTCTTATACTGGAAGGGAACACTGATATTCAGGTTGACCATATCCTGGTTGGCCAGGTTGCGGTGCACCAGTAAGCCTTTATTGCCCGATGCGGTGTCCACCAATTGACCAAAAACATCCTTGATACGGGTATAGCTCAAAGTAGTATTGATGCGTTGCTTATAGGTGTGGGTGAGGCTGATGGATTGGCTATACTGCGGGCGCAATTCAGTACTTCCCTTATGGTAAGTGTATTCGGTTATACGGTATTCAAATGGATTGAGGTTCTGGTAAGCAGGCCTGTCGATCCTCTTTGCATAAGAAAGGGTGAACTGGTTGTTTGCAATAGCCTTATAGGTAAGGGAAAGATTGGGGAACAGGTCAATATAATCACGTTTGAAACTTGTTTCCTTCTCGTTGATCCCCTGGCCATGCTGTTCGTAGCTGGTCAGGATTCCTTTCACTACTGTCTGTTCCATGCGAAGGCCGGCCTGGATGGCCAGGGTTTTATACTGTCGGTTGTAGTTCAGGTAGGCAGCATTGACATTTTCCTTATACCCGAAGCGGTTGCTATGCTTCCAATCCTGCGTCAGGCGTCCGTTCTGTTCATCGAATTGGTCAAAGGTGTTGTTGGTGACAACATAGCCAACCTTGCCGCCAAAACCCAGTTGGCCTTTGCCAAGTTTGGTGTTATAATCGGCCTTGAAAGCATAGATATTGATATCGGACGGGCTGTTGATGATATAGTTCCTGGCATATAACGGCTGCTTGCCTGCTGAATCGAAAAAGAGGTTAGGCTGCCATTGGTCCTGGTCGATGGAGTAATATCCATGATCCGCCTGTAAGGTCAGGCTCCTGCCGGCACTATCCCGGAATGCATAGCTCAGGTTGGAATTAATGGTTGTGTTGCGCTGGCGATTGAAATTACCTGCTGCCAGCAAGGTAGCCGTGTTGCCGGATGGCCAGTGCGATATGGGGGTAAGGCTGTAGGTTTCACTTCGGGGTCCGGAGAAGTTCCCGTTCATCATGAACCCGATGCTGTGGCGGCTATTGAAGTTATAGTCCAGCCCGGTGTTGAAGGCGTGGGTGTTCTTTTTGGCCAGCACCTTAGTTTGTTGGTCATACAAACTGTCCTTCAGCAGTCGCGTGATACGGAAGTCGCTTTCCGTATAGCCATTGGCGTTACTGTAGTTTCCGTAGAGGTTAACGCGATCCTTTTTATAATACAGGGAGAGTCCGCTTTCCGTCCTGCCATGCTTGCTGGCGCTCAAGCCGGTGAATACGCTTCCTGAGAATCCTGCTTTCTTGTTCTTTTTCATCCGGATATTGATCACGCCTCCGGTACCGGCAGCTTCCAGGCTGGATGGCGGGTTTTGGATGATCTCGATGGCTTCAATTTGTGCAGCCGGGATGCTCTTCAGGTAGGCACTGAGTTGTTGCGCGCTGAGTGGTGTCGGCTTGTTGTCGATCATCACCTGTACACCATTCTTGCCATAAAGGCTGATCTGGTCATCCTTGTCAACAGTGATGCCCGGTGATTTGCGGAACAGTTCCAGGGCATCGCTTCCGATGGCAGTCGCACTTTGTTCGATATTGAGGATGGTTTTGTTTGGCCTTACTTCTACCATTTGCTTTTTTGCGGTGACGGTTACGCCTTCCATCTGTTTTTGTGCAGGATCCAGGCGGAAACCCGGCAGGGAAATGGTATTGCCTTCATAGCGGAAAGGCCTTGAATAAGCAGGCTCATGCCCCACATAGCTGATGGAGAGGAACAAACTGTCGGGGCCTGATGGTGTAAAACTAAAGGCACCAGACTTTGTGAGTTCGATCTTGAGCACACTGCTGTCTTTAGCGCGGTGTAAGGAAACAGAAGCGTTCTCGGCAGGTTTGCCCTGGGCATCAGTAACGATGCCATTGATCTGTTGGGCCTGGGCGAGAGCCGATAGTGCTAAGGCAGATGAAAGGAGGAGCGTTATTTTTTTCATTATAGATAATTTTTAGCGGTTAGTGGAAATCTGTTATTGGTTGTTCAGGACAAAGGGGTTCCACGCGATGGATGCCATCGCAATACAGGGAATCAAAAAGGTGGTGGATTATACTACGGGCTGCAGGATAGTAGCGCCATTACACGACTGGCCCTTTTCTGTACAGCAGCATTCTCCCGTTCTGTTTTTCACGTAAGGGCTACTGCATTGCCAGCAGGAAGCGGCATCCGCTGCGGATCGGTAGATGCCCATCTGGTAAAGCGAGGGTAAGAGATGCAGGTTGGCCTCATTTTCCCGAATGACCACCCTGCCCATTTTGTTACGGTAAAGCGTTCCGGCAAACTGGAATCCTGCTTTGGTAATTCCCCTGAGGGAAGCGTTGTTTTCCGGGGCATGGGCTATCCAGAAGCGATGGGCCTTCGGGGCCTCACTCCAAAGGATATATTGCAGCAAGGCCGGATAGATGCCCTTTCCCCTGAAAGGGGCCAGTGTCCGGAAATTCCAGAGGTACCGCTCCCTTTGCGGCAAGCGGAAAGAATGGTTGAGTTCCCCGATAGTCGCCTGGGTGGTTGCCATCCAGCCAAATGCAGCAGGTTGGTATTGATAATAGGCAAGGAATGCCTTATGCCCTGTATCCATCCGCAGTTGGATATTCTCCTGGCTCAATCCACTGATGCTGCTGAGGATCTTTATATCCTGGCAGGTTTCCAGGTATACCTCACCTGGTGTATCCAGCAGGGTAAGGTTGGAAGTGGTGGAAAATGTATACAGTGACATAAGGAAGTGTTTTTAAGATTTGAAAGGATTTTGGTAATGGAAGGGAGAGGCTTTCCTCTCCCTTTTACATTATGCGCAGCAGGAGCAGCCACAAGTACAGGCAGCACCAGGACAAGCATCGCCACACTGGCAGATGGTACAAGAACAGTTGTTGTTTGCGCAATGGCATTGTTTGATTGTTGTTTCCATTTTGATTTGTTTTTGTTTTGAATTGATGATGCAAAGCTAGCACCAGTGCAGGCCCTCACCTGTATACGATGGAGGGGTGTTTTTATATCATTCGGGGATTATAGCTACCACTATTACTATTATTATGTGGCAGGACATAAGTGACTAATTCGCTGGAGTAACGGAACGAACGATCGTTATTGTTCCAGGCAAGAATAGCAGGTTTATACAAGTCCGTAGCCGGAATATTCAATCCTTTGGCCAGGCCCTTTGGTTACTTTGTACCTGAACAATCAAAACCTTTTTCCATGAAACAATTAATGATCACCACCATGAATTGGTCAAGAAACACAGTAGTTAGTAAAAAGCTTTTTAGCAGCAACGGCAGCTGGAAGTTGGTGTCCTTTGAGTTCAGGCTCCTGGGGATACTGATGCTGCTTATGCTGGTTAAGCTGGCTGTAGTTATGCATATCGTTATGAAAATGCTGTGATAACCAGGTGCTGGTCCTGATGCCCAATTATTGTCATGCGTTGACTTTTATAAAACCTTCAAACTAATCTAATGGAAGCTGTTCAAACGATCCTGGTAAGGAATATGGTCTGTAACCGTTGTGTAATAACCGTAAAAGATATCCTCGGGACATTAGGTATCAACTATGCTAATGTATCGCTGGGAAAGATCCTCTTGCGTGACCGCATTCCCGGGGAAGCTCATCATCGCTTGCAAACTGCCTTGCAGGAAGTCGGGTTGGAGATCATTGAAGGACGGACCAGGGCTATTGTTGAGCAAGTGAAACAGGCATTGGCGGAATACCTCGAGCTGGGTATTGACAACCAGCAATACAAGTTGTCTGCGTTTGTAGCCTCAAGGGTCCATTATGAATTCAGTTATGTGAGCGACCTGTTCTCTTCCATAGAAGGGGTGTCTGTGGAGCGTTACTTTATCCTGCAACGCATTGAAAAGGTAAAGGAACTGCTCGCCTACGATGAGTTGACCATTAGTGAGATCTCTTATAGAACCGGCTTCAGCAGTATCCATCATTTGTCTGCGCAGTTCAGGAAAGTGACTGGCATGACACCATCCCAGTTCAAGCAGACAGGAAACCTGGAACGTCTGCCTATTGACATGCTCCATTACAGCGGGGAGTCAATGGCAGTTGGCGCATAATAGTCTAATGTAAAAACAGTATTCATGCTTACAACTATAGATCCTAAAGCAGCAGCCCTAGCCGTTGGTCCAAATGGCCTTGAAGAAACGGGCATCTTATTTCGCGTTACCTCAATGCTGGAAGAATGGTACAACAGTCATGGGCAACCTGCAGGAGGACTGAAGCGTTTTTTAGAAGGGCGATTGGGTTTGTCCTATGAAATGATCAGTCATTTGCTGATCGTTGAGGAATTGAAGACCCTTGAGCAGGTGGATATGGAATACAGGATAAACCTTGCCAAGGAATGGCTGGTGTATGGTTGTTTCCCTCCCGAAGAGATTGCCAGTCGCTTACAGTTCAGGGACCTGAAAGAAATGGAATCCCGTTTTCGTTTACTCACGGGCCTTGAGGTAAGGTATTTCCTTCTCCTTGGTGAGAAGCGAAAGCATTGATCATCTCACGCAATTCATTAGTCCTCATCATCTTCATCGGGACCTTCAGTTTTTCATCCTTTTTCACCTCAGCAGGTTCTCCCGCAGGGGACCCTGATGAATAGTAGGGTGAAAATTCATCGTGGACTCTTGAAGCGTACCAATATGGGGTGAAAAGAAAGTCGTCTTTGTGTTCCTTCGTGGCTTCGAGTCTTTGTGGCCAGAATTCCGATGATTCTTTCACCTCAGCAGGGTCTCCCGCAGGGGACCCTGATGAATAGTAGGGTGAAAATTCATCGTGGACTCTTGAAGCGTACCAATTTGGGGTGAAAAGAAAGTCGTCTTTGTGTTCCTTCGTGGCTTCGAGTCTTTGTGGCCAGAATTCCGATGATTCTTTCACCTCAGCAGGGTCTCCCGCAGGGGACCCTGATGGTGATTAGTTATTGGGTATAAAGTCACATCAATAACGTGATCAATGCCTCAACCGTTCTACCACGAAATTTTCAAATGAATTAACAGCCGGGTTCTGGTCGTCGTGTTTCAGCAGGGAGATATGGGTGTCATCCAGTTTGGGTATACCTTTCTTATGGCGGATGATCGGCAGGTTATCGGGAACCATATTCCTGGGGAGCACAGTAACGCCCATGCCTGCCTGCACAGCGGCAATGGTTCCGGCAAAACTGTGACTGGAAAAGACGATCCGCCATTTGCGCCTTGCCTGTTCCAAAGACTGTATGGCACGCGAACGGTACACACAGGGCTGGGGCGACAATACCAGGGGGATCGCCTGGTCTGCTTCCTTTTCAAAATACGCGGCATCACCTATCCATTCCAGGGCTTCCGACCATACATCCATACCATTAGGGAAATCCTCCGGCCGGCTCATCTTCACCAATACCAGGTCAAACTCTTTTTTCTTGAAACGCTCAAACAGGTTGAGGGTAAGGTCACATTCTATATTGAGCAGGATGCGCGGATGCAGGCGCGAGAACTCCGTCAGCACTTCCGACAGGAACACACTGGCAAAGTCTTCCGGCAAGCCAAATCGCACCTCGCCTTCGAGGTCCGGTTCGCGGAACCGGTCGAAGGCTTCATGCTGCAGTTTCACGATCTGCCGGGCATAGCCCAGGAGGATCTCTCCCTCCGGGGTCAGCGTAAACTGCTTTCCCCTGATGAACAGGGTCTTGCCCAACTGCCCCTCCAGTTTAGCGATCTGCTGGCTGATGGCCGATTGGGTGCGACCCACTTTTTCGGCGGCCCGGGTAAATCCACCTGTCTCCGCAACCGCCAGGAAACACTCCAACGTCAATACATCAAAGCTCATAATTAGTATTTCTAATAGTAAACATAAGAATTTATCGTTTTACTAATATTAGTAATACTAATAGTTTTGCTGTTAAAATATAGAAAAACTTATGAATGTTTTGGACTGGCTGGTAGCAAATGAGTGGATAGCAGTGGACCGCCTGACCCTGGTGATGTGGGGCCTGGTCGGTTTTGTGGCCATCAATATTGCGGCCTTCTCCTGGCGGTACCTCCAGGGGGATTCCCATCGTAAAACCTTCTTTTTCAAGTTGATAATGATGGTTTTGGCCCTCTTTGTGCTGGTCATGGCGGATCACTTCCTCCTTTTCCTTTCAGCCTGGGCACTGGCCAATTTCTTATTGTCCCGGCTCATGATCCATAACCCAGGCTGGCCGGCAGCCAGGGCATCCGGTAACCTGGCCCTCAGGAGCCTGGGCATTGGAACGGCCTTCCTGGCCATCGCTTTCCTGGTCTTTTATAACCTCACCGGCGAGTATACCCTCCATGGCATCGTGGAAAATGAGCAGGGTCAACCTGCTGCTTCCATTGGCCTTGCCTTTGTCCTGATGGCAGCCATGAGTCAGTCGGCCATCTGGCCCTTCCACCGCTGGTTGCTCAGCTCCCTCAACTCACCCACCCCGGTTTCCGCCATCATGCATGCCGGCCTCGTAAATGGAGGTGGTTTCCTGCTGGCCCGGTTCGCACCCTTATTCCTCCAGCAACCATCCTGGTTGATGATCATTTTTATGCTGGGCCTGCTGACCGCCATCCTCGGAACCCTTTGGAAACTGATGCAGTCGGATATCAAGCGGATGCTGGCTGCTTCCACCATGGGACAAATGGGCTTTATGTTCCTGCAGTGCGGC
Source organism: Flavihumibacter rivuli (assembly GCF_018595685.2). Classification (NCBI taxonomy): domain Bacteria; kingdom Pseudomonadati; phylum Bacteroidota; class Chitinophagia; order Chitinophagales; family Chitinophagaceae; genus Flavihumibacter; species Flavihumibacter rivuli. The sequence goes on from NZ_CP092334.1 coordinate 3,440,798, forward strand.
CTGGGTTTGTTCCCCGCCGCGGTAGCCCACCTTTGCTGGCATGGGCTCTTCAAAGCCTACCTCTTCCTGGCTTCCGGTGATGCGGCTAAGGAAAAACGACTTAACCTCGGTTATCCGCCACCGTTAAAACTGCTCCTTCCGGCCCTTTTAAGTGGAGCCCTGGGTGCCTGGTGTTTTGCAATGGTAGGCTATGGCCATTTATCTTTCAGTGATTCCACCCTGGTGCTGGTGGCCGTGGCATTTATGGCGGGAACCCAGCTTTCCATGCCCTTGTTAATGAACCCTACCATTGGGAAAATCTTACTGGTTGCCCTGATAACAGCGGCCCTCGGCGCCCTTTACGGGTTGAGTGTGCTCGCAGTGGAATGGGCCCTGGAACCCCTGGGTATGATGCAGGCTCAGCCCCTCCAGCCCCTCCATCTAGTCGCCATCATTATCTTCCTCAGTTGCTGGATGGCCTTGTTGTATGGCCAGAGGCTCCTAAACAGGAAAGCCCTTCCCGCTTTTATTCTCAAGCTCTATGTTCAACAGCTGAATGCGAGCCAGCCCCACCCCCAAACGGTTACGGCCCATCGCAACCAGTATAGTTATAAATAAATCATCATTACTCACGTAACAGTATAACCGAAAATTAGCATATGATCACCACGCTGGATAAACCTTCGATCAGTAGCCTTGAAAGCCTCTCCTTCCAGGTAAAGGAATCATGGGCTTCCATTGCACCTTTCTGGCCCCTGAAACATTTGGTTGCGGTCAATCCATTGGGTGGGCTGGTTGACCTGCCTTTTGAAGAGGCGCTCAAACTGGGGCAAGCTTATTTCCAGCAGGATGGTCTGCCCGAGCCCATGATGGAGGTGAACAGGCAAACCATCAAGTGGTTGCAGGTTTATTTTGATGAAGGCCAATCTACCTTGCGGCTGCCCCTGCAAAAGCAAGGATTGCTGCCCTCCATGATCCAGCTATTGCCCCATGATAACAGTTTACTACAACCGAAAAGGGGAAAGAAGGACTGGTGGAAGGACCTGCCGCAGGAGCCCCTTGCCCTGATCCAATATTGTCTTGATGAATTAGGAGTCGAGGCAGGTAAGGAGAAATCCTTTCTTACCCTGCTGCTGAGCACCCTGCCGGGATGGTCGGCCTATATCCAGTACCGCTCCAACTGGGCAGGCAATGATGGGTTTACCCAGCAACCCGAGGGATTAACAACTGAATACCTTGCTGTCCGCCTGCTGCTCACCTGCCTGCTATGGCCCGATGCAAAGCAATTGCTGCAATGGCATGAGCAGGCCCTGGCCAATGCAACAGTAGATGGTTACCTCCAACAGCTGGAAGGTGCTGAAAAGGATTTTCGCCTGGGATTGTGTTCGGCCTTGCAACAAAATGGCGAAGCCCGAAAGCAAATCCCGGATGCTCAACTTGTTTTTTGTATTGATGTCCGCTCCGAGCCTTTCCGCAGGGCGATAGAACAACAGGGGCAATATGAAACTTTTGGTATGGCAGGCTTCTTCGGCATTCCCATTGCCATCCGGAATGGCCTCTCCGGAAGCCTGCATGCGTCCTGCCCGGTACTACTGAAACCTTCACATACCGTCCTGGAAAGACCCGCAGGACCCTTGATGCAGGCGCGGGTAAACTACCAACGCAAGCAACGCTGGAGGAGCCTGTACCAATCACTCAAACATAATTTCGCCACACCTTTTGCCCTGGTGGAGACCCTTGGTTGGTTCATGGGTGCTAGTATGGCCTGGCGTAATTTTTTTGCCGCGAGGAACATTCAATCGAAACCATCTGTCAAGGCTGACCATCATCCTGTTCCCAATATCGCATCCATCCCATTTGACCAGCAACTGGTGTATGGAGAGAATGCATTGAGGGCCATCGGGCTGACAAAAGATTTCGCACCATTGGTGGTATGGTGTGGGCATGGAAGTACCACCCGTAACAATGCTTTTGCCAGCGCACTGGATTGTGGCGCCTGCGGGGGTCATGAGGGTGCGCCCAACGCACGGATCCTGGCGGCCATCCTGAACCAGCAAGCCATCAGGGATGGACTTCGTGAAAAAGGTATCGATATCCCTGCTACCACTCATTTTCTTGCCGGACAGCACAATACCACTACGGACGAATTGCAATTGTTCGCGGCAGGCATTCCTGCAGGGTTACGGCAAAAGCTGGTTCAGTTGCAAGCCGACCTGCAAAAAGCAAGGCAGGTCAATAGCCTGTGGAGATCGGTTAAACTCGGCAAGGAGACTGACAGGGATTTGGCCGTAAGCCATGTAACAGCAAGGGCCAATGACTGGGCAGAGGTGCGGCCGGAATGGGGATTATCGCGCAACGCGGCCTTTATTGTGGCACCAAGGTCGCTCTCCCTGCAGGCAGACCTCGATGGCCGTTGCTTCCTGCATTCTTACGACTGGCAGCAGGATCCTGATGGGGCAATACTTTCGGGCATCCTGACTGCACCGATGGTAGTTGGACACTGGATCAATGCGCAGTACCTCTTCTCTACCTTGGATAATGTGGCCTTCGGCAGCGGCAGTAAAGTGACCATGAACGTAGTGGGAAAGATCGGGGTGATGCAGGGCAATGCCAGCGACCTGATGCATGGATTGCCTTTGCAATCAGTTTACAAGAATGATGCGGAAGCCTATCACCAACCATTGCGCCTGACCACGGTTGTGGTTGCGCCAACGCAGCAAGTGGGAGCGATCATAGCCAAACATCCCATTTTGCAAACCTTGTTTGGAAATGAATGGGTGAAGCTCCTGGTGAAGGATCCCCTGACCAATCGCTTCTATGAATTAGGCGCCGATCTGGAATGGTATCCCGTGCAGGCATGAATCTAACCACGGGAACCTTAGTGATCAGTGTTGGGGTTTAGTTAATTTACCCGGAAGAATTGTTATTCAAGCGTGCATAGCTAATCTTTGCGCCTGGAATTAAACCTCCCGGAAAAAATAGCTATGCACGCACATCATATCGCCATCCTTGGCGGAACAACCTTTGATCATATCGTTTACCTGCCTGATTTGCCCAGGCCAGAACCTCATACTATCCACCAGGCCCGCTTCAATGAAGGCACCGGATCAACGGGTAGTGGTAAGGCCCTGGCCCTGACCAGGCTCGGGATGCAGAATACGCTCTATTCGGTTGTTGGCGATGATGCATGGGGAGAAAAGATCCGGGATTACCTGGCCGCACAAGGCGTACAAACGATTGTTGATCTGGATCCTGCTGGAACCGAAAGGCATATCAATATCATGGACCAGCATGGCGGAAGGATCTCCATGTTCATTACCCAATCATCTGAAAGGATTGCTTTCAATGAACCAGCTGTAAGGCAATTGCTGGAGCGGTCAAGCGTGATCGTTCTAAATATCATTGCTTATTGCCGGCACCTTATCCCATTGCTAAAAGGAATGGATAAGCCTGTTTGGACCGACCTCCATGATTATGATGGCAGCAATGCCTACCACCAGGATTTTATTGATGCGGCGCAATACATCCACCTGAGCTCCGATAACCTGCCTGATTATAAAGCCACCATGCAGCAGTTGATCGAAAGGGGAAAGGAACTGGTCATTTGTACCCATGGCAAGCAAGGTGCCAGCCTGCTCACCAGAAAGGGGGAATGGCTGGAACAACCCGCTTTGCCTAATGTGGACATAGTGGACAGCAACGGCGCAGGCGATAGCTTCTTTTCGGGATTCCTCTTTGCCTACCTTCAGGATTATCCTTTACAAAAATGCCTTCAATATGGCGCGGTATGTGGTGCCATCGCGGTCACTTCCCCTGCCTTGGTCCACGAGCAGTTGTCGCCTGAAATGGTGGAAGAAAAATTGAAGGCACTATAGCATTACGCATAAGTCTCCTTTTGATCTATTACAGCATCGGGCAGGTCTTGGCATGAAGTGATTCAGGTAATCGCCATTCCACAGGCAAAATATTATTCCCGGTAGAGCCAGGGCTTAAATGGAAAAGCCGGGAGGTTATCCCGGCTTTTATGGATCCACTGCTCCTCCGGATCCTGGTATATGGCAAATCCTATTTTTTACTGAGTAGGGCTTGGAAAGTATAGCGCCAGGGTGATCCGTCAAGGGCTGCATATACTTCATTCGCAACAGGCCTTGCATTATCATAGATCATCTGGCAAAACGCTGTATAGGCGGAGCTGATCACCACGCCTCCCTGTTTCAGGTATTCCAGGGCAGACTTTTCCAACAGTTCGTTGTAAGTGCCGGAAAGGTCCATCAGGGCATGCACTTCATAGCCGGCTGCAGTTAATGAAACGGCGGGGAAAGCCAGGCAGACATTGGTGGTAATGGCACCGATCAGCACTTTCTTGCGTCCGGTCTGTTCGATGGCAGTCCTTACCTGTGGGTCATCCCAGGCATTGATAATGGTCCTGCTGATCACTTTGATATCCGGATCAATACTGGTCACATCTGGAATGAAAGGTCCCCAGAGGTTGGGCGTGACTTCTGTAAGGATCACTGGTACACCTAATATCTTCGCGGCTTTTACTGCGCCAACCAGGTTGTCGCGCAGCAAATGGGGATCGGTTGTTCCAACACCACCCATCAAGCCGGATTGGTGGTCGATCAATAAGAGTATACTGTTCTCAGGCGTAACGGGGTCCGCTACTTTCTGGAAAATTGATTTCTGTTCCATCACATTTTGTTTTATTGTTTTAAATCGTCTTCAAATCTCAGATTGCAATCAATTTGTTTGACGATGTAAAATTGCAATGGAAGAATGTCGTGGAAAATGGAACAGGTTAAGATTTTGGCTTGAACAAGTTTAAGGAAGAAGCAAGAAAGGGGATCATTTTTGCGCACTCAGTTTGCTGAGGAATTCTGGTGTTATGCCCAAATAAGAAGCGATCATATACCTGGGTACCCGTTGCTCCAGTTGGGGATACTTTTTCTGGAAATTCCTGTAACGCTCCAGGGCAGGTAAGGAAAAGTTTTGCTGGATCCTGTCGTAATTATTGATGATGGCATTCCGGTAGATCAGCATGAAGTATTTATGGAGTTTGGGGAGATCGATCAATAAGCAATCAAGCGCCTGCCGGGTAATACAGATCACTTCGCTGTCCTCCAGGGCTTCAATGAATTGGGTGGATGGGACATTATTGGTAAAGCTGTTGAGATCGGTGATCCAATAGTTCTCGGTTGCAAACCGCAAAAGGTATTCTTTTCCTTTCTCATCGACATAGTAGGAACGAAGGCATCCTTTTGCAATGAAATGTTCTGTGCGGCAATGTTCCCCTTCGGAAACCAGGAATTGCCTTTTCTTGATGCGCCTGGTGGTAAGATAACCAATAATGACCTGCTGCTCCGATTCCGTTAGCGGAACATGAATGGAAATGTGTTGGATGATCTGATCAAAAATATTCTCCATAACCCTTTTTAAATTTACAGAATTTGCCTCAATGGTAAAGGAATTGATGATGATCTATGCAGTCTGGTAATGAAGGGCAGGGATTTGTTGGGTATCGATAGGGTCTTGGGTAATGCTATTTATGAAAACCTTCAGGCATTTGGATCAGGGCCATTTTTACAATGATCAGCAGGGTCATTACCATACCTGCTACTATAATCATGTCGGCCTGCCTTTTTGCGTTGGATTCCGTTGTGTATGCAGCCATTTTCAACCGATGGATGCAGGCAATATGTATAAAGAAAGAAAGGATGGCCAGGCCGTAATAGGGTATATAGACCAGCATGGCAGGGTAGCTTGCCATTACACCAGCGCCAAAGTACAGGTTGGTGTCCAGGTGCAAGGTAAGTCTTCCGAATAATACAGCCGCTACATGCACGATCATGAAATAGGCAAGGTAGAGGCCAGAGTACACATGCATACGATCAAATCCTGTGGCCATGAATTTCCTTTTGTTAACGGCCATAATGATCCCTGAGATGGCCTGGGTGAGTACAACAGCTAAGAGGATGAATTCCACAACAGGTTGGCGGTATACTTTCCTTGCCGCATCCATAAAGGCTATATGGGTGTCTTCTGATATCCAGACCAGGAGATGGTTAAAAAGATGCTGGCCAATAAATAGGGCGAGGATGATCCCCGAAAAATAGTGGTACTGGCGAATATACCTGCTTTGATTGTTTGTTGTTGCCTTGTTCACTGATCAATGATTTTGGTAAGATTTGAATAAGGTTTTTATTTCGTGCATTACAAAATTATCTTACCTGAACAGGCTAATAATTGAACTATATTAAGAATTGTAAAACCTAAACCTTACTTGTGCAAAGGAGCCTTGGCCTGTTGCTTAGTAGCTGTTGCGGATAAATATTTCCCTGCACTGATCGGAGCAGAAATGGAAAATTTTCTGATCGAGCGCATACCGGTGGGGAGTGTTGGATTGAACCTGCATGTGGCATACGGGGTCGATGTGCATCCATTCCGACAGTGCTGGGTTTGGACTGACCAATTCCGCCACCATGATGGGTTGCATGATGTTCTTCAGGGTGATCTCCCTGGGTGATTCGAAACAATAGTTCCCGGGACTAGCGATATTGTTTATGAAGTCTTTTGAGCAGAGTATCTTCCCCCTCCCGGCATGGGCAGCGATCCTTGCGGTAATATTCATGGCAGAGCCGAAAAAACTTCCATTGTTTTCCAGCACCTCCCCAAAATGGAGCCCGGCATGGATCATTAGGAATTCAGGTTCCCTGGTGCATTTATCGACCAGGTTGAGGGCAGTATTGGCAAGATCATCAGGGTTTTCCGCAATGATTACCAGCTGGTCGCCTACGCGTTCCAATAAGCGACTGGTGCCGGCCATGGATAGCTGGGCTAATTCCAGGTATTTGCCGACAATTTGCATGGCAGATTCTGCTCCATGAACTTCAGTCATTGCAGTATAGCCTGTCAGGTCGGCCATTAATATGGCAATCTCTTTGTGTTTGCCCATTTGAGCGGATTGGTACTACTATGATCCGGTAACAAGGTAAAAAAAATATTGTTTGGGCCGGTTGTATTGCCATTATGCATTTACCTGTTTACTTGGACACATGGTAATGTGACAGTCCTTCCCCGACCCGGCTTTCCGCGGTGCCTGCAGGGATCGGGCTGGTAATAGGAGGAGGGTCTATAGGGTAGGAACAGGTCTCCCTATGATTGGGCAGGAGTATCCATGGTTGCCATAAGTTTGATTGGAAGTAGTGCCTACCCAATTCCGATTAATTCATGGCTAGGATATTTTCAACCCTGATGGCCCTGATGCCTGCGATCCTTATCGCTTCGCTTACTATTGACCTGTTGATTTGACCGGGTGAGAAAATAGTCAAATAAGCAGATTCCTCTTTTAGGTCCATTTCCCAGTTGCCCGGACCAATCATACTGTTCAGTATAGGGGCTACTTTGCAAACCGCTGCTTCATTCCTGATGTTGGTCTTGTAGGTGATAAGTTCCATGTCCAGTATTTTTTGATGGTGCAAAATTGGGTAATCGTTATTCCCTGGACATTGAACTGATTTAAGATTTCTGGAATTGGCAATTTTTATGAAAAATTCCCGGGTAATAAAGCTGTTTTAAATAAAGAGCCGTTGTATTGAATGAACCAAAAACAAAATGGCCGCCCATCGCCAAAGGGATCAGGACGGCCATAGGTCAAGGGGGTAAACTTATTTTTTGAATTTGATGGTCCGGAGAATGTTTTCTGCAACCACCTTTCCCTGTTTCAATCCCTGCTCAATTGAATTGCGGTAATGGATACCGGCATAGAGCCTTGATAATCCTGCTTCTTTAGCAATGGCCCTGAAATTGGGATAGGTCCGGGATTTGAAAAGAAGCGGGTCTACAGCTGAATTGTAGAGATAGTCGAAAGTGTGGTCAGTAAAGGGATGATTGTCCCCGAAAACTACTGTGAGTGCTTCTGCATTCGCTGCTGACAGGGAAGAATGCGCTGATGGGTATTCAGGGTGCGGCGGTGTGCCCAGTGTCGGGGTCCAGGTGGTGTATCCCAGCACCTGCTGTATATAAGTGATAGGTCTCAGCAGCCAATAGTCATATTTGGATTGCCAGGTGCTGATGCTGGCATCAAATACCATGATACCGGCCATGGCAAAGGCCAGGGCGGCGCGGCCGAGGTCTACTTTATCCTGTTCCACCACTTGTTTCAGGATGCTGATATAATGACCTGGGGTAGTTGTTCCCGGCACATCCCTCCAATAGAAAGCCATTGCCCTTTCAGGGGAACCGATTGCTGGGGAAAGGTCATAAACTTCCTTCACCATATTGTAAAAGTCTGAACCAGGCATAGTACTATAATATGGCGGTGGCAACAGTTCGGCTCCTTCACCACTGCTGCTAACCATCCTTCTTATGCCACCCCAGTTGGGTAAGCTTTGTACAGATGGGGTAGCGGGCGGTGTCCAATAGCCCGGACCAACCCTGTCTTCAGGTGCAATGATGGGAGTATTCACCTGGTCATAGCCATCCTTCTCAGACCAGCTAATAATTTTTTCTGCTACTTCCTTACCAAATTTTTCTGAGCGTTCGATGGTTGCTGCTTCTGTTTCCTTGGCAAATTCTTCTGACCATTGGTCTTCAAGGGCGCCAATCAATGCGAGCTTATCAGAGGGGAGGTATGCAAAGAACCTCCGCATGATCGCCGCCAATGATGCATTGGCACTGGCTCCCCAATGGTAGGCGAAACCTGGTTTTGTAGTGGGCAGGTTTTCCAGCCCATTCAATTGTCCTTGTAAGGATCGATAGGCCGGCATGCCGGGCACAACCGATTCGTATAAGGCTACCCCTGCATAGGCAAAATGACGGCTGAAGGCTGCATTTCCCACCGCGGTTGGAGCAGCTTTCATGAGTTCTACCTCTAAATTCATCCAGCTGCTTGCCACGGTGGAGGAGAAGGTTTTTGTCTGCTCCAGGTGGCCCTTCTGAAGTTGGGCAGTCATTGGTTCTGTTTCGATGGAGCGCTCGCATTGAAAGGCGATGAAACTGATGGCCAATATTGTCCAGAAGTGAATACGTTTCATAAATAAGGTTTTAGGGGAATAAAATTAGTTGGCCTTGTAGCCCGCATGGAAGCCATCTTAGGAACGGCGCCTTTGGTCTTATGAACGGGTAGGGAAGATTCCTTGGAATTATGTTAACTTTAAGTGCAACCTTATCTGCTCTTGTCATGTTGTACAGGCCTCTTATCATAGCCGCGCTCTTGCTGGCTTTTGGGTTTGTTAGGTCATTTGCCCAACCGCTCCTTTTCGAGAATTACAATTCCCGGAACGGCCTGTCCCAGCACAATTGTATTTCGGTTACTCAAGACCGTGATGGTTTCATGTGGTTCGCTACGCTGGATGGATTGAACAGGTATGACGGACACAGTTTCAAAGTTTACCTGCAACAAAATGAAGCGGGCCGGAAATTGCCTTCCAATGCCATTCTCGCTTTGAATTTTGACCATGCCAATGACCTTCTATGGATCGGGACTACACGTGGTCTCTGTCTGTACAGGCCATCCGGTGATAGCCTGGCCAGGTTCTCGGATTTCTTTCCCTTTGCCGCATTGCTGGATAGCGCCAATGTATTCAAGATACTTTCCTTTGCTCCCCATGAGTGGTGGGTGCTGACCAACAGCCATGGCCTGGTCTACCTGAATACTGACAGGGCCGAGATCCGCAGGTATTTTGTGGATAATGCTCCCTCTAACCAGATAACTGACCTGACCATCCATAACGGAAGGGTAATGGTTGCCACGCAACAGGGAGTGTATGAATTGATACCGGGGAAGGATTCGTTCAGGATAGAACAGCGCTTTAAGGATTATCCATTCCCACAGATACGCGCCATTGCTTCTTATGACAATAAACTATGGGTTGGCGCTATTTCAAGTGGTTGTTACCTTGTTGAATGGGACCATGACGGCCGGGAAATTGTTCGTCCATCTGACCTGGTATTTGGCGGGATTGAATCTTTTGCTACCGGGAAGCAAGGGGAACTCTGGATCATGACGAGGGGAAGTGGTATCATCCGGTATCATGCCCCTACAGGAAGAGTACAACAGGCATTCCAGGATCAATATGACCCAAGGTCGCCCATATCAAATTTTGGTGCATGTGTTTTTACGGATAAGCAGGGTATTGTATGGATCGGGGCAAGTGGCGGCATCATCAAGTATAATCCCCTTCGATACCAGTTCCTCACCATTAATGGGGCGAGTTCCAGGAACGCATCGCTCACGGATAATGGAGTGTATTGTATGTACCAGTGCAGGGATGGTGTCAAGTTAGTGGGTACACAGGGTAAGGGGCTCTTCAAATGGGACGACAGGGATAATTATTTTACTTCCTACCCGGCATCTGCTGTAGTTCAAAAAGCCAATAATGTTATTTACAGCATTACAGAAGATGAGCCTGGCCTCATCTGGGCGGCAACCTGCGGAGGATTGATGCAGCTGGACCGAAGGACAAATAAGATCACATACTTTCCTGAGAAGAATAAATATCATCGCCTGAATAAGATGTATGGCATCTTGAAATTGCGCCATAGTGATAGCCTGTTGTTGGGTACTGATGATGGGTTACAGGTTTTCTCCCTGCAGTCACTGGAATGGGAAAATCGAACAAGGTCAATCAGCAGTAAGACGATTCGGGAAGGATTGGCAGGCTTTAAGAGAGCCACCTATATGTTGGAAGAAGAAGATGGAATAGTTTGGTTGTGTAATGAAAGTGTAGGACTTGCAAGATATCATTACCTGTCACAAGGGATAGAAGCCATCAGTAAGGTTAATGTCCTTGCAAAGGGGGTGAAACATTTTATTCGATACAGTGGTTATCTTGTACTGGCTACCAATAATGGATTGGTCGTTTATGATGATAAGAACGATCGGGTAATCCGCCAGGTATTAATCAGGCCAAAGGAACGGTCAAATGTTTGCCATTCGGTACAGAAAGACAGGCAGGGGAATTTTTGGGTGAGTACCAATTATGGCCTATATAAACTCGACCGGCATTTTAAAGTGATAGGCGAGTACAATACAGGTAACGGGTTGGGTTATGTAGAGTTCAATCCCGGCTCTACCCTTGCAGATAAGAATGGCAGGTTGTATTTCGGCGGGATGGACGGGATCACGGCATTTGACCCGGCTTCCATAATGGCTACAGATTTTAGTCCAACACCTGTTATTACGGCTATCTCTATCAATAACAGCAATGCTCAAACGAAAAAACATCCCAATTATATTCCTGAGCTTGAATTGACCTATCGGCAAAATTTCCTCCGGTTCCAGTTTGCCGCAACCAACTATTCCAATGAAAGTAATACGCGGTTTAGTTACAGGCTGAGGGGGTTGAATGATACCTGGTCTGTTCCTTCCAGGAACCCGGAGGCCATTTTTACTTCTTTACCACCTGGGGATTATACCCTTGAAGTAAGGGCGGCCAATAGTGATGGCAAATGGAGTGAAAAGGTCAAGTCCATGAGGGTGGTGATCCAGCCGGCATTTTGGGAGACCAATTTATTCAGGGGTGTTGCCTGCCTTGTCTTTATGGCACTAGTTACGCTGCTCTACCAGCGAAGGATCGCCAAGGTTCGCCAGGATGCCATATTGAAACATCAAATGGCAGAAATTGAGATCAAGGGATTGCATACCCAGATGAACCCCCACTTTATTTTCAATGCCCTGAACAGTATCAAGGAAATGATCTGGAAGGATGACAAGCGCAATGCCAGCCGCTACCTGAGCAAATTCGCCAACCTGGTCAGGATCAGCCTGGAGCAATCCCGCCAACCATTTATCACTATCCGGGAATGTGTTGACCACCTCGAGCAGTACCTGCAGCTGGAGAAGCTGCGGTTTGATGATTTTCAATACAAGATAGAGCTGGCCAGTGATCTTGATCCTGACCATACTTCCATTGCACCCATGCTGGTGCAGCCATTGGTAGAGAATGCCATATGGCATGGACTTCGAAGCAAATCAAATGACCGCCGGTTGATGGTGCGGTTCTTCAAGAGAAAGGGGGCCATTGTTTGTGAAGTGGAAGATAATGGGGTGGGCATTGCAAAGTCGCTGCAGGAAAAGGAAAACCGGCAGTCCTTGCATTCTTCGGTCGGCATTGCCAATATCAGGGAAAGATTGAGGGTGCTCAATGAAAAGTATCGGATGAATTGTTCCTTAAGGATAGCTGATAAATCAGAGCTTTCAGTACAGCAAGGGTCCGGCACTGTTGCAGTATTGGAATTATCCGGTTAAACCTGTTATATGATCAAAGCCATTCTTGTTGATGATGAGCCCAGCGGATTGTTCACCCTTAAACAATTGCTGGAAGAGTATTGCCCTGAGGTAAGGGTGATAGCGGAATGCGATAATGCCACGGATGCCAGGGAGAAGATAGAATTGCTGGACCCGCAGCTGGTATTTTTGGATATATCATTGCCAGGTAAAAATAGCTTTGAACTCCTGGAAGAACTGGACCAGTTCGATTTCGAGATCATCTTCGTCACTGCCCATAGTCAGCACACGTTGAAGGCATTCCATTACAGTGCTGTTGATTACCTGGTGAAGCCAATTGATGAAGACCTGCTGGTGCATGCAGTAAGGCGCGCGGCAAGAAGAATTGAAAAGAGCAGTGTACAGAAAAATGTAGCTGATCTCATCCAGCATATCACCATACCTCCCGGCAACAGGCTGCAGAAATTATGTATTCCCTCACTTAAAGGTTTCCAGGTGGTAGAGATCCATGATATTATCTATTGTGAGGCATCGGGAAGTTATACCAATATTCATTTTGCCGGCCTTCCCATGATCTGTTCAGCGCGGCCAATACAGGATTATGAAGCCCTGCTAACGGACGCGGGTTTTGTCAGGGTGCACAAATCATTCCTGGTTAACCTCATGCATATTAAAGAATACATCCGTGGTGACGGAGGTACACTGGTCATGTCCAATAATGAGGAAGTAGAAGTCAGCAGGAGGAAGAAGGACCTGTTGTTTACCCAGATGAAGGGGTTCAATAAGTTTTAATGCATCTATACAGGGGAAGAAAGCCTTTCTTCTTCTTTTTCCCTTTTTGCGCGTGCTATTCTGGGGTAGATTTGCCATATGGAGAACGATAAAACTACTGCGAAACCTATATCGCTTAAGGAAGATATCCTGGATACGGATGATCCATATATCCCGGTACCGGAGTTAAAGGACCAGATGGATGAACTTTGGCAAAGCATCTCAATGGGGGTTCCCATCACCCATCAATTGAAGGAACTGGTAAAGAAATTCCCGTCCTACCCGCAGCCGGTGAACCTCCTGTCATATGTATACAGCCAAAGGAATAAGGGCAAGGAAGGAAAGGAGTTGAATGGCAAAGCCCTCAAGGATTTTCCCCTTTCTGTAGAAACCAGATTGGTTCACCTTCGGATCCTTCTGCGGGAGGAGGATTATGATGCCATGGAGGCATTCATGGATTTATCCCTGCCTTATGAACAGCAGTTCCCTGAAAGGAAGAAGGTGCTGATCACGGAGTATTTCGATTATGAAGTATTGGGAATAGAGTGGCATTTGCTGAATGAAGAAACAGATAAGGCGATCCGGCGGGCTCACCGCCTGATGCCCCTGCTTCATAAAATGGACCTGGGTTACCTGGCAGAGAATGTGCTTCGGATAATGGATTCCTATTACGACGAAGATGATCCTTCGCCGGTCCTGGATCATTGCCTACTGAGTATTGAAAGGGTGATCATTGGTTATCCGCCCTTGCCAGACTTGCACCATCCTGAGCTTTCGATCCTTTATAGAGAGCTTTCTGCTGATGATGCCCCCGCCCTGGCTGCATTGGCGAAATTGCCAAAGACTACATTGGGGGCTGACTTGAACAGGATCGTGGTGGATGCCCTGGATGAAACTTCCTTTTTTGCCGCCGGTACCAACCGGGATTGGGACCTGATCCTGGTAGGTTTTGTATTGCTTGCCGAAATAGGCGACCAGGAAGGCTGGACCAATTGGCTGCGGTTCCTGAAATATGATGAGGATACCATCAAATATTGGACAGGGGATTTTTTGCTTAGCCATCTCTTTGTTGTGACGTATAAACTGTCGCATCAGGAGCCAGCCAGGCTTGTTCATGAAATGCTTTTCGATTACGACGACCATTGGATCCCTGTTCAATTCGTTATGGCATTATGGTTGATCGCGGTTTTGGATTCCACTCAAAAAGAGACAGTGGTAAAGGCCTTCCATGAGTCCATCAATAAGCAGTTCTACCTGGCAACCGAAACAGGGGATTTTAATGACACTTTATTAGCCAACCTGATCATTAAGGCCTGTGAACTGGACTTTTCGGAGTTCAGGAACTATATCTCCAAGGCTTTCGGGCAGAACCTGATCGATATACCGGTTTATGGTGAAGAGGAGCAATTTACCCGGGAATTGCAGGAAGAGGGTATGGCTTTACAGGAGCAAGTGGAATACCGGATCGCCACCATGTCTTTAACTGATCTGCTGAAGGATTTTTTTGAATGAAAACAATGCCCGACCTGGTGATGGTCGGGCATCTGTTCTTTATAACCCTATTTGTATGGGCTCTTTTGAAGCGTCACTTAAAACGCCTTCTTCTTATTGAGTTCATTTAAATAAGGCTGGTTATACACCCTCTTGCCCGTGTGTTTGTACAAAGCACTCGCTACCGCACCAAATACCGGCGGGAAGGGGGGTTCACCAAGTCCGGTTGGTTCAATGTCGTTCTGTACAAAATGTACATCGATCATTTTAGGGGCCTCGCGGTTCCGGATCATCCGATAGCGGTTGAAATTATTCTGCTCGGCCGCTCCGTCCTTATGGGTAAGTGCCCCATAGAACGCATTGCCAATGCCGTCAACCACTGCGCCCTGTACCATATTGGCCGCTGCATCAGGGTTAACGACGATACCGCAATCAACGGCACTGAACACCCGTTCTACATAAGGTTGTCCATCCCTGGTAACAATGTCCACCACATGGGCAGCATAGGAATTGTGGCAGAAATAGGCTGCTACACCACGGCTGTATTTTTTATTCTGGGCCTGTCCCCAACCTGATTTTTCCCTAACCAGTTTCAGTACGCCTGCATACCTGTCGGCATCATAATCGTTGTTTTTCCCTACAGGGTTAGTCTTCGCCCTGGCGAGTAATTCAAGGCGGAAGTCAATAGGGTCCTTGCCCATGACCTCGGCCAGTTCATCCAGGAAGGATTGTTCTGCCGCTGCGTTGAAATTAGAGCGGGGAGCCCTGAATGCACCGATGGTGATATTTGAGGGGATCTCCCAACCCTCCGCCAGGTAGTTATCCACTGCACCTGCCGGGAAACGATTCGCTGCGATCGGATGTTCCGGGATGCCGCCGCCTTTAACATGAAAAGCGATGAGGTTCTTGTTGGCATCCAATGCTGCCCGGTAAGTGGCCGTATACATGGGGCGATAGATGCCGTAGGTCATGTCGTCCTCCCTGCTATACACCAGCTTGATGGGTGCTTTTGCCTTCCTGGAGATAAGGGCTGCTTCTATGATATAATGTCCATATGCCCTGCGACCAAATCCGCCACCCATCCTTGTCATCTGGATCTCGATCTTTTCCACCGGTAGGTTAAGCCTTCTCGCCAGGGTCTTTTCCGCAAACTCTGGTGCCTGCAATGGTGCTACGATCAATGCCTGGTCATCCGTTACCTCTGCAAAGCAGTTGATGGGCTCCATGGAGTTATGTGCGAGGAATGGACCGGTATAGGTCCTTTCAATGACCTGTGCGGCATTGCGGAAAGCTGCTTCCGGGTCCCCGTCTTTCCGGAGTTGTTTGGCAGGCTTGGCGGACCATTCCTGCATCAGTTTATAGTGTTGGGCCGTACTTTCCAAACCGGCCGGAATGGTTTCTTCCCGCTTGTTGCCAAATATGCTGACGGTTTCTTTGGATTCACTGATAGGTTCCCATTGCACTTTTAGTTTTTTACGGGCATTCATCACTTCCCAGGTGGTGTTGCCTACCACTACCAATTGTTCATTGAAGGTGCGCGTGTCAAAGATCTCCCTTTCAAATCCCTCTTCGAATACCTTGATGGTGAATACATCCCTGATGCCCGGCATCTTCAGGGTTTCCGTGGCATCAAAGGATTTGAGTTTCATGCCGAAGGCTGGCGGATGCTCGATCATGGCGATCAGCATTCCCTCTTTCACAAAATCCAATCCGAACATGGGTTTGCCGGTAACGATGCTTTGGCCGTCCACATTCTTCTTCGACTGACGGATGACGGTAAACTTATTGGTCTCCTTTAATGGTATATCCTTGGGTAGTGCGATTCCGGCCGCACGGGAAGCAAATTCGCCATAAGTGGCTGACTTGCCTGAAGGTTCATGGTACAATACCCCTGACCTGGTGGTAACCTCTCCTATCGGTACATTCCAGGTCTGGGCGGCAGCTTCCCTTAGCATTTGCCGCGCAGCAGCGCCTGCCGTTCTCAAAGGCTTCCAGGCAGCGCGCACCGATTGGCTGCCCCCTGCCATCTGACGGGTATAGATCGAGGTGTCAAACGGAGCCTGCTCTACGATCACGGAATTCCAGTCTGCATCCAATTCCTCTGCGATCATCATGGGGAGTGAGGTCTTTACGTTCTGTCCAAACTCCGGGTTGGGTGCCAGGATAATGATCTTGTTGTCAGGGCGAATCTTGATATAGCCATTCAGTTGACTCCATTGGGAGGGAATGTCTGTGGCACTGATGCGCTCAGCCATGCTGAATTCAGCCAGCCAGCTGAAACTGATCATGAGTCCGCCACTGGATAGTAAGGAAGACTTGAGGAAGGAGCGCCTGCTATGATGAGGTTGTTGTTGTCCCATTTGGAAAAGATTTGAGGTGTAGGAATGATACGCTTAACCCTTTACAGTGGCCTTTGCCGCTGCTTTAATGGCTTCCCTGATGCGCAGGTAGGTGCCGCAGCGACAGATATTTCCATTCATGGCTGCGTCAATGGCTGCATCGTCAGGGTTGGGGTTCTTGCGCAACAAGGCAGCTGCTGCCATGATCTGTCCCGCCTGGCAATAACCGCATTGGGCTACATCATGTTCCAGCCAGGCTTTTTGGACAGGATGGTCACCCTGCTCCGATAGTCCCTCGATGGTAGTAATGTCCCGGTTGCCAATAGCCGAAACGGGAAGCTGGCAGGCCCTTACCGGATTTCCATCCAGGTGGATCGTGCAGGCGCCGCACATAGCCACCCCGCAGCCGTATTTGGTGCCCTGCAGGTTAAGGTGCTCCCGCAGGACCCAAAGGATAGGGGTGGCAGGATCAACATCAACCGATTTTAACACTCCATTGATCTTCAAGATATATGCTCCCATATGGAACTTTTTATGCCATAAAGTTAAATGCTTCGCGTAGTATGATGATTACGAGAATCAAACAATTGGCATTAAAAATCAAGCGATCAAAAATTGATCCGGTATGCCCAATAGAAGGTTTTGCTGACCAGGAAAGCACCATTCCAACAGCACCGGATGGCCTGGCTTGTGGGAAATTATCCAGGAAGCAACTGACTAGTCCTCGAGTGTTTTATTATCGTCCAAACTGCCTTAGGTGATGATCACAATGCTTGTACACAAATATTCCTAGTTCTTCCTTGCTCATTGGCCCAAAGAACCAGTGCCTGAACGATGAAAATGGATAATCAGCGTAGCGGAGAATACAATTTATCCACCTGTTTTTTTCCGATTC
Organism: Flavihumibacter rivuli; assembly: GCF_018595685.2. Classification (NCBI taxonomy): domain Bacteria; kingdom Pseudomonadati; phylum Bacteroidota; class Chitinophagia; order Chitinophagales; family Chitinophagaceae; genus Flavihumibacter; species Flavihumibacter rivuli. The sequence continues at coordinate 3,458,499 of NZ_CP092334.1, forward strand.
AATATCGTCTACGGTTTCCCTGATGATAAATGTTGCGGAGGTCGGGGCGTTCCTCCCAAGTTGTGCCTGGTCATCCTTTATTATCTTATTTAGTACCATTCTACCTATCAGTCTTCCCAACAGGGATCTTTTTACAGGGACCAGTCCATAATAATAATCTTCACAAAGCGAGCAATGCCGTAACATTTGTCCAACAGACATCACTCCCCACTTTGGTTTTGAATACTTATTCAGGGATTGTATTCGATGGATGATCGCTTCCCGGTCATCTTTTTGAAAAATGGAATGCATGTTAATTGATTTAAATGGTCAGCTGGAGTTGATCTTATAGTAGGTTGTGCAATTTGTCTTATGTCAGGCAGTTGGGTGTTTGCTTTCCCACCTGCTATAAATGTAGGCAATGGGGCATCCAATCGAAGTGATCAGGATGAAATTGCTTACCATGATGCTTTTAATGTCCGGATCAGGTAATTTGGGAATATTACTGAGCGGAAGTACCATGTAATTCATGACCAGCCAGATCATCCCCCCGATACCAATCCCGTTGAGTACCCAATTGTTGAAACGGAAAGGGGTGTTGCTGAGTATCCAGAAAAAAAAGATGGTAAAGGTCATTGCAATAGAATAATGGATGATGATTCCTGCTGCGATCATAGTAGATCCTCCCGTCCGTGCCTCACTTCCAAATAGACCGCTGGCGATATAGGTAAGAATGGATGAAACAGGGTTTTTATGGGTCACCAACGCTCTATGTATGATGGCGCCTATAAGGTCCAGTGTGCCCACCAGTAGACCTGATGGAACGAGGAGCTTTATGGGCACTCCTATGGTAATGGGTATTCCATATTGATTGAACAGCTTAGGCATAACAGCCTTTGAATAAATGGATGTATGATCTGTAGAAGCCAGTCCCGTCTATGATTGTTCTGGCAAGGATCGGCCTATGGCTGTGAGGCTTTGAAAAACCTGTTCCTTGTATATTCTCCCAATGGGTATCAACTTCCCTTTGATCTCAACATCAGTTGCGGTGAAGGCATCTATCTTTTTCCGGGAGACGATAAAAGACCTGTGTATCCTGATAAACAGGGAAGCTGGCAATACCTGTTCTATTTCGCTGATCTGCATTTTGGTGAGGATTGTCCTTCCAGTGGTGGTGATCCTGATATATTCCTTCAGGCTTTCAATGGACAGGATGTCTTCCAGGTAAACCTTTACCAGTTTCTTATTCATATTGAAGAAAAGGTGGGGTTTGTCTGCGTATACTTGCTCTCTTGAATAATTAGTCCCCTTCGAAATTTCCTGTTTCAGCTTATTGACCGCTATCATGAACCTGCTGAATTCAATAGGTTTCAATAAATAATCAAGGACATCGAGCTCATATCCTTTTAATGCGTATTCCTGGTAAGCAGTGGTGACAATGATCTTCGGTGGATTATTCAGGGTGCGCAGGAAGTCCATGCCATTCATTTGAGGCAAGTTGATATCCAGGAAGATCATGTCCGTGTTTTCATGGAACAGGTAATCAATTGCCGAAACAGGATCCCTGAAGCTTTGCTTTAGTTGCAGGAACGGCACCTGTTTGATATAATCCTCCAGGACCTCAGCTGCAATAGGTTCGTCTTCAATAATGATACAATTAATATTTCGCATGGCTGTGTAGGTTTAATTGAAGGGTTATTGAAAAGCTATCCGTGTTATCCGTAACCTCTAGCTGGTAGTCTTTGTACAATAGCTCCAACTGTCTTTTAACATTGCTAAGGCCAATATTTTCCACCAGTGCAGCTGACCTGGTCTGCTCTTTTGAGTTAATGACCTCAAATAAGAGCTTGCCATTATGGAGGTGAAGATTGATGTTGATAAATGCGTTGAACCGGTTTTGGCTGACGCCATGCTTAAACGCATTTTCAACAAAGGGTAAAAGGATCAATGGGGAGATCATTTCATTGGTGTTGTCCAGTTCTTTCCGAAAACGGATGGTTAGAAGTTCGGAATACCTAAGCTCCTCCAGGTCAATATAGGTTTCCAGCATCCTGATCTCGTCTTCGATCCTGATCTGGTTATTGCCGGATTCATAGAGCATAAACCTTAGGAGTTTGGACAGTTTCAATATGGCTTCAGGTGCCAGGTCTGATTTTTTCCGGGCTAATCCATAGATATTGTTGAGGGTGTTGAACAGGAAATGTGGATTGGTCTGGTTCCTCAGGAATTTTAATTCTGTTTCAAGCTGCTGCCTGGTCAATATCTTTTCCCTTTCCTTGAATGCCAGTTGCATCCTGGAGAATTTTATAAAAGCTGCTAGTCCTGCTACACAACCCAGGTCCATAAATGCCATCAATACATTCCTAGGATCAAAGAAAGGGACATCCTTAAGTGATGATTTGAAAATTACTGGATTGACAAAATATTTTACCATGCCCCTGTACAAGAGTATGGACATTACTGTTACCAGTATTATTTCACCAATGGCTTTGAACTGGTTATTGCCTTCCCGGATTAAAAGGGGGATGGCCCTATACATGAGATAATAACTCAATAGCATCTTGGGCAGCAGCATGGTGAAGGCGTCAGCCGATGCTGCTATAGTTAATTGTGAACCCGTAAATCCTTTGAGGAATGGGCCGATCCAGGTGATGATAAGGACCAGGTCCTGAAGAAGGTATACCAGCCAGAAAGCAATATGGAGGCCAATCCTTTTCATAAGGTAATTTACATTTAATAATCCCAATTTGGTCGCAGGATCGACCAAATCAAGGTTCTGGTATACAGAAAGAAGTTTTCTCCCTTCCTTTAACTTTTACAGAAGGAGGAACTGCTTCAGGAAAATAACAAGGCTAGCATTTCAGTCTTTTTGGGATGTATTTTCCCATACTTCCGCAAAAGAAAACACCAAAGCCGGATCAAGGACTTTGGTGTACAAAGGTGAAATTAGAAGGCACGACCCTTCATTCGGCTGAGCAATTTAAAAGGCAATTATTTCATTGCAATTTCTATCAGGATATCGCATAGTTCCTTCGGCCTGCTAAAAAAGGGCGAATGACTGGTAGGCATTTGATATACTTTTTTACAGGGTAGTTCAGTGTACATCTTCCGCTGGATAAATGGGGTTACTGCCCTGTCTTCCGTGCATTCAATATAGTAGCGCGGAACAGTACCAAATCGTTCTTCACTCAATTGCAAAGGGGTAATACCGGATTCTACCGGCTCATGACTGAGCAGTAGTTTGGCTAGTTCAACGATGTCCTCATCACAATCGTGGTATAAGCCTTCTTTGTAGATCTCTGGCTGCAAGGTATGGGAGCCGGTCTCGGGATACCTGGTCACATAAGGCTTCAATACCCCTTCCGTATCCTGCAGGGAGTATTCCGCCTGGGTCTTGCCATTGGGGACCAGGTAGGCTGCGAGGTAGATGAGCTTTTCGATCTTTTCCGGTCTGTATTCCGCTGCCTGGGAGATCATGATGCCGTTCTTGCTATGGCCCACCAGGATAACTTTTCCTTCGATGCTGTCGATCAGCTGGCAAAGTTTTTCAACAGTATCCTGGAATCTCACTTCCTGTATCGGGGTCTTATCCCTTCCCATTCCCGGCAGGTCAATAGCAATGGCGCGGTGACCACGTGATTGCAGGATGGGAAGGACCTTGTGCCAGTTCCAGGCGCTATGCCAGGAGCCATGTAAAAGAATAAAGGTTTTCATGTTGAATCATTTTAGGCAAAATTGCCTTGTATGACCCGGCAGGAAAACCCGATTCTTGCTGAATTCGTTGTGCCAGCCTATTCGCTGAACCCTAGCTTGATCTTGTAACGGTAACGGGTGCCATTCAGGACCTGTTCCAGTTTCAATACTTCCTGGGTTTGCTGGCTGACCCAAAACACTTCCTTATTCCCCTTGGTTTCATGGGTAAGCAACCAGCAGGCAATCTTCTGGTTATTGTAACCGGTAAGGTCTGCTTTCCCGGTAACCGTATAAGGGATGGGCCTGGGTTGGTCATATCCGCTTTCATAGAAGGGGATCAGGAAGGTAACCCCTTCGCGGTAGGGCAGCAGGGAGAATACTTCCAGGTCAGCATGCCAGTTCAGGGAGTATTGTCCCCATGCGCTTTTGAATGACTGCCATAGCGTTTTCATCTGGAGGGCAGTATCCGCATCACTGAGGGAGTAGGTGTTGACAGATGCTGTTTGCTTATCGAAGTCATAGACAGCTTCCCCGCGTTTGGCCCACCAGCTTTGGTGGTAGAGCGTTTGGAAGGTACGGGCATCACTATGGGATAGGGCAGTATGGACGATGCTGTCCTTGTCCTCCCATACCTGGTTGATCGTGAAAACCTCATTCCCGTTATAGGTGGACCTGCTGATGGTGCGATTCCAGATCTGGAGGTAGGACCTTGGCGCATCTGGTTTCATTTTAAAATAGACGAGGTAGCGACTGGTGCCGGGTTTGAGGTATTGGGTTTTCAGGACCGAAGGATCGACCAAAAGGGTGTCATTCTTTTGGGCGAAGCCAACAGATGAAAAGAGTGTACAGGAAAGTACAAGCGACAGCATCAGGACAATAGGCATAATAAATGTTTTTGGTGGGTTGGTTGCTGGAAAAATGGGTTGACCATACAAAGTTTACTTGCAGATGGCCTTCTAAAAAGGTCTTTAAGGAGAGGTATGCCCAGTGTTGTTTGCTATTGGTAGACCAGATCCGGTCATTGATTGACAGAATGATAATGCCAATTGAAGAACTGTTGACCAGCCTGTACAATTGCGTTAATTTACCGGCGGTAAATGGACAATATGAAAGGATGGGGCAGGAACAATATTGGGCTGACAGGCATAATAGCAGCTTCTTATACCCTGTTGTGGATCATGGCTAGCGTGGTCTCTTCGGGTGGGAATGTTGATGCCTATCAAAAGAATATTCCCCCGCTTTTATGGCAGATGGTATTCATATCGCTAACCAATATCCTTTTATTCCATCTCCTGGCTCCAATGGTAAGGAAAAGGAGGCATCGGTTTTTATCTGTACTGGTGACTGTGATCGTGATGGCTTTATGCATGGTCCTGGGTTATTGGTACTGGAATCTGTTAGGTAGCTTACTGGGAATTTTCCCAAAGCTTGATGTGGCATTTGGTAATAGCGAGTACATGGTAAGGACGATCATGTTCCAACTCTACGGGATCGCCTTTTTTGCGGTGATCAGGTTATTGGTCAATACCTCCCAATTAAGGTACAGGAACCAGGAATTGCAACTGGAGAAGACCAGGTCGGAATTGAATTACCTGAGATCGCAGACCAATCCCCATTTCCTCTTCAATACCCTGAATAATATCTATGCCTTATCCAGGGTGAAGTCCGATAAGGCACCTGAAAGCATCCTTCGTCTGGCTGACCTGTTGCGGTATATGCTGTATGAAACGAGGGCGCGATTAGTGCCGGTAGAACAGGAAATAAAGATCATCAGGGAGTATATTGAATTGGAGGAGTTGCGTTACAATGATTCCTTCAGGGTGAATTTTTCCTTCCAGGTGGATCAGCCTGGCCAATTGGTTCCGCCATTGCTGATGATACCCCTGGTAGAAAATGCATTCAAGCATGGCGCAGCTGAAACAGTAGACAGTGCCTTTGTGGACATAAAGCTCCGGGTTCATAATGACCTGTTGCAATTAACTGTCGTAAATTCCATGGGTAAGGAAAAGGGATCCCTTTCTACCGGTGAAGGCATAGGGCTGGCAAACCTCAGGCGACAGTTGGAATTGCTGTTCGGGGAATACACCTTACAGTGCCAGCCGGAAGGGGATCAATACCGGGCTTACATGGAACTTAACCTGTTGACCTATGCGAAAGATGACCTGCATCATACTTGAGGACGAGCCGCTGGCTGCAGCTTTACTAGCCGAGTATATCAGCCAGGTACCTTACCTTGACCTGAAGGGTCAGTATAGGGATGCCAGATCAGCTGCCGGTCATTTACAACAGGAAATGGTAGACCTGGTCTTCCTGGATATACATTTGCCCGGATTGAAGGGTTTCGATTTCCTGCGGACCATTCCGGTCCAGCCTACGGTCATTGTTACCACTGCCTATCCACAATATGCCGTGGAAGGATTCGAGTTGAATATTACCGATTATCTCCTGAAGCCATTTTCATTTGAGCGGTTTGCCATTGCCGTTAGAAAGGCTTATTCCCGTTTCGATGCTGCCAAGCCTGCTGCACTTCCTGAAAAGGAAGATGGAAATGTGTTGGTCCTGACGGTTGACCGAAAGAAGTTGTTGATTGACCTGGATAACATCCTGTACATTGAAAGCCAGCGGGAATATGTAAAGGTTGTTACAACAAATGGGGTGTATCAATCCAAGATCAGTACAGCTGAGATAGAATCGCTGTTGCCATCCTCTAGATTTTGCCGGATCCATCGTTCCTTCATTGTTGCCCTTGATAAGGTCACCGGTTATTCAAAGACCCAGGCCCTCGTTGGTGGCCAATGGTTGCCTATCGGCAGGTCTTACCGTGGCGCTGCCTGGATGAAGTAGGGAATACAGCCCATCTAGTCACACAATACTCCTGACGGTTTTGTTCTTCCTGATTAGGATACTTACACCAAGGGAGGTCAATATTCCCAGGAAGGTCACCACGATGAATTTGATGGTAGGATTAGCCTGCCACCCAAGCAGCAACTGCTGGAATATGATCACAATAAACAGGTGCACCAGGTAAATGCCGTATGCATTTTCTGACAATGATGCAATGAAGCCATTCATGTTATTGCCCCAGCGCCTGAAGAAGCTCAGCAGGCCGATGCTGATGCCCACACAAAGCAAGGATTCCACCAACGATTCGGTGATCCAGAATTCCTTAATGCTGGCAGGAGCGAATGCCTGTGCGGCATAAGTGATCACTGCGATGGCAAAGAAGAGGATGCCCTGGCTGCCGGTGATGCGGTTCAGCCAGTTGGCATGATTGAATAGAGTGCCTGCAATAAAGAGGCTAAGGTATTGGGGAAGGTGGGCGGGCTCGAGAGGGATGATCCAGGTTTTCCAGGTATCGATGGGGTAGTATTGGCGTACCCATGCACTGACCAGGGTAAGCGCGGCAACATAAAGGAAGATATAGGTGTTGCTGATGGGCTGGGTTTGTTTACTTACTTGTGTAAAGCGTTGATGGAAGAAGATCAGGTAAAGAAAACTATAGGCCAGTAAGGAAGCTACGAACCAAAGATGCCCGGTAGCAATGGGAGGGCGCTCCAGGTAGGTGGTGGCCAGGAACTGGAGGATATTACCTTTCCCTCCCGCGCCAAAATAATTGAAGGGCAGGAAGACCAGCAGGGTGAAGAAAGCCAATGGGATACCCAGTCGCTTCAGGCGATCCTTGGCAAATGCTGCATTGGTTTTCCTTTGGATGCTGAAGACCATGAAATACCCGGAAATGAAAAAATAGAGTCCCATCATGTAGGCGGCGTTGACGAAAAAGAAGTGACGCAGCCAGGATGCCTTATGGGGATCATCCACCACCCATACCCCTCCGGTCGGACCATAGGCTTGGGCGGCATGGTGGGCAACAACAAGGCAGGTCAGGAAGACCTTGATCTGGTCGATATAAGCGATTCTGTTTTTCTGCATGGCGAAAGGGCTTGGGGTTGTATGTTGAACAGAAGGTCCGGATGAAACAGTTGACATTTCCCGGGGTAGGATCAGGTTATGCCATGCCACAGTGGCCATGGGTTAATGCCAAATGTAATGAAGTGGTGATAAATTGAAAAGGTTTTAGGGTATACTTTCCAGAAAATAAGGTTCAGGATTCCCTGATCATTTTCTTGAGTACCACGATCTGCCCAAGATGGTAATGGGTGTGCTCGATCACACCATGCAGGTTGCGGTAATAGTTTCCGTATTTGGGGTCTGCGAAAGTTTCCCAAAGTGTGGGTTCCGGCAATTGCTCCACCAGTTGTGCAAAGATCTCTGCGGCTTCAAATACTTTGCTTACAAATGCCTCCCATTCCTGCTGGTTGTTGATGGAAGGGTGATCAAAGCTGTATTGGTGATGGGAATTGATGGGGTTCCCCTTCAATACATTCAGGATCGCATTCTCGTAATAATGGATATGGTAGGTCAATGCCAGTATGGTATTGTAACCTTCCCTTTTATGTACGGCTTCTTCCCAACTGATATCTGCCAATTGTTCCTTCAGGTTCACCCAGGTCCAGTTTCCACCGGTATGTACTTCGCGGAAATGTTTGGCTATTTGGCTGGCTATAGTGGGAGTTTGCATGATTAAGTATTAAGCAGGTGAGTGTTTATATTTCTTTTGTTTGGTTTCAATAGGATGGATGCAAACCAGCAAAGTCAACTGCCTTCTAGAAACAAGCATCTTTTTGAAAAGCAAACAATTCATGGACTACATTTGGTGGTGGTTGGTATACTAGGTACCAATCAGGCATATCTTGAAGATAGTCAATCGGGTTCGGAAAGTATTATTTGCAGTCTGGAAACGGGAAAGTCAATAACTACCCATAAACCACAGTTCTTTCCTGCAGGTTTGATTTGAGGGCTAATCAAGTCTTAACTAATATTCTATTCCTTGACAGATAAGCTTAAATTACAATAGGTACCAATGTGTGCAATTACCTGCACTCTTTCCGAATATTAAATACAACCCTTAAATGAAGATCAGCATTTGGTTTTCCATTATGATGGTGTTTGCGCTATCAACTTCAATTGCCCAACCTCGTATCCAATCCTTCTTGCCGGTTAGCGGACCTGTCGGGACTTCAGTTCAAATCAACGGTTCCGGATTTGATCCCAATCCATCTAACAATATCGTCTATTTTGGTGCGGTAAAAGCAGTTGTTGAATCAGCCAATGCTACTTCCTTAGGAGTGAAAGTGCCGATGGGTGCCAATTACCAACCGATTTTGGTGACCGTTGGTAATAAGTCAGCATCTTCCGTTTTGCCTTTCCTGGTTACATTTTCCAATGCAGGTAATATTGCTAATAATACCTTGGCCGCGCCTCTTGACCTGCCAACCGGACTTAAGCCCAATGATGTGGTCATGATGGACCTGGATGGTGATGGTCTTCCTGACCTGGCAACGGCAAACAATTACAGCATTACGGGTGAGCTGGCTTCCCTTTCAGTACTGAGAAACAGATCAACAGCGGGGGAATTAAATTTTGAGCCCAAAATTGATTTGCCTAATGGGGTGATGGCCTACGCGATTACTGCAGGGGATTTTGATGGTGATGGGAAGCAGGACCTCGCCTCAACCAGCATTGCAGAAGGGAAGCTCGCGGTATTCAGGAATACCAGCACCGTGGGGGCAATAAGCTTTGCCGCCAGGAAGGAATGGCCTACCGGTAATAGCCCATTTGATCTGGCCACCATTGATTTTGATGGGGATGGAAGGATGGATTTGGTGGTAGCTAACTTTTTATCTAACGCTATTTCCTTATACCAGAACACAAGTATTGGCAGCAACATTTCATTTACCCGGTTAACCGACCTGTCAACCGATATTGACCTCGGACCAGCCAGCCTGGTAACGGGTGATATAGATGGTGATGGAAAACCTGATATTGCCGTAACCTGCCAACTTTCCAATACCATAGCGATTTTCAGAAATAAGTCGACAGGTAGTTCTATTAATTTCGGTGATAAGATTCGTTTTTACGGAGGGGACCAACCGTTAGGACTGGCATATGGTGATTTCAATAATGATGGCAAGCCGGATCTCGCATGTGCTATGTATAATGACCGGGCTTCCACAAAGGTTTACCTGAATTCCAGTACCCCCGGCACCCTTTCCTTCACCGCTACCGCAACCATCTATTACGACCTTACTACCCCTAAACATCCGGGTTTTGGCGATATTAATGGTGATGGTAAAATAGATGTGGTATTGACATCGTATAATACGGTTAGGGTGTTTCAGAATGGAACGGCACCCGGAAATCCGGTCTTCAGCAATTATGCGGATTTTTATGGCAATTCACCCTATGGGGTAGCAATAGGGGATTTGAATGATGATGGCTTCCCCGATGTCGTGACCACTAATTTTACTTCAGAAAGTATATCAGTTTATAAGAACCAGGCGTTACTCCCCAGCATACAATCCTTTGATCCTGCCATAGCGAGCAAAGGCACCAAAGTGGTGATCAAGGGGAACAACTTTACCGGGGCTACTGCGGTAAGTTTTGGCGGGGTGCCGGCTGCATCCTTCAATGTGATTGACAACTTTACCATTGAGGCGATAACGGCTGATGGTGCCGGTGGGTTGGTACAAGTGACCAATCCATATGGTTCCGGTAAACTAGCCGGCTTCACCTTTGCGGCGCCACCGGTAATTCAATCCTTTACTCCCGAAGTGGGTGATTCAGGAGTGGTGGTCACCATAACAGGATTGAACTTCATTAATGTCCTGGATGTTCGCTTTGGCGGAACCGCTGCGCTGGCTTTTGAAGTCGTTTCCCCCACCGTTATCAAAGCCAAGGTTGGTTTGGGTAGTTCAGGAATCATTAGTATCGTCAATGCCTATGGTACGGGACAGAAGGCCGGTTTTGTGGTTGCCCGGCCAGTGATCAGTGGCTTTAGTCCTGTTGCTGCAGGGAGAAAGGATACGGTAAGGATCATAGGTAACTATTTCAATGCCGTTAGTGGTGTTGAATTTGGCGGTCAGCCGGCATTGTCATTTGAAGTGGTTTCCCCAACAGAGATCAGGGCAGTTGTAGCAGGTGGCAATTCAGGAAAGATTAGTCTGAGCACGGTTCGCAAAGTTGAGAAAGATGGGTTTACCTTCTCCCTACCTGCCTCACCCAGGGTGACGGCTGTTAGCCCACAGAAGGGAATTTTAGGGTCAACCATAAGTATTAGCGGCCAAAACTTTAATGCTGACCCCATCCAAAACCGGATCCTGCTTGGTGGGGTGAAGGCTGAGATTCAATCGGCCACACCATCGCTTATCCAGGCCAAAGTGCCGCCAGGTGTGGCTTTAGGGCCAATTGAAGTGGAGAACCTTGCTACGGGGCTACAATTCCGGTCCAATGTCAATTATTCTATTGTGCATCCTGACAAAACAGTATTTGATAGCACGCTTTTTGGCAGGTCACTGATATTGGATGGCAATGAGGTTGACCCGCAACTGGTTCAATTGCATGACCTGAACAAGGATGGCAAGCTGGATATTATCGGCGCATTCGTTGTAGAGAATATCATTATCCGCCAGAATTATTCTTCACCAGATAGTCTTGTTTTCAGTGAGCCCAGGCAGATGCCGATTGATGCCGACGGTGGCGGTGGAAGTGCCTTGCTAAGTATAAGGATCGCTGACATGGACGGGGATGGTTGGGATGACCTCGTGACGGCCAACTATTTCGCCAATCAAGTAGGCAAGGTCTCTGTGTACAGAAATGACGGGAAAGGGGATACAATTTCCTTTACCTTCTTGTACGAGAAAACGGCATTGGTGAATACCTGGGCAGTAGAAGTGTTGGATGTGGATGGAGATGGCAGGTTAGATGTTTGGGTAGGTGCGCAGTCTGGTGCCTATTATTTAAAGAATGTTAGTGCGGGACCCGGCCATGTTGGTTTGGAAAGGGTGTATTCTCCACTGCCGGAAGGTATTCCGTTCGACCTGGATAATGATGGGAAAGTAGACCTGATATCGGTATCCATTTTTAGCCTGGATTTTTATAAGAATATTTCTGCAAATGGGGTGATGGCATTTTCTGGACCGGTGAGGTTATACGATGGGTATTACGAAAACTATATCCAAACCATCTCTGTTGGGGATATTGACGGTGATGGAAAGAAAGATATTTTCCTGGCCAATTCTTCAAGTGGAAAGATGTCCCTTACCCTCTTAAGGAACACGAGTGCCGGATCTGTTGTAAGTTTTGTTCCAGTTGAGGTACCCGCACCAGGGGATAGCCGATGGGGAAGGATGGCAGATATTGATGGAGACGGGAAACTGGACCTGGTTCTTGTTTTACGTGATGTGACCGGGCCTGTTATCTACAGGAATAAAAGTGAGATTGGCAGCTTTTCTTTCGATCCGCCGAAGCAAAACCAGTTTACCAACAAGAGCTATTCCGTTGAGCTGGGTGATCTTGATTCGGATGGCAAGTTGGATATGGTGCTGACAAACTTTAATGGCAATTATCTCGAAATTGTCCGTAACAGGATGAATGAGCTTGCCATAACACCAAACCTTGATACAATCATATGTGGTAATAGCTCGATAGATTTGATTTCTTCCGCAACACAGGCTAACCAATGGTACAAGGACGGTGTAGCCATACCTGGTGCCAATGCTGCTGTATTGAAGGTAAATACAACAGGAAGCTATTCCGTGAAGGCTGTTATTAATGGCATCAATTATGCCTCCCCAAGGCCGGTAAGGGTTATTGTAACCCCGGTTCCATTGCAGCCCTCCATTACGAAGGATATGGACAATAACCTGGTTAGCTCAGCACCTACCGGTAACCAATGGTATAAGGATAATGTGATCATTGCGGGGGCAACCGAACAGGTTTATAAGCCTGTAGCTGCAGGCAGCTATACAGTTAAGGTTACCAGCAATGGCTGTTCCAGCGCCTTTTCACTGCCCTATTCATTTATCGGGACCGGGGTTGATGATATTGAAGATAATAATGACCAGTTATCTGTTTATCCCAACCCTGTCCAAAAGAATTTGATCATTCAGTTTAAGCTTCCCGGATTGTATACCACTGCTATAAAGGTTTACAATGTATTTGGGGTAGAAGTAATGCAGAAAAATGGCGTAGTGAATGGTTCAAGTGTTGACTTGTCAGGCCTTGCAGCAGGTAATTATTTCCTTCGGATATATGACCCACGTAAAATGACATTGATAGGTACCCGAAGGATATTAAAACTTTAGAAAGTATTGGGCTTTCATAGCAAGAATGGTTCCGGTTAATGGGAGGGTACCCTTTATTGGAACCATTCTTTTTTTATTCAATTATTTGGCCAGGCAATTCACCATCCAGTTGATGCCATACCTGTCTGTAAAGCTGCCGAAATAGGCGCCCCAGAACATGTCCTGTAAAGGCATGGAGATGTTGCCTCCAGCTGATAGCTCGTTGAATAGTCGTTTGGCTTCTTCCCTGGTTTCCGGTTCGATGGAGATATGCATGTTGTTGCCTGCCGTTACCGTGAAACCCATTTCCTTCGGCGCATCTGTGCCCATCAGGATATGATTGGCGGTAATGGGCAACTCCACATGCAGGACCATATCCCTGACTGTTTCGGCTATAGGAGGCTGGCCGGGTTCGGTCGGTAACTGGCCAAAGCGCTGGATACCGGGCGCGACAAATTCCTTGCGGAATACTGACTGGTAGAACCTGAACGCTTCTTCAGTATTTCCAGGAAAGTTAAGGTAGGTACATACACGGGCCCTGGTATCGGTGCGCATCTGCTGGCGCAGTTTGAACTGGGCAGCAATGTACTGGTCGAGATTTTGGAGGGCAGCTGTGAATCCTTCCCTGAAGCCCATTTCAATGATCTTTTCGAGGTCAGCCAGCTGCTGGTATTTGATCTTGATCTCTACTAGTGTGGAATCACCCTGGTCGATGAATTGGATGGTCCATAAGGACCTGGGAAATGCAGCATTGATATTGCCGGCTTCATCACAAAAGGCATCGAGTCCGGTAAAGCCCCGTCCTGGTTCAACGGAATGATATTCGGCCATGCACCAATGTACTTCCTTGTTGGGGCCTATCATGGAGTAGTGCCATCGCCCGCCGGGACGGAAATCCATTGATTTGGTCCTGGTATGGTAGGGTTTGGGCGCCCACCAGAGGTCGAGTAATTCGGGCTGGGTCCAGGCCGCCCATACCAGGGCTAATTCAGCTGCGAATTCCCGCTTTACATTGATGGTGTTGTCCGACTTGTTAACAGTAAAGTCGAACTGCAAATGGCTGTTCATTTTTTTTGCTTTTTGAGTGTGGATAAGACTTTATCGAGTTCGGAGAACCTGTTCTCCCAAAGTTTCCTGAATTGGGCCAACCATTTGTCGATCTCTTTCATTTTGTTGGCATTGAGTTGGTAGTAGATCTCACGGCCGGATTGGCTGGGGGTCACCAGTTCGCATTCAGCCAGTATGCGGAGGTGTTTGGATATGGCCTGCCTGCTGCTGTCGAAATGCTCTGCGATGGCATTGGGTGTCATGGCCTGGACGGCAATCAGGGTGATGATCGCCCTGCGGGTGGGGTCAGCTATTGCCTGGAATACATCTCTTCTCATAGACTATATTGATAAATGCAACCATTCGGTAGCAAATATAAGCGAAACCGAATGGTTGCAAAAATATTTTTTGCTGTGAAGCGAATGGACTGTTTATACTTATTCAGGAAAGGAACTTGTCGAGGCTTTGCCAGCTGGGTGTCTGTTGGATGGGTTTTTTAAAGGTGGCGAGGGCAGTGAGTACCAGGCTGATCAGGGCTGAAGCTGCGCGGATATGCTGCCAGGTGTTCCAGCTTTCCTGTATTTGGTGACGGCTGGAAAGGTACTGGTTCGTTAATGCAATATTGTTGGCATTGAAACCTAATCCCAGCTGCAAAGGGAAGATGCGGAACACGGTAAAGGCAAAGATGCCGGTATAATAGACGATTGTTGCTGCCAACAGAAGGGGTACCCTGAACTGGTTGCCCAGGGTGTATTGGTCAAAACAAACTGTTGGTAACAGGATCATTGGACCCAGCAGTAGCGCACAAAAGGGAAAAGCAATGGTGTAGGAATGAATTTGCCTGAAGGCATGGAAATAGTCTATGTCAGTTAAATTACGGAAACCAAAATGTACTGTGCAGCTAAGTGCCAACAGGGATAGGGTTACCAATCCATGGCATAGCAGGGTAAGGATCAATAAGCGACTGGTTCGCTTGACAGCAAATTCTTGTTCCATGCGGGCGATCAGGGTGAATGCGTTAACCAAATGCTATTGGTGGATCCAATAGCTGATCATAAGGATAAGGTGTTGGGACAAATTTCTTTCTTTTCACCAGAATTGAATATTAATTCTGGGAGAATTTTATAAATGGTCAATATTCTTTACACCTTGGTAAGGGTAAATATTTAGTACTAACGTTGATTACTATGCGAAGAGACAGTAATTGTACGATTTTATAATTTATTGAAATCCAATTACAAGAAATTGCGCAGTACATTTATTGTATGTACAGGGTGATCCGTCCCGCAGTTGTAGCCCGGTTTTATCGAAATACAGATCAGTTGTTGTGATATAACTTATAGTTCTGTTGTGTTGATGATCAACAGGCCTTCTTCTTCACCAAGGGATTGGTATAGTTCTCCCTTCCTGTTCCATGCGGCCGATCCTCCTGCTCCAATGAAATGATCAGCCGGTCCTACCGAATTGGCCATAAGGATGGGTATGTTGAACTTGCTTGCATGCACCGGCAACTGGATGGCAGAATGTTCCAATCCGTCTTTTGTCTTTGCGACACTGGCAACATAAAGGGTTGCTCCGTCCTTATGGGCCCTTGTAATATGATCAATGACGCTGAGTTCATAGCAGATGGCCAAAGCGATCTTTTCCCCTTTTAATTCAAGGTAGTGCATCTTTTCACCTGCAACGAAATAAGGGAATTCATCCATGTGCAGGTATTGTTTGGTATAGCATTCCCTTTCCTTGCCTGGCTGGAAGATCACCAGGCCGATCCTGGTGCCTTCTGCTGAGCGAATGGGTATACCAACGGCAATAATGATTTGGTGTTGGTCACTGAGTTGCTGGAAGACAGCTAAACGTTTGTCACCTGGGTAGGTTGCCAGTTGGGCCGCCAGGCTGGGTTCGTAATTGGTAAGGGAGAGTTCAGGAAAAACGATCATACCCACGCCTTCCTTTGCTGCCTGTTCAATATAATTGCAATGCTTCAGGATATTGGCTGCTATATCCCCTTTAAGCGAGCTGATCTGTACCAGTCCTATTTTCATGACGTAATGTTGGGCAGTCAGATTTTTTCTTTACTGATCCACTTGGTAACCCTGGGTGCAGTATATTCCTGCATAAGGACAAGCAAGTGTTCGATATTGTCACTAACCAGAAGCATATTGCGGTTCTCCGGTTTGAGAAACCCTTTTTCTACCATCTTGTCCGCGAAGGCCATAAGGGGCTCGTAGAAACCATCAATATTCAATAAGCCTATGGGTTTATGGTGAAGGCCGAGCTGTCCCCAGGTGAGCATTTCCATCAGTTCATCCATGGTTCCAAACCCACCGGGAAGGGCTATCACGCCGTCGCAGTAATCATTCATCAATGACTTCCGTTCATGCATGGTCTTCACCATGATCAGTTCTGTCAATCCCTGGTGGGCCAATTCCTTCTGCTGCAGGAAATCGGGCAGGATACCTATTACTTCGCCGCCTTCCTCTAAAGCCGCACTGGCAATAGCTCCCATTAGTCCAACTTTTGCACCGCCATAGACGATCCTGGTGCCTCTTGCTGCGAGCATCTTTCCCAGTAGGCTAGCTTGCTCCAGGTAAATAGGATCATTGCCGTTATTGGCGCCGCAATAAATGGCTATACATTTCATAAACGCTTAATTGATTTTGGACCCAAATACTATGGGGCAAAATTAGTGAAAGGCTATTCCATTACCCGAAAGGCTTTGATGACAGGCTTGTGCTGCCTTATTAGCGGTAATCAAGGGTGATCCCGGATTACGGCAGGAATGGCTGGAAAGGGGGAATAAAAATTGGTAGCACCGGGAAAAACACCCCCGGCCTCGGTTTGGTCATAAGGGATGGAATGAGGTACCTTGTACTTGTATTTGCGACCCGAACCACAATTCCCGATTATGCTGCGTTCCAAGTTAGATCATAATGCAATGGACAAGAAAAAAGTGTTGGCCATTTCGGTACTGGTCTTCGCCCTTGTAGTGCTGCTGGTTGCTTATGTGGCATACAATCATCACCTCAATGAACTGGAGTCAAGGATCCTGAATGGTAATTGATTGTTCATGCCCTTGGTATCAAAGTTGTAAGGATCCAAACAGGGATTGGCAGGCCGGAACAGGCCATCGTTACCGGTTACCCTTACTTTACTTCAGGCCATGCCCAGTGCCCATCTCAGCCAACCCAGGACAGCACTTACGAAGATCCAAAGGATCATGTTCACTTTGAATTGCTGCAATGCAATGAAGGAAAGGATGATCCATCCCAGTGCCATCCAGTCCAACCCATTCCACGTGATGCCATCCGGGAAGATCACTGCCTTTCCCAGGTAGATGGTGAGGTTAAGGATCACACCGACCACGGCTGCTGTCACAAAGGCCAGCAATTCCCTGATATGGTTATTTCCTTTTGTCCGTTCAATGATAGGTGCACCGATGAAGATGAAGAGGAAGCAGGGAAGGAAGGTATAATAAGTGGTGACCAGCAATCCAAGTGTCCCGGGTAAAAGCGCATGATCATAGTAGTTATATCCTGCCATGAACCCTACAAAGGCCAGCACCATGATCAGTGGACCTGGCGTGGTTTCCCCCAGGGCCAGTCCATCGATCATTTGCAGCCTGGATAACCACTGGAATTTCTCCACCGTAACCTGAGCTACATAAGGCAATACGGCATAAGCGCCACCGAAGGTCACCAGCGCCGCTTGTGTAAAGAAAAAACTGAGCCTTTCCCAGAACGCAAAATCATCTGCCAGCAGGTAAAGCAGGTAGAAAGGAAGTAACCATAATAAGATACCTGTTGCAACCTGTTTCCAGAAGCGGGCCGGGTTGAAGCCTATATTCGGAACCTCTGTTTGGTTGTTGATATAGAATGCCGATTCGTCTTGCTGCTGTTTTTTAGAAGCCTGCTGACTGATGCCCAGCCATTGGGGAAATAGTTTTCTTCCGGCAAAGGCCAATGCTATGGTGGCCAGGATGATCAGGGGGAAGGGAATGTTGAAGAAGAAGATACCTATGAAAGCAAGTATAGCTATGCCCAGGTGAAATGGGCTAAGCAATGATTTCTTCCCGATCTTGATCAGGGCTTGCAGGATGATAGCCATTACTGCCGGTTTCAGGCCATTGAACAAGGCATAGACCCAGGGGAGTTGGCCGAAGCTTACATAGGCAATACTAAGGGCCAATAAGATAAATAGGGATGGAAGGATAAAGAGCAGTCCCGCTGCCAATCCACCCCTTGTGCCATGCAGCAGCCAGCCGATATAAGTAGCCAATTGCTGGGCCTCCGGACCGGGGAGCAACATGCAATAATTCAGGGCATGCATGAACCGGCTTTCGCTGATCCATTTCTTTTTGGTCACCAGGTATTCATGCATGATGGCGATCTGCCCGGCTGGTCCGCCGAAACTGATGAATCCCAATTTGGTCCAGAAGGCTAAAGCTTGTTTGAAGCTGGGTTTGCCCATAAGTAGTTTGGTTGGAAACAAAGAATAAGGGTGAAATGCTAAAATAGAAAAAGTCTATTAAAATAATAGGATAATGAAAAAATGTCCATGATTTTCTGCCAAAGCTGGTATAATGGATGAGTGGGGATGGCCCCAAAGGCTCTGGCGGTATTTTTGATGGACATAGTGGTAGAACTATGGCAATATTTGGAATCGTCTTAACCGCAGTGGCAGCATTGATGCTGGTGATCTGGGTGATCCTGGCCAACAAGAAGGACAGGTTTTCCCTGGAGCGGAAGCTTTACCATGATGAAGTGATCGAGAAGCATAAGGAGGCAGATGACCCTGATGACCTGAAAGGGGAATGATCACAGCATCCTTGCTGGACAGTGGCCCACCGCTTTGAGTAATTAAGCAACTGCCCTATCTAAAAAATAACAAGCCCTTTACGGGCTTTTTCTTTTGTAAACCAATAAATAACGGGTATTAACCCATACCCTTTGGAGCATTTCAGGTCCTAGAAAAGCCGGGGATCAAGGATTCCCTGTGGACCGGCCAGGAAATTCATCCTGAATGCTTTTTGCTGGATTGCATTGAGTTTTGTTTCCTCTGCAGCGGTACGCTTTCCAGCTTCCATTTTGATCTCAATGACGGGATTGGGTCGGCGGTTAAGTCCCGCTACATACATCCTCTTCCATCCCATCAATTCAAATTTCTGTGTCTTCATACGTTTTGTTTTCGTGAATAATGGACCGACAGGGTATAAAAAAACCTGCCGGGAGCAGGCAATCGTATGAAAAGGTTCCGGAAGCAATTCAGGGCAAAGATAAGAAAGTATAAGTTCAGGGAATGTTAAGTTCCTATAAATTCTGTGTTAAATGATTTGTTTAGTATTGATTTTTAGTTGCTTATGTATTTTTCGGATTTCTTTGGCTGGCTGGCTGCCTTTGATTTCTACCCTCAATTGATGAAATTTTATCCTGCTGTTCATCAGGGTCCCCTGCGGGAGACCCTGATGGGGACAGAAAATTTTATCCTGTTATTGGGCCACGAAGACGCGAAGGCACTAAGTGGCACTAAGGCGCCTTTGTGTTCCTTCGAGACTTCGAGTCTTCGTGGCAAATACCCTGTATCCCCTCATCGGAGGCCCAGCTGATTAAAAAATCGTTCTCATTTCGGCAAATAGGCAATCACCTCGATCTCCAGTTTGGCTTCCTTCATGAACAAACGGGAGATCTGTACCCAGGTGGCTGCCGGATAATCGCCCTTATAAAAAGCCTTCCTTGCTGCATTATATGCCGCCATAGCTTCAATATCCGTGGTATAAAGGTTCTCCTTCACCACATGCTGCATGGTGGCCCCATAATGGGCCAGGGTCTTTTCGATATTCCTGTAAGCAAAGCTGATGCCTTCTGGGGTAATGTCCAGGGCTACCGTTCCCGAAACATAAATGAGATTGTCCACTTTTACTGCCTGCGTGTAACCGGCTGCCGTGTCCTGTTGGGTGGGGGCGCCAAAATGGAATTTCTCTTTTTTGATGGGAGCCTGCTGCGCCCATGCCAGTGCATTGAGGCCAATGCCCAAGACAAGTAGGATGGTCTTTTTCATGTACAAGGTTTTAGTGCTACAAACCTAATGAATTGCACATGCCGGCCATTCACATATTGATGTGAGGTAGTTGCCTGACAATAGATGGTCCATTCATGAAAAGGTCCTTTCGGCCACATATCCTTCCAATTGCCCGCGGCCTGTTGAACCTGCTCAATCGATTGACCAACCTGGGGGTTAACCATTCCGTAAAATAGATATAATGTTAACTTCATAGGGTGCAGTTAGCTTTGCCCTTCCTGTCACCAGTATGAACCTTGATGGAGCGAAGAATGAATTGTTTGGAGGATTATTCGGGTAAGGCTGGAGCAAGGGAGATTTTATAGGGATCATTGGTACGCTTTAGGATAGGTCAGACTATTTCGGTTGTCTTTAAACGTTATATCCCATTTAAGATGGTACACAAGATCCCTTATCCTGCCGGGTGATGGCCACAGATCTTATTTCGGTTCCTTAAATGTAGTCACCCGGGAAGAGAATGAATACGTCATTTCGCAAACAAACAATATGAGCTACTTCCTTCAACTGGCAACCGGCCTGGGTTTATTGCTGGGTGCCCTTCCTGCATTTGCGCAGGAAACAACGATCGACAATGAACTGGCAGCGCGGAGGGTTAAACTACCCAATGGCTGGCAGCTTTCCCCCGCCGGAAGGTCATTGCCACTGGGGGACCTGCCCTTGAACCTCGCCCTTTCCCCATCGGGGAGATACCTGGCTGCCACCAATAATGGCCAGAGTGTCCAAAGTATCCAATTGATCGACCCTAAGGCAGAAAAGGTCTTGCATTCGGTGGTGGTTCCTAAATCCTGGTACGGACTGGCCTTCTCCCCCGATGAAAAATTCCTTTATGCCAGCGGCGGCAATGATAACTGGATCCTGAAATATGCGGTGGGTCCGGACCTGCTCAACCTGGTCGATAGCATACCCTTAGGAAAGAAATGGCCGGAAAAGATCTCCCCGGCCGGACTAACGGTCCACCCTAAACGCAATGAACTTTATGTGGTTACCAAGGATAACAATAGCCTGTACGTGATCGACCTTGCCGGAAAGTCAATAAAGAAAATTCTGCCTTTAGGTGCTGAAGCCTATACCTGTGTGCTGAGTGCCGACAGGAAATTTCTCTATATCTCCCTCTGGGGTGGTGCGCAGTTGCTCGAATATGATGTGAACAAGCAGGTCATCAGCAGAAGACTTGCTATAGGCAATCACCCTAATGAATTATTGTTAACGAAGGATGGCAACAGGCTGTTTGTGGCCAATGCCAATGATAACAGTGTTGCAGTGGTGGACCTCAAATCATGGACTGTATCGGAAGTATTGAATGCAGCCCTTTATCCCGATGCGCCGGAAGGTTCTGCTACGAATGGCCTGGCCTTATCAGAAGACCAGCATACCCTGTATGTGGCGAATGCCGACAATAACTGCCTGGCCGTATTCGATGTGGAGCATCCGGGCCGGTCCCACTCCTTGGGATTCATTCCTGTCGGCTGGTATCCCACCAATATAAAGGTATTGGGAAAGAAGCTCTTCGTGAGCAATGGAAAAGGCTTTACTTCCTATGCCAATCCTTACGGCCCCAGCCCGGTGCGCAAAACAGAGGCCGTAGTTTACCAGCAAGGTGATCCCTCTAAAAAACAGGAAGTGCAATACATCGGCGGCCTGATGAAAGGAACACTTTCCATCATCGATATGCCAGATGCGGCTACCCTTGCCCGTTATTCCAAAGCTGTTTATACCAATACCCCCTATTCGAAAGAAGGTGAACTGGTGGCTACAGGGGAATTGGGGAATCCCATCCCCATGAAGGTTGGCGATCCTTCGCCCATCAAGCATGTATTCTATATCATCAAGGAGAACCGCACCTATGACCAGGTATTGGCCGATATGCCTGGTGGCAATGGGGATACCAGCCTTTTGTTGTTTGGGGAACGCATTACGCCTAACCAACACCAGCTCGCTCGTGAGTTTGTATTGTTGGATAACTTCTATGTAGATGGTGAGGTTAGTGCCGATGGGCACAACTGGAGCCTGAGCGCCGGGGCAACGGATTACCTCGAGAAGAACTGGCCCACCAGCTATGGCGGCAGGGGTGGCACTTACGATGCGGAAGGCACAAGGTCCATTGCCAACCCGACCAAAGGTTTTATCTGGGACTATTGCAAAAGGGCCGGAGTAAGCTATCGCACCTATGGTGAGTTCGCTGATGACTATAAGGCCAACATTCCTGTATTGGAAGGGCATTTCTGTCCTTATTATACCAGTTGGGACGAGAGTGTAAGGGATACTACCCGGTTCTACCAATGGAAGCGTGAGTTCGACTCCCTGCTGGCAGCCAATGCTGTTCCGCAATTCAACTCCCTCCGCTTCATCAATGATCATACCGAAGGCCAGCGCCTGGGCAGGCCAACACCATTTGCGCATGTGGCAGACAATGACCTGGCAGTGGGGATGTTTGTGGAATACCTTTCCAAAAGCCCGATCTGGGAAAAGTCGGTTGTGTTCATTGTGGAAGATGATGCACAAAATGGTCCCGACCATGTGGATGCCCACCGCACCACTGCCTATGTGGCTGGTGGCTACGTGAAGCGTGGTTTTATCGACCACACCATGTATTCCACTTCGTCAATGCTGCGGACCATCGAGCTGATCCTCGGGTTGCCGCCGATGAGTCAATATGATGCGGCTGCCACACCCATGTGGCGCTGCTTTAACAAGACGCCGGACAATACGGTCTTTAGTTCCCTTCCTGCCAATGTAGACCTGAATGAGAAGAATGTAGCCAATACACCCAGTGCCCACCTGAGCGAAAGTTTTGATCTTTCAAAGGAAGATGCCATCCCTGACCTCGTGTTCAGTGAGGTGATCTGGAAGGCTGTGAAAGGGGAACAGAGCGTGATGCCTGCCCCAAGGAGAAGCGCCTTCCTGTTGGTGAGTGAAAAGGACGAAGAGGAGGGGGAAAAGGAAGAAGGGGAGAAATCATCAAAGAAACACCGCAACCATAAAGGGTCGGATAAATGAGCAGGTCGTTTGGGGTAGTGATAGCCATGATTGCGCCTCTTGCCACAGCGTTCGCGCAGGAGAAGAAGGACTCTGCAGCCCAGCCATTGAAGGAAGTGGTGGTGACCGCTCATAGGAAATCAGTGGAGAACCTGTCCATTCCCTATATGGTGGAAAGTATTGGGGCGAAAACCATCGCTGCCCACCAGCCCCGTACCACACCGGAAGCGCTGCAGGGCCTGAACGGGGTATTTGTACAGAAGACCAACCATGGCGGTGGTTCCCCATTCGTGAGGGGCCTCACCGGTAACCAGTTGCTGATACTGGTGGATGGTATACGCCTGAACAATTCCACCTTCCGTTATGGTCCCAACCAATACCTGAACACCATAGATGCCTATTCGATCCAAAGGATTGAAGTTGCCAAAGGGACAGGCTCTGTCCAGTATGGATCAGATGCAATTGGTGGGGTAGTGCAGGTGTTCAGCAAGGAACCGGAGTTTTCGGATAAGGGTTCCCGTTGGCAGGGTAACCTTCTGGGAAAATACATGTCTGCCGGGATGGAGCAAACCGGAAGGGGAGAGCTGTCTTACAGTAGTGAAAAGCTGGCTGTTGGTATTGGCCTTACCTATCGTCATTTTGGCGACCTGGTGGGAGGGGATACTACGGGTAAGCAATCGCCATCGGGTTATGAGGAATATGCTTTTGATATCAAGCTCAAGTGGGCGCTGCCGGATCGTTCCACCCTCACCTTTGCGAACCAGTTCCTCCGGCAGAACCATGTGCCTGTATACCACAAAGTGCAGCTGGAGCGGTTCCGGAACAACGAAATGGATCCCCAGCAAAGGCTCCTGACCTATTTGCGTTGGGATAAGAAGGGTGAGACCAAATGGATGCGGCAGCTATCCGTAACGGCCTCTTACCAGGATAGCAGGGAAGGAAGGATAAGCAGCAAACAGGGTAGCACAGTAGTGAGAAAGGAGCAGGATGCCGTGAGCTCTTTTGGCCTGTCAGCGGACCTGTCCAGCGAGATCGCCAGGGGTTGGTCGGCCAATTCCGGAATAGAACTCTATCATGATATCATAGGTAGTGAGCGCTATGACCGTAATGAAGCAGATGGCACTATTCGTCCATTGCGCGCCTTGTACCCTGATGGCTCCACCTATGGAAACTATTCGATCTATACCCTGCATCACTTTGCCTGGAAAAACTTTAGCGCTGAACTGGGGCTTCGTTACAATGCCTTCAACATAAGGCTGGAGGATAGTTCCCTCGGGCAAGTCAGGATCCAACCTTCTGCCCTCGTTGCTAATGCGGCATTGATGTACCATGTCAATGATCATCATAAGTTGTTTGCGGCCCTGGGTAATGGGTACCGCGCCCCCAATATTGATGATATGGGTTCATTGGGCATTGTTGATTTCCGTTATGAAGTACCTGCAAGGGACCTTCGTGCAGAACAATCCATCAATTCAGAATTGGGTTACAAGTTCCTGGATGGACGTTTTTCCGGGGCTGCCTCTGTTTTCCATATGGACCTCCGTAACCTGGTCACAAGGGTGAGGGTGCCCGGCGATTCCATCAGTGGTTACCCGGTGTACAGGAAGGAGAATGTGGAAGAGGGATATATCTGGGGATGGGAAGCTGCGCTATCCTATCGCGCAGGGGCCCATTGGCAATTCAGCGGGAATATGGCCTGGCAGTACGGCCAAAATGAGACCCGTGGGGAACCCATGCGTAGGATCCCCCCGGTGAATGGCAGGTTGTTAGCTGCGTATACTGATGACCGTTGGTCGGCCACCATGGAGTGGTTATTTGCGGGAAAGCAGGACCGTTTGGCAAAGGGCGATAGGGAGGATAACAGGATACCCCAAGGAGGCACTCCGGGTTGGGAGGTGTTGAACCTCTATGGTGGCTACCGCTGGCGAACGATCCAAATGAATGCCGGCCTGCTGAATCTTTTCAATATAGATTACCGAACCCATGGTTCGGGCATTAATGGCGTGGGGAGAAGTTATTGGATCTCGGTGCAATGGCGTTGGTGAGTAGTATTAATAGCCTGCAATCACATTGCCTTATGCCAGTATTGACCATAATCATGGTCCCTGCCTATTATCATCATGGTCGCCGGAACTGGAATAGGGTAATTTGCCCGACAATCGATCGCTATGTCCTTTCCGTTCTCCCATCGTTATGCATTTGATGACTCCTTCAAAAAGCCTGTCGCCTATTTCTGTATGGAATTTGCCATCCACCAGTCGTTCAAGATCTATTCCGGTGGATTGGGATTCCTTGCCGGCTCCCATATGCGTAGCGCCTATGACCTGAAGCAGAATATGGTAGGGGTAGGCATCTTATGGAAATATGGGTATTATGACCAGGTGCGGAAGGCAGACCAGACCATGGATGTGCTTTTCCAGGAAAAAGTATATGGCTTCCTGCAGGAAACGGGCATCCGCTTCTCCATCAAGGTCAATGGGCACCCGGTATGGGTAACGGCCTATTACCTGGCCCCGGAAATTTTCCAGACAGCCCCTATGTTCTTTCTCAGTACAGACCTGCCGGAGAACGACTACCTGGCCAGGACCATCTGTCACCGCCTATATGATGCCAACCCGGAAGCGAGGCTGGCCGCAGCGATCCTCCTGGGTGAGGGCGGCGCCAAGCTTTTTGAGCAACTGGATTGGAAACCCGAAACCTATCACCTCAATGAATCCCACGCCCTCCCCCTTGCCTTCTATCTCTATAGCCAGTATGGAAGCCTCGAAGCCTTTAAGCGCCACCTGGTCTTCACCAACCATACCCCGGAGTCGGCAGGCAATGAGCAATCGGATATGCGCCTGCTCGGCAAGATGGGATTCTTCAATGACCTTTCGGAAGAAACGGTAAGGAAGATCACAGGCACTACAACGGATACACTTAACCATACACTGGCTGCCTTGCGACTGGCGGGAATAGCCAATGGGGTGTCGGAGCAGCACCGGCTCACCATGTGCAAGATGTGGCAGCCCGACAAGGAAACCTGCGGGATCAGGGCTATCACCAATGCGCAGCATTTTGGTTATTGGGCCGATAAGCCTATGTATGATGCCCTGCTGGACAATGATGATGAAGCACTGGCTGCTAGGAAGCTCGCATGCAAGCGGGCCCTTTTTGAGGAAGTGGCAGACCAGAATGGGGAGTTGTATGATGAGCATGTTTTCACCCTGGTCTTTGCCAAGCGATTTGCCGGGTATAAACGCGCGGAGCTCCTGATGCAGGATATGGATCGTTTCAGGAAGCTGTTGGGGAACAAGCGGTATCCCATCCAGGTGATCTGGGCCGGGAAGCCTTACCCGATGGACTATGCTGCCATTGGCAGTTTTGACCGGATCGTTCATCTCTGCAAGTCCTTCAGTAATTGCGCCATCCTGGTAGGCTACGAGCTGAAATTGTCAAAGCTCCTGAAGGGTGGTGCCGATGGCTGGTTGAATGTGCCCCGACTCCGGCATGAAGCTTCGGGTACCAGTGGCATGACGGCTGCCATGAATGGTGCCGTGAATATTGGCCTGCCAGATGGCTGGTTCCCTGAGTTTGCCAGGGACCACCAGAACAGCTTTGTGATCCCGCCCTGCGATACCTGCCTGCACGACCATGAGCAGGATGACCGCGATGCGCACAGTCTTTATACCTTATTGGAAGAGACCGTACTGCCAATGTTTTATAATGACCGCCCGTCCTGGCTGCAATTGATGAAGCAGGGCATGCGCGATGTAGTGCCACAATTCGATAGTGCCCGGATGGCGAGGGAGTATTATGAAAAATTATACCTGGCTTGATAATGGCTTTGGTATTGCCCGAATAGAGGGCGCCTTTTTGCAATATTTTTTTATCCAAGTGTAGGCGGATTACTACCTGTCCCTCCGGCAGGTTTTGGAACGGGGAGTTTTCAGCAGTGAATTATACTTCCAGGGAATGAATTCGGCTAAGTGCCAATGTGCTTTTTAGTATATTTAACCTCCATTTTAAACAGCAAGCAACATGAATCGAAAACTACGTATGGGCATGATCGGTGGTGGCCTCGACGCATTTATTGGCGCTATCCACCGACTGGCAGCCAACATGGATGGTAAGATCGAACTGGTTTGTGGCGCACTCAGCATCAACGAAGAGATTGCCATCAAAAGTGGTAAGGCACTGTTCCTTAACGAGGACCGCATTTACAAGAATTACGAAGAGATGCTGGAGAAGGAAGCCGCTTTGCCGGCCGACCAGCGGATGGATTTCGTGACCATTGTTACCCCCAACTTCGCGCATTTCGCTCCGGCCATGAAGGCACTGGAGAAAGGCTTCCACGTAGTGATCGAGAAGCCGATCACGCTTTCGCTGGAAGAAGCCAAGCAATTAAAGGCCAAAGTGGAAGAGACCGGTCTCATCCTCTGCCTTACGCATACCTATACCGGTTATCCCATGGTGAAAGAGGCGAAGGACCTCATTGCAAAGGGCGAACTGGGCAAGATCCGCAAGGTATTTGTTGAATACCGGCAGGGCTGGCTGAGCCGCCTGTCGGAGCGCGAAGGCAATGCCGGCGCCGCCTGGAGGACGGATGCCAAGAAATCGGGCAAGAGCGGTGTGATGGGCGATATCGGCACCCATGCTTTTAACCTGGCTGAATACATCAGTGGCCTGCAAGTAAGCGAACTCTGCGCCGACCTGAATGTGGTGGTGGATGGCCGTGCCCTGGATGATGACGGGGCCGTGCTGCTGCGTTTCAACAATGGGGCCAGTGGAGTGCTGATGGCTACGCAGGTAGCAGCCGGTGAGGAAAATAACCTGTCGATCCGCATTTATGGCGAGCAGGGTGGAATAGAATGGCAGCAGCAGGAGCCCAATACCCTACTGGTAAAATGGTATGACAAGCCAATGGAAGTACGTCGTGCCGGCCAGGGTTACCTGAGCGCCATCGCCAAACAAAATACCCGCACGCCCGGTGGCCATCCCGAAGGTTACCTGGAAGCTTTCGCCAACCTCTACCGCAATTTCACCCAAACCCTTGCGGCCCGCATGGAAGGCGGCAGCGTTGATGCCAGCGTGGTTGAATTCCCCTCCGTGAATGAAGGCATCAGGGGAATGGCCTTTATCGAGAACGTGGTAAGGAGCAATGAAAGCGGGGAGAAATGGGTGAGTTATACAATTTGAGATAGAATTCAGATAATTAAGTGCCGTAGTTACATTTTAACTACTAATGAAGCACAGGGTAATTCGATATGATAAAAATATTTCGGATTTCCTTGTGCTTCTTAATTTTTGGTGATATCTGCTTGTAGAATAATCCGGGCTTTTGGGTTTAACTATATTTAATGGTTGCCGAAATCCATTGGCATTTTCTTTAATTGACTGGAGTTTAGGTTCTGTAGCTCCATTACTTCAAGATCAGCCCCACAATTATAATCAGGATGGAAATTACCCACGGGTTGAAGTACTGATCATTTGTGGTCAACCAGGTATTCTGAACAGGAAGAATTCAGGTGATCAGAAAATAAAATTTGGAGGAAAGAATATTTATGCTAATTTAGTCTATAGAAATAGTAGACTAATAATCTTTCATGCATCAATTGACCAGGTATATAGCTAGGGTGTTGGCCGGTGATGGAAACATTACAGGTTCGAGGTTTGAATCCTATTACTCCTGGTATGCTTCAGCCACCTGTTGACTTGATCCAGTTCATCAATGAACAAGCGGTTAATGTTGGGAATATCTTTTTTCCCAACTTGATTTTCTGTGATTGTTAACTAAACGCAGTAGGCAATGAAATTGATCCTGATCATGTTCGCATGTTTAATCGCTGGTAAGCCGACAATAGTTGATATGAAGAATGACGCATTAGTTATCCAGGGAAAAGTTATCAGTTTTAATGAATCCTTTCCCCTTGAAGGTGTTTTGGTTCAGGTGAAAGGAACCAGTACCATAACAGGAACCCAGGCTGATGGGACCTATTCACTTGAGATAAGGCCTATAGATACGATGCTTGTGTTTAGCCTAAGTGGCTATGAACGACAGGAGGTCAGGGTTATGCCAGATAAAAGGGAGTATGATATCGCTTTGAAACCTTCTGGACAATAGTAAAACAATTATGTATGGGGAAGATATTGATGCTTTGTTTAGGGATTAGTTTGCTGGCCATTGACACCCTTCTTGCGCAAGAAAATCAGGTTGAGTCAAAGAGTACAGTTGATGTGAATAGGGGCTTTATCGTTAATGTTGGTGAAAAGGCTCCTGGTGGCATTTTGCTCGAGCTGACGAATGGGGAGAAGTTGACATTGGAATCGCTAAGGGGAAAGGTTGTGTTGCTCCAATTTACAGCTAGCTGGTGTGTGGTATGCAGGAAGGAAATGCCTCATCTTGAAAAGGAGGTCTGGCAGGTGTATAAAGACAGGGGCCTGGTGTTGATTGGTATTGATCGTGATGAGCCCATTGATACTGTGAGGCAGTTTGCATCTAAAATGAAAGTAACCTATCCATTAGCGTTAGATCCAGGCGCCGCGATATTCCATAAGTTCGCCTCAAGGGATGCCGGTGTTACCCGAAATGTCCTGATTGACAGAAATGGTAATATTAGTTTCCTGACAAGATTATTCGACATGCAAGAGTTTGAGCAGCTCAAGCAGAAGATTTCCGAATTACTGAATTGACCGATGGCTTTTTAACACACACATAAAGGGTATTCCTGAAATAGCAAGCAGCTTTTGGTTGATTTGAGGTCCTGCCCAATGGGGAGGAGGAATTTTCCTCCCCTTTTACTCTATAAAAAAAGTAGACTAAAATAAATGCTGAGGTAGCTTAACAAACTAATTAACGTGAAATAAAAAAATCTCTATGAGTAGTAATTATCATTTCGAAACCCTTCAATTGCACGCCGGACAGGAAATTGATCCAACCACGCGTTCAAGGGCAGTACCTATTTTCCAAACTAGTTCCTATGCATTCGAGAATACCGGTCATGCTGCCGATTTGTTCGGATTAAGGCAATTTGGAAACATTTATACCAGGATCATGAATCCTACTACTGATGTGTTGGAAAAAAGATTGGCAGCATTAGAAGGGGGTGTAGCTGCAGTTGCAACATCATCCGGACAAGCAGCCCAATTCCTGGCGTTAAGTAATATTCTTCAGGCGGGTGATAACCTGATTACTACCTCTTTTCTTTATGGTGGCACCTATAATCAATTCAAGGTTGCTTTTAAGCGCTTAGGCATTGATGTTAGGTTTGCTAATGGGGATGATGTGGAAAGTTTTGTTCCCCTTATTGACAAGAACACAAAAGCCATTTACCTGGAAACGATTGGTAATCCGAGGCTGAATATCCCTGATTTTAAAAAGTTCGCTGCACTGAGCCGCGAATACGATTTGCCCCTTGTGGTTGATAATACTTTTGGAGCGGCCGGGTATTTATTCAGGCCTATTGAATGGGGTGCGAATATAGTGGTTGCGTCCACTACCAAATGGATCGGTGGCCATGGAACTTCTATTGGGGGAATTGTTGTGGATGGGGGAAATTATAATTGGGGTAATGGGAAATTTCCCCAGTTTACAGAGCCTGCTGAAGGCTACCATGGCCTGAAATTCTGGGATGTTTTTGGAGAGGGCAATCCTTTGGGGTTACCCAATATTGCATTTGCCATTCGCGCAAGGGTTGAAGGATTGAGGGATTTTGGGCCCTCCGCAAGTCCGTTTAATTCTTTCCTTCACCTTCAGGGCCTGGAAACCCTTTCCTTGCGGGTTGAAAGAATATCTCAGAATGCCCTTGCCCTTGCGCAATGGTTAGAACAGCATGAATTGGTGGAATTTGTATGGTATCCTGGACTGAAGTCCAGTCACTATCATAGCCTTGCCAACAATTACCTTAAACGAGGTTATGGAGGCGTTCTTCAATTTGGCATCAGGGGTGGTATCGATAATGGTAGGCGATTTATTGATTCTCTTAAGTTAGTAAGTCACCTGGCAAATGTTGGTGATGCAAAAACCCTTGCCATTCATCCCGCTTCTACCACTCATGAACAGTTAAACGAGTCGGAAAGGGAAACTTCTGGAGTTTTACCCAACCTGATCAGGATTAGTCTGGGGATAGAGCACATTGAAGATATTAAAGCAGATTTTGAACAGGCATTTCAGAAGGTCTTTTTAACGGACCTGGTTTCCTGATTCGATCCTATTAGCAATAAAAGAAAAACAATGACGGAAATATTTTACCTAAAGGAACCCTTTCATTTAGAGTCTGGTGAGGTCCTTCCTTCCTTACACCTCGCCTATACCACCTATGGTTGGCTAAATGAAAGCAGGGACAATGTGGTATGGGTCTTTCATGCCTTAACTGCTAATAGTGACCCGGCAGAATGGTGGCCCGGCTTAGTGGGTCAGGGTAAACTTATTGATCCCGCTAAATATTTCATTGTTTGTGTAAATATGCCAGGAAGTTGCTACGGAAGTATTGGGCCATTAAGTAAGGATCCTGATACTGGTGAAAGTTATTTCCATGCTTTCCCCTTCTTTACTACAAGGGATATGGTAAAAGCATACCAGCGTCTCAGGTATGCTCTAGGTATAAGGAGGATAAAGCTGGGTATTGGTGGCTCAATGGGTGGTCAACAATTACTTGAATGGGCAATTGAAGAGCCAAGGCTTTTTGAACACATAGTCCCTATAGCAACAAATGCATTTCATTCAGCATGGGGTATTGCCTTTAATGAATCCCAAAGACGTTGTATTGAAGTTGATGCAACATGGACGGATAGAGGGCGATGGGCTGGAATTGAAGGCATGAAAGTAGCCAGGGGTCTTGGACTCTTGTCTTACAGAAATTACCACATTTATGATATACATCAGCGCGAGGATGACAGGAGAAAGCTGACTGATTTTAAGAGTTCATCTTACCAGGTTTACCAGGGAGAGAAGCTCGCCAGAAGGTTCAATGCATTCAGTTACCATACATTAACCAGAAGCATGGATGCCCACAATGTTGGTAGGGGAAGACTGTCTGTTGCTGCAGCATTAAATACGATACAGGCCCATACCTTGGTGATCGGTATAGGTACGGATATTTTATTCCCCCTCAGTGAGCAGCAATACATTGCAGCACATATCAATAATGCTCGTTTTGTGGCCATCCACTCCAACTATGGCCATGATGGGTTTTTACTTGAGAATGATTCATTAACCAGGATCATAGGGCCATTTGTTGAGGAGGCATTCATTTCCACAAGTTCTGTTTAGCAATCGTTGATCTATAGTTTGGTTTTGAAAAAGCAGGCTCCGGTTTCCCGGTTGACCTGCTTTTTTATGATATTCACCCTGGTTGTCTTACGTTCATTTTAAGGCTTCTTTACCGTAATCATGCCCGCTCCATGGTAAGAATGGTACTCGCTGTTGTACATGGCATCAGCACTGGCCGGCCCCATCCTGAACTTGCCCGGTGATACCGCCCTTACGGCATAGTAATATACCTGGCGGTTCTGCTGCGCATCCACAAACAAATGGATCCTGTCATCACGGACATCTATATGCGTAGGCGTGGAAGCATCCTTGATCCAATCCATACCCGGGATCTCCTTGGTCCGCGGGTTCTCGATCTCGAAGCCTGCGGGCAGGAGATCGGTGATCACGACGTTCTCCACCACGCTGCTATAGGATTTTTCCAGCACCAACTGCACGATCACCAGGTCATTTTGATTGAAGACATTGGAATGGATCGGTTGTCCATTACGGTTATAGAATTTCCGCCTGATCTTCAGGTAGCTGTCTTCTTCCTTGTAAGCACCCGAAATGCTGATGCCTTCTGACTGCCACCAGTAGTACAACTGGCCATTTCCTTTCACCACAAGGTCCACATTGGTGCCTGGCAATTCCTTATCGCTAAGCTTGACCGTATTGTTATTGATCCGGGCAATGGTCTTGCCATTGGCCCTGATCTCCCCGCTGGTGTTGGCTTGATTGGCCTTGCGGGAGAGTTTGCCAATGGCCAGGAAACCAAAGGATGATTCCTGGGTGCTGTACCATCTGCGCTGTTTCAACTGATCCGTTACATGCCTTGCCATTACCGGTACCTGGGCATTATTGGGGTCGATCTCAATAAGGGCATTCAGGGCAATGGCCTCATCGCGAATATCAGAATAGAAGCTGCCTCCTGTCTGCGCCACTGCTACCTCCCCGCTGAACGAACCGGGCAGTAACTCCTTGAAGCGACTTTTATCACCTGCCAGTGCATAAGTGGCCGCGAGCAGGTATTTGCTATCCAGGCTCAGGATATCGGGCCTTGACTTGTAATAGTTCATGACCGGCACATTCGGCCTGCCGGCCAGTGCCAGTACATACAGGCTGTAGGCTACTTCCTTCGGTGCGATCTTCTTTTGCTTGTCGCGGTTATAGATGTAATTGATGGTTTCCTTATTGCGCAGCCTGTTATTGATATAGCCCAGCATGGTGTTCAGCAGGCCCTGCTCCACTTCGAAGCCTGCTTTCCTGGCTTCCAGCAGGAAATGCGCTGAATAGGTCGTCGCCCACCAGTTCTCAGTATCGGCCTGGTCCCATAGGGTGATGGCACCATTGTATAACTGGCGCATCTTGATCTTCCGGATGGCTTCCATCACATTGGCATTGGCGCTTTGTTTATTGGCCGTTCCTTTCTTCAGCAAGTCTGCCATATCACCAAAATACAATTGGGGGAAGGCGGATGAAACGGTCTGCTCGGTACAGCCATAGGGATATTCCACGAGGTATTGCAATTGATTGGCCAGTTCGAGCGCAGGTGACCTACTCACCACCAACTGGTAGCGACTGCTGCCGGGCATGAAGTCGGCCGTGCCGATACTGATCGCCTTTGTGCTGTTGGCATTGACCACTCCTGATCCGGTCATCTTTTGAAGGGTAGAAGGCGGCCTGACGGTGATATCGGTTTCTTCCCTGAACTTTTCGCCCATGCCGGCCACTTCAATTTCTACTTTTCCTGCAGCTATTTGTGAACGCGCAGCCACCCTGAAGTTCACCACGGCCTCACTGCCAGCTTCAACACTGGCCGTTTGCTGGCCGGACCCGATCACCTCCAGCGGCCCTTGTACCCTGATGCTGGCCGTTAAGTTGCCATTGTTCCTGGTGGTATTGGTGATGGTCACCGGAACATTGATGGTATCGGTTGGACTCAGGAATCTTGGCATGGCTGTACTCAGGACAACAGGATCTGCCACTGTCATCAGTTTTTCGCCTGAACCAAATTGGTTATTGTTGACAGCCAGTGCCATCAACCTGACCTCACCGGAGAATTGCGGGATATCAAACTCAAAGCTGGCTTCCCCTGAGCTGTTAGCGGTCTTGATGCCACTCCAGTAGGAAACGATCTTCACGCGCTTATTGGGCATGGGGTTTACCCGCTGGTTCATGCTCAGCGCCCCATCGCCACCGGTGCTGCTCAGCCTGGCTTTCAACTCGGGGAACAGCAAAGGGTAGAGGTCGAAGGCGTTTACCCCCAGGGCGCGTTGTGCATAGAAATGCGCATAGGGATCAGGGGTAGCAAAGTCGGTAACCTGCAAAACGCCATTGTCAACTGCGGCGAGGGTGACCTGGCTTCCCGGTTGGGTTTTCACCATTACCTTCTGGTGGGTACGGGAGCGAACGGCCGACTGGGCCTGGATATCCACCCGCATTTTCCGCGATGCCTGTTCCACCTTCACGCTCCTGAAACCATGCGCTACCGTAAGCGGGATATCTGAGGCATCATGGGGTTTGAATAGGGTAGCAGTGATGTATACATTGGGCAGGTGCTCGGCGGTTAGTTGCAGGTCCAGGCTGGCATTGCGTTTGGAAACATCAACGTATTGATGGCTCAGAACCTTGTCCTGCTCCATGGTAACCAGCATCTTCCCGTTGAAAGGGGTCTTGAAAAGCAGTTTAACAGATTCCCCTTCCGCGTAGCTGGCCTTATCTGTTTCAATATCGATCTCGCCTTCCGTATTCACATCAAAGGAATTGTTGTCGCCACCCCAACTGCCATAACTATAGAAACTGCGGCTGACATAGGCCGATGCACCGGGGATGTACAACCGAATTTCATAATTGCCGGGCGTGCGAGGGGTGAAACTGTAGAAGGTGTTCTCCCCGTTGATGGTGGCATTGCCTTGTGCGACCACCTTGTCTTCCTGTTGCGATTCATACCGGAAATAATTCCCGCTCTTTGCGAGCACGGTCCGGTATTCATGTTTGATGACCTGTACAGCAGCTACAGCACCATTAAGTGGCCGTTCATTCTTGTCGAGTGCGATCACCGGGAAGCGGATAGGCTGTTGCAGCGGGAAATAATCATAACCGTTATCACCGATGCCGAAGAATACTTCCTGGGTATAGATCTCGGCACTGGCCTTCCTGCTAACCGGCCTGCCCGTTTCATCGAAAACAGTAGTATAGAAATTGGTTTGCAGGAGCCCGATATTCTTGTACATATCCGGGACGGTAAAGCTTTCACTGGCATTACCCTGCTCATTGGTATTGCCTTCCCTCAGTTGTTTGTCGAAGAAACTGTTCTGGTTGGCCAGGTTGAACTGGAACTGGCGGTATTTTTTGGGGGAGAAGGCCAGTTGGTTCACCTGGATCTCTGTTTCGTATTTACGGTTGGCGGCAGGTGGCCCGAAGAAATTGGTGGCGGTAATGGACAGGTTGGCCTTCTCGCCCGGTTTGAGCTGTGCTTTATCCAGCTTCGTGTTCACTTTAATGCGATCTGGTACGAATTCTTCCACCATGAAGTTTTTGGTGGTGAGCAGGACATCATTGCCGGTATAGACTTCCATGGTGTAGCTGCCCGTAATGGCTGCAGTTGCAATGTCGAGACTGCCTTCGAGCATACCCTGGGCATTGAGGTTCTTGCGGATGGTCTTCAGTTCCTTACCCGTTGGCAGGAGGAACTTCATTTTCAAAGGCATTTCCCCGGGGGATTGCCAATTCGCATTGCGGGCGATCAGGGCAAAATTGATCTTCTCGCCGGGCCGGTAAATATCCCTTTCCGCATATACAAATGCATCGATGCCTGTACTATTGATCCTTTTGCCCCCTACTTCAAAGCGGGAAGTATTGACGGCCGTATTGCTAAAAGGCAGGTAGTTGAAATCGCCGGCTGTCTTCGCTACCAGCATCGCCGGTTTGAAGCCTGCCATTTCTTTTCGCATATACGCAATCGTTGCCACGCCGTTCTCGTCCGTTGTTCCCATCCCCAGGAGCTGGTTATTGGCGCCGTAAGCGGAGACCGTTACATCCTTCATGGCCTTGGCGGTTTTGATGGAATTGGCAAAGACCCAGATCGCGTCCTTGCCTTCCTTCGCGATCAATCCAATATCAGACAGCGAGATGAAGCGGCTATCACTTACCCAGTAATCATCACTGGACCTGATGCGGATATGGTAGATGCCTTTGAAGTCCGGTAATTTGTCCTCAACCGAGAAATGAAAGAGCCTTGACGCGCCATTTTTCGGAAGGGTGCTGGTCTCGATCTCTTTTTCATAGATCACATCGCCGAAACTCAGGTCGCCGCCTTCATTATAATAGTATCCCTGCTCGCCGTCCTTTTCCTCCGGGGAATAGCCGTAATTTTTAGCGGCCAGCAGGTTGTTCTCATAGATCTTGGAGACCACTACCTTGACCTTGGGGATATTGACAATGCTGACCTCAATATTCTTATAGCCTTCACCGGACAGGTAGGTCGCTTTCCGGTTGGTGAAGTTGACCGAAGGTTCCAGTTCACCAAACCCGAAGCTGTTGGTGTAGTCCTCCTTCAGTTGCCCGCCGATCTTTCCCCTCAATCCTTTGAGGATGGTCAGCTCATAGGTTTTCTCGTTGCTGAAGCCATCACTGCTGATGAACAGTCCGTTCTCGGTCAGTTCGGTGGAGAATTTTACAGCAGGACTGATCTTTACCAGGGCTGAAAGGTCGTTGTTGGCGAGTTGCTGGCTGGTCCTGATGATGAGTTTACCCGTTGAACCATCGTGTTCAGTTTCCATATCATTTATGGTCAGCACAAAAGGGGAAGGTACATTGCCATCCATTTGCTGTGCCTCGGCAGTGGGGTTGCTTCCACCTTCCGGCAGTAGTCCTTTGTCGAGACTGATAGAGATGGGCATATCCCTGTCTTCCGCCCGGAGGTCCAGGATCCGCAGGACCATGAACCTGGATGCGGAAGCGCTGACCAGTGAGTAGTTGACAGATTTGCCATCCACTTGCAGCCTGAGTTTCTCCTTCAGCTGAGCCGGCTGGATGGGGTAGTTGAAACTAAGTTCCACCTGCGGGATCGCCGAGGTACTGTTCTCGTCCTGTAAGACCCAGGTAATGTTAGAGCCTTCCAGTTTGAGGGCTGGTGTGTAGAAGCTGATCTTTTTGGGTTGTTCGATCTGGCCGTAAGCCGAATGTTGCAGGACGGCTTTGTTGATCGTGGCGGTATAATTGGTGGCCGGCGCCAATGGATTGGCCGGGGAGAAGACCAATTCATCCGGGCTTTCCCATCGGAACTTTCCCGGGATCTTGGGTTCGAAACTGATGTATTCCGTTGCATCCCAGCGATTCAATAGCGAGTCGCTGACCAGTGGTTTACTGAAACGGAATACCAGGTTCTGGAGTTGGGAGACTTCTTTTTCAGCGTTGGTGAATTCAAGGCTTACTGTTTTGCGGTTACAGGCCGATAACGTTGTAAACAGTATTACAACGAAGGCCAGGGCCAATTTGCTGCGCATAAAGATGAGGGTTAATGGTCGGTGAGTGGACTGCCGGTTTATCAGCGGAAGTTGATGTAAGTTACAAAAGAAAATTGCCGGCAAGAATGTTGGTGAGCAGTCTTTGTTGATTTATCAATCATTTAAGAAATCGCTTTTTTCGCTGCTGTTGATTTGTTGGAATTTTAATTGTTCCTTGCTTAGGAATATCGGCCATGATCACCCGACTCCAAACTTATTTTTCGCAACCCAACCGGGCAAGGTCCTGGCTCAAGGGGTTGTTGGTTTTCCTTTCTCCCTTCCTTCTTTTTATCCTGCTGAATATCGTTTTCCCTTTGCCTGACAGGGTAGAGTATTCAACGATCATCACGGACAGGAAGGGGGAGGTCATCCATGCCTTTCTCTGTACCGACCAGCAATGGCGTATGAAGACAGAGTTGGAAGAGATCTCGCCGCTTTTGCAGAAGGCCATTGTGGCGAAAGAAGACAAATGGTTCTATCGCCATCCTGGTGTTAACCCATTGGCCATTGGCAGGGCGGTTTTTAATAATGTTGCGACAGGAAGGCGAACATCAGGAGCTTCTACCATCACCATGCAGGTGGCGAAATTGCTGGAGCCGAAACGCAGGACCTACCTGAATAAATTGGTGGAGGTCTTCCGGGCCTTTCAACTGGAATGGAAATACTCGAAGCAGGAGATCCTGCAACTCTACCTCAACCTGCTTCCCTATGGCGGCAATATCCAGGGGGTGAAGTCGGCCGCGGTTATTTATTTCAGGAAGAATCCCGACCATCTTTCCCTTGCCGAGATCATGGCACTTGCAGTCATCCCGAATCGCCCGGGCAGCCTGGTCATTGGCAGGAATAACCCGGCCATAGTTGACGAACGCAACCGGTGGTTGGGAAGGTTCAGGGAGGAAGGGCATTTCAGCGGGCAGGATATCAGGGATGCCCTGGAAGAGCCATTGGTGGCAGAACGCCATGCAGTGCCGCGACTGGCGCCGCACCTGGCCTATAAGCTGAAGCAGAGTGGACAGGTGATCTGTCATAGTACTATTGAGCTTAATACCCAATTGAAGGCGGAGAAGATCGTCGCTGATTATATCAGGGGCCAGCGTCTGCAGGGAATCCGGAATGCGGCAGCAATGATCATTGATAACCGCAGCCATAAGGTGGTCGCCTATATCGGGTCGGCTGATTTTTATGATACTACAGATGCGGGGCAGGTGAACGGTGCGGCAGCCGTTCGGCAACCGGGCAGTACCCTTAAGCCCCTGCTCTATGGGTTATGTATGGATGGAGGATTGATGACACCGAGGTTAATGATCAGCGATGTTTCGGTTAATTATAATGGTTATATGCCGGAGAATTATGATAAGGAGTTCAATGGCAATGTGACCATGGAATATGCGCTGGACCATTCCCTGAATATCCCGGCCGTCAAGGCCCTTAGCTGGTATGGCAAGGACAGGTTCATCGCTAAGCTGCTCGATTGCCGTTTTGAACAGGTACGGAAGGACCAGCGCAAGCTGGGACTGTCCATGATCCTGGGCGGCTGCGGGGCTACTTTGGAAGAGTTGACGGCAGTCTTTGCAGCCTTTGCCACCAGGGGCGATTATTATCCCCTGCAATACCTGGAGCAGGACAGTAGTGCGAAACCGGGACGGGCAAGGAAAAAGCAATTGGTTTCCCAGGCATCAGCTTATTTATTGAGCGAGATGCTTTCCAAGGTCAATCGTCCAGATTTTCCACTGAATTGGCAGAGTACGGAGAAGATGCCCAAGATCGCCTGGAAGACCGGCACCTCCTACGGTCGCAGGGATGCCTGGAGTATCGGTTATAACAAGGATTATACCATTGGGGTGTGGGTAGGAAATTTTTCCGGTGTTGGTGTACCCGGACTCAGTGGAGCGGAAGTGGCGACGCCCTTGCTTTTTCGGTTATTCAATACCGTTGATTACGATAATGAAGGGGAGTGGTTTGAAGTGCCGAATGGCCTGGACAGCCGCATCGTTTGCGAAGTATCGGGCAAGGTACCGGGGGAGCATTGTACCAACCTGGTGACGGATCATTTTATCCCTCTTGTTTCCGGAACAGAGACCTGCGAACACCTTATTGAAGTGGCAGTGGATGAAAAGGAGACCAGATCGTATTGCCGGAACTGTATGCCTGAAGCAGGCTACAGGAAATTGCTCTATCCTAACCTGGGTCCTGAGATGCAGTCCTGGATGGAAGAACGAAAGATCGTTTTCAAACGGATCCCCCCGCATAATCCCGATTGCGAAATGGTGTTCAGGGAGGGGGCTCCAAGGATCACTTCACTTTCAGCCAATGAGGAATACCTGATCGATCAATCGGATCCCGAACCTCTTCAACTGGCCTGCCGAACGGGCAGTGATGTGTCGCGGGTGTATTGGTACATCAATGACCAGTATTATAAATCAGCTTCCCCTGGCAGCAGTATTTTCTTTATGCCATCAGAAGGTCCGGTAAAGATTTCCTGTACCGATGATAAAGGCAGGAATACCAACCTCTGGATCAGGGTGCGGATGGTAGCATTTTAGGTCGAGGATAGTTTTTTTGCAGTCGGAACCTATGGTTGTGGCCCAAGGTTGCCTGATTTACAGGATAAGGGCATTCCATCGTCCAGTTGCCCTGGTGGATCCTATTCTCTTTTATCTTATTTGGCTACTTCTATTTTCACCTTTATTTTTTTAAGCTTCTCATTTTTGATCAGCTGAAGGGTATGCGTAGCTTTTGATTTCCGGATGGCCACAAAGGAAAGGAAATCCTTTACCTCGATCAGCCCGATATCCTCCTTCTTTAATTGGCCTTTATTGGTCAGGAAACCTACAATATCAACTTTGTTCACTTTGTCCTTCTTGCCGGCAGAAATGTAAAGGGTGGTCCATTTCGGCTTTTCCGGGATTTCTACCTTTTCCGGCAACTTCATCTCTGCAACGGCGGGATCAATGAATTCAGGAAGGTGTTCACCCGGGCCAACTATCAGGATCGCGCAACCACTGGCATCCATTCTGGCGGTTCGTCCATTCCTATGGGTAAAGCTTTCTTCTGTAGCAGGCAAATGGTAGTGGATGATGTACCGGATATTTGGTATGTCGAGTCCGCGGGCAGCAAGGTCGGTGGTCACCAATACATTGGAAGTGCCATTCCTGAATTTCGCAATCGCGAGGTCCCGGGATTGCTGATCAAGGGCTCCATGGTAGAAAACAGTGGTGATCCCTTTGTCCTTCAGGAATTGACTGGTCTTTTCCACAGCCTCCCGAAAATTAAGGAAGACGATCGTTGACCGGTTGCCAAGTTCGCAGATCAGCCTGAAAAGGCTTTCGAGCTTGTCCTCATCAATACTTGCCACCCACCTGACCTCCAGTGCTGCAGGAGGTTCCCCCGTCAGGAAATTCAATTTGTAGACATCCTTCATGCTGACGAATGACGGGATCTCCAAGGCTTCAGTGGCTGATATCATCATCTTTTTATGGAGGTTCGAAAGACTTTTCAAAATGAAGGACATCTCCTCTTCAAATCCCAGTTCAAGCGATTTATCGAATTCATCAAGTACCAGGGTTTCGATCCCGGTTAGCCGGATATTTCCTCGGCGGATATGGTCTGCGATCCTGCCAGGTGTTCCAACGATCAAAAGTGGTGATTCCCTGAGGTTATTTTCTTCTGTTTCCCTCAGGTGACCGCCATAACAACAGGTCACCGAGATTCCCGTGCCCATATTCTTGAACACCTGTTCAATTTGAAGGGCGAGTTCGCGGGATGGTGCAATGACCATCGCCTGGGTATGCTTTTTCGCGGGATCGATCCTTTCCAATAGCGGCAACAGAAAGGCAATGGTTTTTCCTGACCCTGTCCCGGAAAGCAGGATAATGTCCTGGTGTTCCCGGTTGGCTTTTATAGAGGCTTCCTGCATCTCATTAAAAGCGGCTATGTTCAGGGCTTTAAGGATGGCTTCGGGATTATAGTGGCTTGGCATTTGGCAAAGGTATAGGATAGCAGCCGGTATTTTTTACAAGGCTCCCGCCAGGGAACTTCTAAGGAGCAGTTGGGATCTTTTTTGCAATGAGCCTTCCTCAACAACATAACCGGAACACCCAGCCTTGAAAAATTTTTAATCCCAGCGGGCGCGGCCGAAAGGGACCCCGATGTATAAAAGGCGAAATATTTATGCATCTAACTGGTAATCTCATCTTCCAACTACCCGTTGGTCATAAGACACAACGGGGGCGAAGGGGGTGAATCTTTTCACCCCATAGTGGTATTCTTCAAGAGACCCGATGAATATCTATCCTACTGTTCATCAGG
Source organism: Flavihumibacter rivuli (assembly GCF_018595685.2). Lineage (NCBI taxonomy): Bacteria > Pseudomonadati > Bacteroidota > Chitinophagia > Chitinophagales > Chitinophagaceae > Flavihumibacter > Flavihumibacter rivuli. The sequence goes on from NZ_CP092334.1 coordinate 3,500,498, forward strand.
GTCCCCTGCGGGAGACCCTGATGGGGAGAGAGGGTATTAGCGTCGTTCATTGTAGCGATGCAACTATATTCTGCGCCGCTGTTGTGTGTTATCACCAACAGCTCCTATACGTATACAGTCATCAATGTTAGCTGATAATGTGAAATATCTAACCTCATCAGGGTCTCCCGCAGGGGACCCTGATGTATAAAAGGCGAAATATTTATGCATCTAACTGGTAATCTCATCTTCCAACTACCCGTTGGTCATAAGACACAACGGGGGCGAAGGGGGGTGAATCTTTTCACCCCATAGTGGTATTCTTCAAGAGACCCGATGAATATCTATCCTACTGTTCATCAGGGTCCCCTGCGGGAGACCCTGATGGGGAGAGAGGGTATTAGCGTCGTTCATTGTAGCGATGCAACTATATTCTGCGCCGCTGTTGTGTGTTATCACCAACAGCTCCTATACGTATACAGTCATCAATGTTAGCTGATAATGTGAAATATCTAACCTCATCAGGGTCTCCCGCAGGGGACCCCGATGTATAAAAGGCGAAATATTTATGCATCTAACTGGTAATCTCATCTTCCAACTACCCGTTGGTCATAAGACACAACGGGGGCGAAGGGGGGTGAATCTTTTCACCCCATAGTGGTATTCTTCAAGAGACCCGATGAATATCTATCCTACTGTTCATCAGGGTCCCCTGCGGGAGACCCTGATGGGGAGAGAGGGTATTAGCGTCGTTCATTGTAGCGATGCAACTATATTCTGCGCCGCTGTTGTGTGTTATCACCAACAGCTCCTATACATGTATACAGTCATCAATGTTAGCTGATAATGTGAAATATCTAACCTCATCAGGGTCTCCCGCAGGGGACCCTGATGTATAAAAGGCGAAATATTTATGCATCTAACTGGTAATCTCATCTTCCAACTACCCGTTGGTCATAAGACACAACGGGGGCGAAGGGGGTGAATCTTTTCACCCCATAGTGGTATTCTTCAAGAGACCCGATGAATTTTCAACCTACTATTCATCAGGGTCCCCTGCGGGAGACCCTGCTGAGGTGAAAAATATCTATCCTACTGTTCATCAGGGTCCCCTTCGGGAGACCCTGCTGAGGTGAAACGGTGTACCTATATATTTTACCCCATCGGGGTCTGCAGGGGACCCTGATGAGGTGAAAAGATGGTAACTTACTGAAGATGGAAATTTGGAAAATCAACCCATCGAGGTATCCCTGGGGATACCTTCGATAGATCAATGCATCAGAACCTTAACCTTCATTGATGCATAAATTATAGATCGAGCCAACATTTGAATTCCGTGATCCGGTCCTTGCTGACCACGATGCTGCCTTCTGCCGCCGGTGGATTCAACTGGATGCTGATATTCCTGCCGGCATATACTTCTGTCTTATCAATGGCTGCATGACTGATCAGGTAGTTCCTGTTCACCCGGATAAAATCAGCCGGGTTCAGCACAGCGCTCAGGTGATCGAGGCTTTCCGTATAAGGATATTTCTGCCCATCGAATAGCTGGATGAAGCAGGTCTTGTTCTGGAAGAAGAAATAGGCAATATCCTTTACGGGTATGGATAACAGTTTGTTGCCAATGCTGATGGCAAATCTTTCCTTGTAATGGTTGCCACCCTTCTGCAATTCCAATATCCTGGAGTACAGGGATTCAAGATTGGTATTCAGGGAGGCGTTCCTGAATTTATCCAACGAAGCCTGCAGCTCTTCTTCATCAATGGGCTTGAGCAGGTAGTCAATGCCGTTTACTTTAAATGCACGGATGGCATAGGCGTCATAGGCAGTAATAAAGATGACCGGCTTTTTCCATTGCAGGGATTCGAAGATCTCAAAGGAAAGACCGTCTTCCAGGTGGATGTCCGCCAGGACCAGGTCGGGGTTGATGGCAGGTAACCGCTTTTTTGCATCAGCGATACTTTCCATGACCTCAACCACCTCCATGTCTTTAGCCAGGTCTTTGACCAGTTCCTTCAGGTAATTGGCTGCATACTTTTCGTCTTCAATGATGACCAGTTTAAACATAAGCTCGCTTGGTATTTTTCAATTAAGATCAGGTTAGGGGTACTTCAACGCAGAACCAATCGCCATCCAGGTATTTCACGGGTGATGCCGCTCCAAGGTGCTTATACCTCGATTCAATATTGAACCAACCTACACCCAGTCCATCTTCCTTATTCATCTTCGGTTGGTAATTATTCTTCACCAGGAGCATATTGGGCTGCTTTATTTCAATGATGATCAATAATGGTTTGGACCGGCTGCATTCATTGTGCTTGATGATATTTTCAATAATGGGCTGGAGGACAAATTCCGGTATCCTGTACTGCCCGGCATCTTCTTTGGAAATGTTGATCTCCGTTTTCAGCTTGTCTTCAAATCGCACACTCAATAGATGAAGGTAATACCTGATGGTTTTTAATTCTTCTTCCAGTGTGATCCAGCCGGTGTTCTCCGATTCCAGCACTTTCCTGTAGAAGTTGGCCATATTCTTTGTGAAATCGTAGGCCACCGTTGGGTTTGTTTTAATGGTGGATGCAATGATGTTCAGGTTGTTGAAAAGAAAATGCGGGTTCAGCTGCTGGCGAAGCATTTGTAATTGTGCTTCCATGAACGATTTCTCTGCAAGGTGCTTCTGGTCCTTTTCTTTCACATAAAGCTTGTAAAGATGTATACCAATGGCAATACAATAGAAAATGAAATTGATAAAGAAATAGTATACAAAGATGAACCGGAGTTGAGCAAAATCCTTCAGCTTGATTTGTGTTGTTCCCTTTGTGACCAATATCAGTAGAATTCCAATCAGGAAAAGTAGCAGGAAGGATAGGACCTGTATCGTTCCAAATCCCAGCATTATCCTGCTGCTGGAAACTTTACCCGATCGGGTTATGGGCGGAAAGACCTTGAACTGCATCCTGACCAGTAGCAGGTAAAGGGAAATATAAATAGTGGCATAAACGATCTCCCCTAAGAGTATTGGGTCCTTCCTGATCGGAAGGCCAAATAGTACCAACTGTTGGGTGATGCTGATCAGGGTACCCAGAATTACAGCAACTGCCAGGTTTAAAAAGTATGTAGGCAATTTATTCATGGACAGTTGCTGTTTAGGTACTTAAAATTAGGGATCAAAGTATTATGTCAATTCATTGAAGTAATAGCCAGGCAATTCCTGCTGCTGCCAGGTCCGGTTCTTCTACCTGGATATAATGGCCGCTGTTCACAGTAGTAACAAATTTGCCCTTATTCCCTGCTGCCCTGGCCCATTCCTCGTGGAGGGCAGCAATGATCTTCTTGGTCTCAGCCGGTTCTTCATTGGTAGGCTTGATACTGGTAATGACATAGACCGGTATGTTGCTGATGGGCGGCTTAGCCTTGATCTGCTCATAGTTTGTCCTGAAATTGCTCCTCAGTTCTTCTTTCAAAGCGCCTTGCGGCATTTTGCTCAATAGTTCTTCCTGTTGTTGTTCCAGGTAGGTAATAATATTCTGCCTTTCCGTTTCAGGAACCATGCTCAGGAGGCTGTCCAGCTGGCGTTCATGGGTAGCGTCAACCAGGCAAAGCCCCTTAACCTTATTTGGGAACAGGTGATAGTACATCCTGGCATATATGCCTCCCATGGAATGCGCCACCAGCACATAAGGTGGCTTTTGCCCTGATGCCTGGAGCACCTTGTCCAGCTCCAATGCAATGGTCAGGGCATCCCTGGTGCCGGCAACATTTTCAGATTTTCCAATGCCAGGGCGATTATAGGTGAATACACCAGAAGATTTGTCGATCCTTTCATTAATTGCGTTCCAGGTGGATAGCTCGCTTCCAAAACCACCGATCAGTACGATGGTGGGTGACTGGCCTTTCTTCCTGGCTATTTCCACTTTGCTGCCTTCAACGGTGACCAATTCCCTTTTTAAAGAGGGCAGGCTGTCGGATTTTTTCTCACAGGCAAAGAGCAGTGACGAAAGACCAATGCTGAATAGAAAAAGGTATTTCATATGGTTGGGTTTAGAATGAACCAAACAGTAACCCGATCCCGGCGGTGGCGCCATTCAGGTTAGAACGGGTATAGATCGCACCATTGGTATCACCGGTAAAGCGGTAGCCTGCCCTTGCCTGCACTTTCATGTAGCGGAAGATGCGAACGTTCAGGTTGATGTCTGGCTGGATCACATAGGTCCAGTCGCCATCACGCTTGTTGCCTTTTTCTAATTCACTCTGGTTATTGAGTTCTACTGTTCCAGCTCCGACCATCAGTCCAACAGATAGGTTAACGGGTTTGGAAGGCTGGAAATGGCGTGCACCATAGAGGCCGAAATGATTGAACCTCAGTTTGGCTTTTCCCTGCTCCATTTGCTTAGAGAAGAAGGTGGTATAGCCACTGATACCCACCAGCCAATTATGGTTCAGTAATACACCGCCATGGCCGCCTACGCTAAGGGCAGCATTGCCATCAATCGCAGTGATCTCGGTTACCGCGGCGCCATAACCGCCGATATGGTTGCGCTCGCCTGATTGCGCTGATACGTAAGACAGGGAAAAGGCCAGCATCCCTGTGAGGATAAGTTTTTTCATGATTCTCTTTTTAATTGTGTGCAAATTTCAAAAGGTGCAGCCGACCTAACGGCTAACTACTGAACCGATGCCCCATGTGGGCGGATAAATGCCCTTTTTTGCCGGTCGGGACCAATGGTTATGGCCCGGGGTTTGCCTGAATTACATGGGTGGGGCTAGCTTGCCATGGCTTCTTTTTAATTTCGCCTTCTTATGAATCGGATCGATCGCCTTTTTGGGATACTCACCATGTTGCAGTCGAAGAAATATGTGCCGGCTGAAAAGATCGCGGAGAAATTCGGGATCAGCATCCGGACCGTATACCGTGATATCAAGGCCATTGGTGAGCAAGGTGTTCCGCTGGGCTTTGAACAGGGCAAAGGATACTATGTGATGCAGGGATACTTCCTGCCCCCGGTCTCCTTTACGACGGAAGAGGCCAATGCGCTCCTGTTGATGGAAGCCATGGTGGGTGGTTTTGCCGACCTGTCGATCAAGAAGCATTATTCTTCCGCCCTCGGTAAGGTGAAAACAGTTCTGAGGCATCAACAGAAAGAGAAGCTGGAATTCCTTGACCGCAATATCAAGTTCCATTTGCCGGAATGCTTCATGCCCGATTATGCCTATCTCTCGAAGATCCAGGCTGCTATTGCCGGTAGGACCATCCTGGAGATCGCTTATGAGAATAAGGAGGGGATTGCCAGCAGGAGAAGGGTAGAGCCCATCGGCCTGGTCTTTTATGCCTTTGCCTGGCACCTGATCGGCTGGTGCCATCACCGCAAGGATTACCGTGATTTCAGGGTGTCCAGGATCAAGTCCATGGTCAGCACCGACCTGCCTTTCCTGAATGAAAGCCTGATGGACCTGAATGATTATGTCAAGCTTTGCCCGATAGATCAATAAACTTTTTCACCCCATCGTCCACTATAGGATTTACGGAGTACTTGCCACAAAGGCTCAAAGGCACGAAGGAGCACGAAGACGTCTTCGTGCTCCTTCGAGTCTTAGTGACTTCGTGGCCCCTAACCATCACCCCTTATCAATAAATTTTTACCCCTCTCAAACAGACTGCCATAGGGTTGTCAGTGACCAGTATTTGCTTTGTGGTTCAATTAAAACATGAACCTATGACAATCTTAGCCAATTTGCTCCGTGAGCTGGAGCAGGAGTCAGTGACGACCAGGAAAATGCTGGAAAGGATCCCTGAAGACAAGTTCGACTGGAAGCCCCATCCCAAGAGTATGGACCTGCGTATGCTGTCCACCCACCTGGCAGAACTGCCTTCCTGGGTGCCGATGATCCTCCATACCAATGAACTTGATTTCGAAGTGATGGACCATAAACTCCCTGTTATCAAATCCCGTGCGGAACTACTGGCCTTTTTCGAGCAATCGCTGGCAGAAGGCAAGAAGGCCCTGGCCGAAGGGAATGACGGGATGCTGGAAGGCGACTGGACCCTTCGCAGTGGGGCGAAGATCCATGACGTATCTCCCAGGCCTGAAGTGATGCGCATGACCTATTGCCAGATCGTACACCATCGCGCCCAATTGGGGGTATACCTGAGACTGCTGGACGTACCTATCCCCGGCAGCTACGGACCCAGCGCGGATGAGAATACATTCTGATCCATGTGATCTACTGCCACTAAGGCCTTCGCTTTAATCTTCACAAGCTGGCCTTAGTGGTTTTTTATTGCGGATATTTGATCCAAATCGATAAAGGGAATGAAGTCCGCTACTGTACATGAGATCAAACAGGAATTGCAGCAATTGCCAGCCCAGGAATTGGTGGAATTGTGTTTAAGGCTGGCCAGGTTCAAGAAGGAGAACAAGGAACTGCTTACCTACCTCTTGTTTGAAGCGCAGGATGAAGAGGGCTATATCCGTTTGGTGAAGGAGTCCATCAGTGCGGACTTTGGTGGGATCAACCGGTCCAGTTTATATTTTGCCAAGAAGACCTTACGCAAGATCCTCCGAACCATCAATAAGTACTGCCGATATACCGGTTCCAAACAGGCAGAAGTGGAATGGCTGATCCACTATTGCCAGGAATTGAAAGCCTCGGGCATTGAATTTGAAAAGAGCCCGGCCTTATTGAACCTATACCAAGCCCAATTGAAGAAGATCAGCAAGGTCATTGATTCCCTGCATGAAGACCTGCAGTTCGAATACCGCCGAGAATTAAAGAAGCTCGGTTAGTCTTTGCTGTTAGCCTTCCCGTTTTATTGGATCACCAGTTTTTTGGTGAGTTGCCTTTGTCCGTCCTTGATGATGGTATAGATATAGATACCTGCCTGCAACCTGGATAGGTCGATGGATTGGATGGTGTTGCTCAGGCGCTGCTGGAAGAGGAGGCGGCCATTGATATCATACAATACAAAGGAAGTTCCTTCCGGGTCTTCCACCATTACTCTAAGCGACTGTCCTTTGTTGACCGGATTGGGAAAGACATAGTAAGGATTCTCATTGAATTGGTATACGGATTCATTGGGGGTATATAGCCTGGTGCCATTCTCGAGTTCAACATAGGCCCTGAAAATATTTAAGCCGTTTGAAGCAAATGTGGTAGTGATGTTTTGGAAGGTCACAACAGGGCTAACCGCTGATAACTCAATAAAGCCATTTTTGGTCAGTTGCTCAAAGCCGATCTTTTTTACGCTATAAGTGGTGCCCAATTCCAGTGTTAACCTTGCTTCATTGGGTTGACCTGCATCTGCCAGGAAGTTCCTGATATAACAGCCGGTCTGCTGCGTTTTGTAATTGAAGGTGTAGGCTTTCTCAGCTTCAACGCCGTTTGCTAATATGGGGGCGACAGTAAAATATTCATAGGGATTGTTGCTGGCATATTGTACCAATGCAGTATCTGTTAGTTCGGTAAAGGGTTCGAGGTAGCGATCACCAAGCCGGTACAACCTGTAGCCCTGTACAGCTGTTGGGGCTTTCTGCCAATAAATCAGGAAGGAGTCTACACAATTGAATCCTGTCCTGATCAATAAGTTATTGGAGATGCTGACGGTATCAGAATGGTAGGTGTTGGCGCCAATGGTCATCCTGAAGGTGATGCTGGCAAACTGGTCAGGAGCCTGCCACTTATAATGAGGTGTAGACAGGTCAACATTGGGATCCATCGACTGCCAACTGCCACTATTGTTAAGCTGGTATTCCAGTTGGCCAGTTCCATTATAACCGGATTGCCACCTGAGGGTGTTGCGTTTGCCGGGAAGGAGGTTATCCCCTTTTACAGGGAAGGTGAACTGGAAAGTATTGAGGGTATCAAAATGCCAGCTTAGCGCATAGGCCTGCAGGTTAGTGGCTAGGTTGTTAGCGCGGATCTTCACCAGGTAATTGCCCGCTGCCGGTATATCAAGGCTGATCATTTCCGTATTGTTCAGGCTATCCCTTTTCCTGGTGGCCAATTGGGTCAATGCATCAAGCGATGGGGTGCTGTTGAGCACCCAGGGTTGCCATATTTCCCCGGTCAATTCGTTGACCAGCTCCAGGTCGAGGTCATTGACCAGCGCCGTATTGCTGTTGGTAAGGGCTGCGGGATCCAGCCAGGAGAGGACAATCCTCGCTTGACCGATATTTTCGGGTATGGTTAACCGGTAGCTATCCTGCTGTCCGGTATTGATCATGCCATTATGGTATTGTCCTTTCTTTACCAGGGCGATCGCCCTGACAGCATTGACTGCCCCATAGCCGGAGGCGAAGTCGATGCCTCTCGCACCTATATCCGTTGCCGTGCTGGCCAGGATGGATTTTACCAGTGCCGCTGAAGGCAATTGGCCATGTTTGTCGCGGTAAGACTGCTGGATCAGAAGGGAGAAGCCGGATACCAGGGCAGCTGCACCGGAACTACCATCTTCCCCGAATGCTACCAGTTCGGGTTTGAGGCGGCCATCATAGGCCGGACCCCTGGAAATGGCAGCCGGAATATTACCAATTGAATCCATTGCGGCCACCAGGATCACGTTCTTGGCCATCTTGAAACTCCCGGTCAGGTTGGCCATTTTTTCAATGCCGGCATAAGGACCACTGGTGCTGGTGAGGCTGCCGGAATTACCTGCAGAAAACACATGGACCAGGTAAGGGAGGGCGTTGACCTGCTGGTCATAGGCCCGGGCGTCTGCACCATAGAAGTTCTCGATGCCGGTGCCATAGGAATGGTTCTGGACCGAAATGCCTGTCCCGGTTAGGTTGGCATCATTATCAGGAAGCAGGTTGGCAAAATCGGAGGAGCTGAACTGGCTGCCCCTGGCCACCCCTGTCCCGGTAAAATAGGTATTGCCGCCACCGGCTATAATAGTGGTCATGGTGGTGGCATGTGCCTGCATCAGTTTTGCGGCATCGGGGGAAGACTTATAACGGCCTTTGAAATCAATATCGACCGTATCCATTATTTCTTCCTTGATGGATACGGTAAGACCACGGCCATCAATGTCAGGCCATAGACGATGGGCGGCATTTACGGCATTGGCGCTCAGGTCGAAACCGGTCAGCTCCCTTTCCACAACAGGCTGGCGTTGGCGGGCAATGAAGCGTACCATTGTGTCCTGCAGGATATGCTTTTCCAGCCAATGGAAACTTGTCCGGATGATCGCTATGTTGTGTTGCCCGGAAACCTTGCTGAAGCTTATGTTGCGATTCCCTATGTAATGATCAGTGAATGCCTTTGGGTCACTCAGTTCCACTAAATAGGATTGTTGCTGGTCATCCTGCTTTGCTGCAAGGACAGTTTCTGCCAGCTCAGGGGATAGTTTCCAATAGTCGTTGACCGCAATGGGTTGAATGCCCTGCCGGATAAGTGAATTCCATTCCTGCTCCGTTGGGATGGCCACAATCACATAGTCCTTGTTGAAGCTGCGTAACACGCGGATGCCTTTCGGTAAAGTTTGGCCCGGAATGGCGTAGGCCTTTTGGGAAGGATTGAATGGTTCCCTGATTGTTGTTCCCACTTTGTTTTCGGTTATCCCCCTCCGCAATAAGGAGAGGGAACTGTCCCTATCGGTCAGTCCCTGGGCCAGGGAACTCACTGAACTGAAGGCGCAAAGGGCAAGGAACAGGGTGATTCGCATAGTTTTCAAAGGACTAAATTTAGGTAAAAGCGGGATGCATGCGGTAAGCTTAAACAAACCGGGGTTTTTCGGTAATCTTTTAAAAACACCCGGCATTAATGTTGAAATTACCGGGAAAATAGTATTTTAATAAGCCAAACAATAATTCGTATTCTATTTCAAACACCAAACAAACTAACACACATGCAAAACAAATTCCGTTTGTCAGCCTTAGCGCTGGCTTTGCTTATCGCAGGTGCTTCATGTAAGAAGGCTGCTACAGTGGCTGAAGAGCCAAATGCTGTAACCCAGGAAGTGGTGGATGGCATCAAGGCCATGGGTTTCACTACCACTGGCATCCAGGCCACCGATGGTGGTTACATTGTGGAAGGTGATATTTTCATCTCCAGGAATGACCTTGGCCGCAACATGCAAGGCGCTATCCTGCGTGTTGGCCAGTCAGAGCAGTACCGCACCACTAACCTGGTGACAGGTCTTCCCCGCGTGATCACCATTAGTGTTGATTCAAGGCTGGCTTCTTCCTATGTTGCCGCAACCGATGAAGCGATTGCCCGTTTCAATGCGGAGAACCTCCAGCTGACTTTCCAAAGGGTAAGTTCTGGTGCTAATATCGCGATTACCCAGGCTCCAAGGAATGCCCAGTACCTGGCTTCTGCCGGTTTCCCTACTGCGCAAGGCAATCCCCATAACCAGGTCCTGGTTAACACCCGTGCAATCGGCAGCCAGCCCCAGAGTACAGTGGCCACTATCCTGGCCCACGAGATCGGTCATTGCATTGGTTTCCGTCATACCGACTACATGGATCGCAGTTATAGCTGTGGTGGTTCAACTGCCAATGAAGGTGCTTCCACTGTAGGAGCTATCCTGATCCCAGGTACCCCTGCCGGTCCTGATCCAAACTCCTGGATGCTGGCTTGTATCGGTAGCGGCCAGAACCGTCCGTTCAATGCGAACGACAAGACTGCCCTCTCTTACCTGTATTAATTCATTCACTAGTTTGAAATAGTAGAAAAGGGACTGCAAATGCAGTCCTTTTTCTATTGTGCCTGATCGTGGTCTTGAATGGAGGCGAACAAGGCATGCTGACTGGCCGTATGCAGGTTGCGCCAAACCCGGTTGATCTCGGTAGCCGTGTTGGCAGCGGCGAGTCCAAGGAGCGGATAGATCTCATCTACATAATGCCTTGAACTATTGGCAAGTCCCCTGCTGCTTATTGCCAACAGATCTGAAAGTTCTTCCTGGAATATCCCAAAGGTGTTGCCGAATTTCCAGTAATCCTCAATGAGATCGTACCAAAGCTTTCGTAACGCGGTGATTTGTCGGTTGGATTCACTGATGGATCCCTTCACCATCCTGCCAAATGCTTCGTCTACCTGGCCTTTGGCGAGCCGCTCTTCATTGAGCTGCCCGGCCAATTCCAGGAATCGTATGGCCATTCCCGATAGATTGGCAGTGAGGGTAGCGGTGGCAAATGGCAAAAATGGAACCCGGAAGATCAGTCCATCGAGCCGCGCGGCGTCGGGTGTTATGACAAAACTCCTTGTTTCAGGAACTTCCAGTTCTTCTACTTCGTAACTGTTACTGGCAGTAGCGATCATGCCAATGGTTGACCAGTCATCGTTGATGATCACTTCTTCCTGTTTGAATACAAATGCCCTTATTGCCTGCTGTCCATTTGCATCCAGTATGGGTTGCCCATCTTTCTCCAGCAGGCAGTTGGCGGTGAAGGCAGTAGCGATCGGACTGCCTGTAGCGTATTTCCACCGTCCATTAATGATATACCCATTCCCTGTGATTTGGGCCGTACCAGTGGGTGCACCGCTGCCGGCGAGACAAACATGCGAATCGCCAAAGAACTCCTTTGCTGTTTCATCGGGAAGGAATCCAATGAACCAATTGGCGCCACTGCACAAGGTGACGGTCCATCCTATGCTTCCATCCACCCATGCCAGGGCTTCTTCCAACCTGATCACTTCAGGAAAGCCCAGCTCCAATCCTCCGTAGGCCTTTGGCACCATCATTCTCAACCAGCCCTCCTGGTGAAGAATGGCCACTTGTTCCGGGTGCAGTTGCCGCATTTGTTCGGCGCTTGCTGAATACCGGCGTATCCTTTCCATGATCGCTGCAGGGATGACCTGTTCCAATGCCAATGACTGGCCCATAATGCGTTTTTTTGATTGGCTACAAAGCTATAGGTTGGCGGTGAACACTACTGTTTTTCCCATGGATGGACCGGAACCTTTAGTTTTGCCCTCACTATTCAGTTGATATGAACCAAAGACTTGTCCAGATAGCCATTGTTGTAAGGGATTACGATGAAGCCATCCAATTTTATGTGCATACACTTGGTTTTGAACTGGTGGAAGATTCTGTAATGAGTCCCACCAAGCGCTGGGTGGTGGTTAGGCCAAAGGGGAGCGGAGGTGCCAATGTGCTATTGGCCAAGGCCGCTAATCCTGAACAGGAGAGCGTTGTCGGTCGCCAGACAGGTGGGCGCGTATTCCTTTTCCTGCATACCGATGATTTTGACCGTGATTATGAGCGCTATCGCGACGCGGGCGTGAAATTCATCCGGGAGCCGGCCGTTGAGGACTTTGGTAAGGTATCTGTTTTTGAAGACCTGTACGGGAACCTCTGGGACCTGATCGAGCCGAGATAAAAAATTAAGGAGCCATCCTTTTCCTGATGGCTCCATTTATGTTATTGATCAATATACAATTACCGGCCTGTTGGCTGCATGAGGCTGAATGATGCTTGCCTCTACATCAAAAACATCGCGGATCATGGCCGGGGTAAGGTTATGGGGTTGATCCAATCGATACACCATGGACCCTTCCTTCATCATCAATAAGGAATCTCCATATTGCAACCCCAGGTTGAGGTCATGAAGGATGCAAACAACAGTGACCCCTTGGTTGACCAAAGCTTTTGCTTCTTTCAAAACCTGGTGCTGGAATTTAATGTCCAGGCTGGCAACGGCTTCATCCAACAATAATAACTTGTTGGAGGGTTCTCCATCTGATTCCAGCTGGGCCAAGACCCTGGCAAATTGGACCCTTTGTTTCTCTCCTCCTGAAAGGGTTAAGTAGTCGCGCCCCGCCAGGTGCCGTACGCCTGTTCTTTGCATGGCCGTTTCCACAATACTTTCGTCAGCGGCGGATGGCCTGATATCAAAGAAGGGGTACCTGCCCATCATTACTACCTCGCCAACAGGTAGGGGAAAACTGAGCTGGGCATGTTGGCTCATTACTGCACGGAACCTGGCCAGTTCAGCTTTCCCGATGTTCTTCAGGTCGATGCCATTGAGAAAGACCTTTCCGCTGGTTGGGTTCAACTCACCGGCTATGAGTTTAAGTGTAGTGGATTTGCCGGAGCCATTCGGTCCAATGATCACATGCAGCTTGCCGGCTTCGAGGCAAACATCCAGTTTTTGGATGATCCTTTTTTTTCCTGAGCTGTATTCAACCTGTTCCAGTTTAACCATGATGCTCTCCTTTCGTGACCGCCAGTTGCGATCTCTTTAGCAGGATGATGAATATTGGTGCGCCAACCAAAGAGGTGATGATCCCGATCGGGATCTCTGCTGGCGCCAATAGAAGCCTGGCGGCCATATCGGCCAGGTTGAGCAGGATAGCCCCGGCCAATGCTGCAGCTGGCAACAGTTTCCGGTTATCACTACCCATGAGCAGGCGCAGGATGTGTGGAACGATCAGGCCGACAAAACTGATCACGCCAACGAATGCAGTGGCAATGGCTACCATGGCGGTATTCAGGATCATGATCTTTCGCTTAAGCATCACCGTATCAACGCCAAGGTAATTCGCATCTTCCTCGCCCAGCAATAATGTATTCAGTTGTTTGGCATAACGGAAAGCAAGCAGGCAGCCTGAAATTCCTGTAGTGCCAACGATCACTACCTGCCACCAGCTGGCGCCTGAAAAGGTTCCCAGGCTCCAGAAGGTGATGCTCCTGGCCTGGGGGTCACGGGCTATATAAGCCAGGAAGCCGGTTCCACTCAGGCCGATCGCATTGACTGCAATGCCTGCGAGTAAGAGGGATACAACCGATGAGCCTTTTCCTTCACCGGCCAATGTATACACCAGAAGGGTGGCCAGCATTGCCCCACCAAATGCAAATAGTGGGGCCAGCCATGCACCCAGGTTGGCCTTCAAGCCGGGATCTATCCCTGCTGCGAGCACAAATACCAGGGCGGCCCCGCATGCAGCGCCGGAGCTGGTGCCAACCAATCCCGGTTCAACAATGGGATTTCGAAATAGCCCCTGCATCAGCACACCGCTGACGGCCAGGATGGAACCAACCAGGCAACAAAGCAAGACCCTCGGCAGGCGAAGTTCAATGAAGACATTCTCCTGCAGGCCAATGAGCTCCTCGCCACTTAACCAATGCTGTATTCCCGAGACCATTGCTGTAACGGGGATCTGCACCGCCCCTTCTGCTATGGCTGCCACTGTTGTGACCACAAGGATCACGGCAAGTGCAGGGATAACTTGACGCTTATTTTTCATTGCTGCCATTTGGGTGGATCTGCTGGATCAATTGAATGATATTCTCGCCGGTCCTTGGACCAAAGTAAACCAGGTCATGCTCCTCAAAACGGATGATGCGTTTGTTTTTACCGGCCTTGGTCAGGGCAACACCTGGCACGGTACTGATGAACTTGTCCATGCTGCCCATCTGGTCATAGCCATAGTCTGTTGCTATGATGATATCAGGATCGGCAGCAGCAACCGCCTCCGCACTTAACTGGCGTGCCCCCTTGCCATCGTATCCTGCCACTTTCCCGCCCGCCAGCTCGATCATCTTATCGCCAGGACCTTTCCTGCCACTCATGACAAAATAGATATTCATGGCCCGGCCAAAATGAATGATCATTACTGATGGCGTGTCTGTAATGGCCCTTGATTGAAGGAATGCCTCCGCCTTTTGTAAATCGCTATCCATTTTGGCCACCAGTGAGTTGGCCATTTTTTCTTCATGGAAGAACTGTCCCAGTTCACGGATCAGCATCCTGGTGCTGTCGATGGTGTTCGCCCCACCAAAGCTTTTGACGCTTAGACCGGCTTTGGTGATCTGTGGCAGTACATTGTCAGGTCCGATATCATTACTGTGGACTACCAATCCGGGGTTCGCGGCAATGATGCCTTCCGGGTTCAGGGCACGGTGATAGCCCACGGTTGGTAATTGTTTGGCGCTGTCGGGATAGGTACTGCTAAGGTCTACTGCCACCAGCTCATGCCCTTTACCCAAGGCAAAGATGAATTCAGTAAGGTGCTTCGATAGACTGACGATCCGCATGCCTGCACCATCTTTTTCCTTCTTTCCAAAACGGCCACAGGCTGTCAATGTCCCGATGGCCAAAATGATCACAAGTATTTTTTTCATTGGTAAACAGTTGAAAGGGGCGATGGACCTGCCATCGCCCTTGTGGTTAAAAATGGTAAGCCAGGTTGACGCCCCCAAAGACCAGTGCGTTCCTCGCTGCCGGCACATAAGCATCGGGCAATTGGTTCGCGAATACCATGATATAATACCTGGTATTGGTCATATTGCTGATTCCCGCATAGGCATGGACGTTAAAATGCCTGCCCAGCATTTGCTGGATACCGATCTTGCCGTTCAGCAGGTTATAGCTGCTGGCGTAAAAGTCATTCAATGAAGTGATGGGCATCCTGTCGCGGTAATTGTACACCAGGTTGGCATAGATGCCATGACCGAATTGCAGGTCAACGCCCAGGTTGGCCACCACCCTGGCCACAGCCGCCACTTCCTTGTTGCTATAATCCTCTTTCACACTAACTGATTTCTGGATGGTGAATCCATCGCCATATTTGAAATCCGAAAAGGTCAGGTTGGCAAATGGACGGATGCTACGGACGAACTGCTCCTTGGATTGCCATACCATATAGTGTACCGATGCTTCCAGACCCTTGTGGATCTGCTTGCCCCCGTTCACCATATAGGAATAGAGGGTAGTATTGGGGGATGCGGGTGATTGAACGGCAACTGCAGTCATTTTATCTGCAAAGACTGCATGGAACAGGCTGAATTCATACTGGAGCCTTTTGTCCACTAATTGCCCTTTACTGCCGATCTCGAACTGGTTGCCGATCTCAGGTTTCAGGTCTTCATTCACCCTGCCGGTCGGTGGTGTGGCCGGGTTGGTCACGGCAGGTGTGGTGATATAGAAGTAGGAACTGACCGGGGCCTTGTAGCCCTTGCTGTAGGACGCATAAAGGGAAACATTCTTATTGATCACTTTATTGATGGCCAGGTGCGGGGACAACATGCCACTATAATTCCGTTGGTAACGGGTTGGCCTGGTTGGCAAGGCTGCATTGAAGCGATCGTTCAACTCCAGGTCCATCTGGCTCAGGCTGATGCCTCCGGTAATGGAAAGGTCCTTGGGAAGGGCGAGGGTCCATTCTGTAAAGACCGTACTGGTCTTACTGATGGTGGACACATTGGAGGTAGTGGCGTTGATCACCCAATAGGGACTTTGGCCATACACCCAGTTGTTGCCCGTATCATTGGGATCCTGTTTCATATTGTAACCAATGACCTGTGCATCCTGGCGCTGGGCTTCCACGCCGGTAATACCGTTAAGGCTGGTACCGCTGTTCAGCGCGAACCTGGTATTAAAGGTGGAGCGCAGGCCGTAATTGATGGAGGTCTTGTCCGTCCAACCGCCGGCACTGCTGGCATTACTGTTCAGTCCGGTTCCGTAGATGGAGGTGGTGTTGGAGAACTGCTTGGAGAACTGGTAAGTATGACCGATGCCTGCACGAATGGTGATCACATTGCTGTGTGCGTCACGCTTGATGTATTCAGGGTTGCCGGAATAATCCCCATTGTTCCATTGGTCAATGGTCAGTTCCCCAAACCTTTCATCGTAGCTGTTGGCATAACCCACAAAGGCATTGATGCTTTGTTTCTCATTGGGCTGGAAATTACCTGCAAAGTTCACGAAGTCCTTGCTGGACTTGTTATGGATACTATAGCCATCGGATTGCTGGTTGCCGTAGTTCAGCAGGATAGAAGAACGGTCGCTGCCCGACTGGAACTGCGTAGTGTAACGGCGAAGGCCATAGTTGCCAAACATGAGTTCCTGGCTCAGGCTGCTGCCTTTACCCGGTTTGATAGTATTCAGGTTCACGGCACCGGCGATGGCCAATCCATATAGGGTTCCTGCCGGTCCTTTGGTGACTTCCACATTACCAATAGAACTGAAGTCAATATCATCCATCACGGTAATGCCCTCGGCATCGGTAAGGGGGATGCCATTCAGGTATACTTTATAACCCTGGCCATCGAAATTGCTGCTGATGCCCCTGGTTCCCCTGGCACCATTGCCGTAACCCCTGATATTGAATTGCTGGCCTGCTGATACCGTTCTCCTGTTCATGGTTACCCCTGGGACATTGGTGTTGATGGCATCATCGAGGTAGAGGCCCACTGAACGTTTCAGTTCCGTTTCGGACAATTTGGTCAATGAAACAGGCTGGTAAAGCAATTGCCTGTTCTGGTTGGAAATTGCGGAGATCTCCACTTCGTCGAGCTGCTGGCTTCTGGGTGTCATCCCGATGGCTAATGGCGTATTACAATCCTTTATCGTAACGGTAATGGTTTCATAGCCGACAAAGGATACGGTAAGGCTCTTGGCAGTACCGCAGTTAAAGTTGAAGGACCCGTTCTTGTCGCTTGTCCTGGCCTTGCTTCCCTGCATCCTGATGGTAGCACCTGAGAGCGGTTGCTGGCTTTGTATGTCAAATACTTTTCCCTGCTGTTCCTGGGCAAAGGCAATGCTTGTCCCCAGCGCCAGCAAGGCACTAAATAATGTTCTCATATACTGTGTTAACTGGATGGAATAGTTATGGGCAGGTGGATTCCCTTCCTGCCGGAATACATGTTTTGATTGTTGGAATGATAGTATTAAAAATGGGAAGGGTCACCCGAACAGGGGAGGTGGGGTGGGGATATCAAGCGTGGGACCGGGCTCCCAGCAGTCGTTGAAGAAGAAGGTGTTGATGTGAACGAAGTATGGTGGAATACTGATGGTTTCCGGTAAAAGGAAGGGCGCACTGATCGCATTCAGCAATTGTACAGCCTTCTTCTTTCCACCCTTGGCAAAGAAATCCGAGTTGAACGCTTTTGTGCGGGCGATCAGTTCATTTTCCTTTTTATCGTTGATACATTTCACAATGACCTTGCCGTTCTCCCTTTTCATTTCCAGCACATCATACATGCTGTTCCTGTAGGAGAACTCGTCCTTGTGCTTTTCCAGGCCAAGCCATTCCTGTTCCTCAAAGACCAGGTATTCGGCGTTGCGATGGTTGCGTGGATTGCGAAGGCTTTGCTTTACCGATCTTTTGACCTGCCAGTGCCAGAAGGAGAAAAACAGCTTATAGCCGGTGACCTCCACCAGCATGGTTAGCAGTACAATTATGGTTATGGCCTTTTTCAAAGCGGAATCTAAAATAGGGATTTATTCCGCCCGTCGATTGATTATTGAGGTTTCCTGGTTGGGTTCCTGAAGATTAATGGATGAATGGGGAATTAGAATGGCAAATAGATTCAATATGTGCCAGCCTTATTATTTATTCAGCCATTCCTTGAAATCGCCCGCCTTTAACCTACTGATCACGATATCCTCAAAAGGGGTGGGTTTGACCATGATCTTGAGCTTGCCATCAAACCAGGCATGCACTTCCTGGATGGTATCGTAGTTGACGATAAACTGCCGGTTGACCCGAAAGAAATGGTCAGGTGACAATTGCTCTTCCAGTTCATCGAGGTTGTTGTCGATGATATAGTCTGTCCCATCCTTGGTCTTGATAAAATGAACCCTATCCCTGGTATACACATGCGCCACTTCTTTGGCTTCTATAGAGAAGTACCTTGTCCCTTTCTTTACCAGGAAGCGGTTCTTGTACACCTTGTTCCCCTTGGGTTGCAGGTTGTCCAGTAAGGCGGCCAGGTCAACTGTTGGCTGGCTGGCCCCCGACATGTTCCTGAACTTGTCCAGGGCGTAATGCAGTTCGTTCTTCTTCAGGGGTTTGAGCAGGTAGTCGACACTGTTATACTTGAATGCCTGGATGGCATATTCATTGAATGCGGTTACAAAAATGATATAACTGTTGATTTGGATACGGGAGAAGATCTCAAAACTCCTTCCATCCCCCAGTTCAATATCCAGGAATACCAGGTCGGGAGACCCATGTTGCGAGAACCAGTCCACTGCCGATTGAACTGTATCCAGCCTGGCCTGTACCTGCATGGCCGGGTCATATTCCTTCAGCATTTTGATCAGGCGCTCTGCGGCCGGCGCTTCATCTTCAACGATTACAATATTCAAAGGTTTCATGATGCTTGGTTTGGGAAATTAGCCGGGTCCTTTTTGGGAAGCCCCAGTGATTGGTAAATACTGCTTTCAATCAAAGGCAACACCACTTTAAAGATCTGGTCATTATCGGTGATGGAGAGTTGGTTGTCCATCTTCAATAACTGGTAACGGGTAATAAGGTTGTTCAACCCGGTCTTTTCCGAAGGTTCCGGGTTGGCCTTTCGCTGGATATTATTGGTCACGATCAGGCTGTGTTCCCCGTCTGTTTCAATGGAAACAAAAAGGGGTCTGTCCCTGGAAACGATATTATGCTTGACGGCATTCTCTACCAGCAATTGCAATACCAAGGGAGGGATCAGCATTTGGTATTCCCTTTCCGGGATCCTGATGTTTACTTGCAGGGAGTCTGCAAACCTGGTCTTCAATAAATGTATATAGGAATGAAGGAAATCCAGTTCTTCCTTCACCGTTGAGAGTTCCTTATCCTGGTTGGTAAGCAGGTAACGATATACGGAAGACATTTCCACTGCGAATTGTTCAGCCCTTTCCGGATCTGTGCCGATCAGGGAGGTAAGGGTATTGAGGCTATTGAACAGGAAATGTGGTTTGATCTGTTCTTTCAGGAATTGGAACTGGCTGTTGAGCGTGATCTTTTTCAGCTGTTCCGATTCATCATATAATTTTTTCCAGTTCTCAATATAGTAGATACCCTCATACACGGCAACCACTATTACCGTGCAAAGCAGGTTCAAGCCCACCATGGTAAGGTAATCCCGGAACAGGAGCCCCCATTTGAGGTTGTCAACAGTGAAGAACCCTACCAGGAAAGTGACTGCTTCATCAAGCATGGGTACAAGTACCAGGAAAGGAATGCTGATCAGTGCCATATACCTGAGCCTTTTCCGGGTCAGGGCAAGCCCCGGGTGTTTCAGGCGTGAGGTCAGGGCCAGCCAACGGGCCGTTTCGCAGGAAGCGAGGGAATAGAAAAAACTCAATGCAATGATCTGGATACCTGACTTGAGGTCCCGGATATAGATGCCATAAAAGAAAAGCAGGATAAAAACCAGCAGTATCAATGGTAGCCAGGTCCTGATCTTTCTTTCATTCATGAGGAGGGTGTTAGAGACTGGTATCAAGTTACATTTTAGTGGTGAATATTCAGGGTTTGGTTAAGCCCTACCATTGCAGGACCAATAAGACCAGGACCCAGCCTTTATCCCCGTATTGCCAGACCTTCAGGAAATTATTGGTCCTGCCATTATAGTGGACATTACCATAAACGTAGCAGAGGTCACCAGCCTGGGCCATGCCTCCATCTACCGGTTCAAAATCCAGTTGATCAGGAATGGTTGGGAGAACGGCCCTTGATTGTTCAGCCCCCAAGGCCGGATGGCGACCATCTATGCAGAACCAGGTCTGTTGGCCAATAAATTGCCCGATCCCCTTACTGCCCTGTGACACATAAGCATCCAGGAATGCTTTTTCCGCTTCCTGCCAACCATCATGCTGGCCTGTCTTGCCGGTAAGTAAGGGGCCTTTTGGCCAATCCTTGTTTTCCAGGCTGGTGCCAAACAAGGAAGGTGAATATCTTATGCCCAGGTCCACCATCACTTTCCATTCCTTTTCCCCATCCCTTACCCAGATGGAATTATAACTCCCGGCAGCAACAGCGCTATCCCTCCCGGGGATCCTGATCTCATAGGGTCCAGTTGAAAATCCCAGGTCGCCGGATTTGGATAGGCCGGTGTACCAGGGTTTCCAATAGAGTTTGGCATTGCTTTCGGGTGTCTTCTCCCAAATGCTGATGCCGTTCAGGATCCTGCCTTCATCAAAGATGACCCCTTTGGGGTGAAGGTTTTCCAGGAAGGCCCTTTTCATTCCTTGCTCGATGGCCTTATTGGCAAAAGCCTGTTCTGCCCTCGCTACCTCATCATGTTGTGCAGAAGCGATGCCGCCCAGCAGGAGGCTTGCCATCAACATCATTTCCTTCAGGCAATGGTTGGGGAATGAAAATATGCTTGCCACGGTATGGTTATTTTGTTTGGGTCAGACAGATATAGCCGTCCGACAGGAAAAGATTTTACCCAAAGCTAGATTTGAAAATTGTCCGTCCATCCGGCCCGGGTATCCAATTGCTGTTTATGTTGATTTAAGTGCGGAGGGAAGGTCCCGGATTATTAAGGGGCAGTTGTTTGAACTGGCCTTTACTCTAGCCCGGTCTGGTGATGACTGTAATACTACCAGGGTGAATGGCACCTGAGGTCTGTGGCAGGATGGGTAAAGAAGTATAGGAATCCCTTTGTTTCCTGCGATTGTTACTGCTGTGGTCCGCCGGGAAGAAATGAATGCAGCAAGGTTGATGAAAAGGCTTATGAAAACCGGGTTCAGAACTTGAAATGATAGCCCAGCCTGATCACCTGGGTTTCATAATAATCACTGCTGGTATAACTAAATCCATCCCCTTTGATCTCTTTCCTTATTACCATGGTATTGAACAGGTCCGTCGCATTCAGGTAAAGTTCCCCTTTGCCTTTCTGGATTTGTTTTTTGATGCCTGCATCCAGGGTAAAGCGTCCGTCGATCCTGCCCTGGGGAATAATATCTGGCGCCAGGTAGATCGCGGTTAGCTGCAGGTCAAGCTGTTTGGGGAGGTGAATGAAGGCATTCAACTTGATGTTCCCTGAGTTGATCCTGCTAGTAGGTGCGCTGAAAGTATTTGGTGAAGGGTAGAGGTTTTCAACCGTGAATGAGTCGATCTGGTTTCGGTAAAGATTAAGGTTGAGGTTAAAGGAAAAGCTTTTGGAAACATCTCCTGATAATAGCATTTCCACGCCTGTCGCCCTGCTTTTTCCTGCATTCTGCATGATGTTGTAAATGATCGTACTGCCTGGTTGAATACTGCCGATCCTGGTGATGGTTCCTTCTGATGCCTTGTGGTAGAGGGCCGAATAAAGCGATCCTCCTGACCAGCCCGTTTTATAGCCCAATTCGTAGGTGTTGGTGTATTGTGGTTGTAGTGCAGGGTTACCAACCTTTATGATCTCGGCATCATCATATTTGGGAAATACCCTGATATCGAGCTCTGCGGGCCTGTCTACCCTGCGATTAAAGAAAAAACTCAGTTTGTTGCGTTCATTGAACTTATAGGCCAATCGAAGATTGGGGAAGGGTTTGGTGTAGGAATAGCCATCGCTTTTATAGGTATTGTGATTGGGGTCGACATCGTAGTTGACGCTAACATATTCCATCCGTAGCCCCGCCTCCAGTTCATAACGGTCATTTTCAAATACATAATTGCCGTATAGCGCGGGGATATGTTCTTTGTAAACTGCCCATCCGCCGGCAGTGCTGTCAATTGGGGAGTTAAGCCCGGGATAAAAGATCATTTCAGTAGGGATATTTCGCCACCTGTATTTGATCCCTGTTTCCAGCCTGCCATGCTTCAGCGGACGGGTATAATCCAGGCTGAAATCCGTAACATGTTCATCGGACAGCAATTTAAATGCATCATAACCTGTGTAATCGGGCATTTGATTGGTAAAGAAGTATTTCTCATCTTCCCGGTGGAAGGTATAGTTGAGTCCGATGTTCAACAGATGCCCTGGTTGACTGAACTTATGCTGGTAAGCGGTTGCAGCAGTAACAGTCGTTTTGACCTCATCTTCCAGGAATTGCCAGAGTCGCTTTAATTCAGTCAGGTCCTTGTTGTAAAATGGCTCATCGCCGTTATCAATGATTTTTTCACTGCTGAAGAGTCCGGAAAAAGAAAGCTGGTTGTTGTTATTGATGGTCCAGTCCATTCCTGCTTTGACCGTGCTGATGGTGGTTTCCCTGTTCCGTTTGGTTTGTTGGAGGATAGTGTCACCATTTTCGTAGGTACGGGTTACAAATTCGTTCTTGTTCAGTGTCGGGTTGTAGAACAGGTCACCCTGGAAAAAGGTATTGATATTTTTCTTTCGGTTGTTCAGGGCAAGTGAAGGGTTGACCTTTGGGGTTCCCTGAAATTGCGGCCTGATGCCAGGAAGGTTTTCCTGCTTTTCCCATAATGCGCCGAGACCCAGTGCTATTCCTGCCCTCCCGTTGAATCCTTCCTTCTTGTTTTTCCTGAAAATAATATTGATGATCCCTGCATTTCCGTTAGCGTCATATTTTGCCGAAGGGTTATTGATGATCTCGATTCGCTCTATGGCTGATGCGGGAATATTGTCAAGACTGGCTTGGTTGTCGAATCCTGTGAGCGCAGTTTGCTTTCCATCCACCAATACAGCTACTTTGTCACTACCCCTTAATTGCACCTTGCCTTCCTGCACCGTTACCCCTGGTAAGTTTTGCATGGCCTGAAGTACAGAGCCGCCTCCCTGGGTAATATTATTGTCCAGGGTAAATGTCTTCTTGTCCATTCTGGCAGCTACTCCTTCCTGCTTTCCGGTCACTACTACTTCACCCAGCAACAGCCTGACGGGTTCGAGTTCAATAGCTGCAAGGTCGAGGTATGGGGACAGATTACCAATGAAGACCGGTTGCAGGATGGTGCTGTAACCGCTATAAGAGAATTCTAAAAGGTATTTGCCAGGTTGGATATTTGGAAAGGAAAACCTCCCCTTATCATTGGTAATGGTTCCTGTAATAAATATACTGTCCTTGCTGGTTTTTAGTAACACATTCACATAGGGTAGGTTTGTTTTGGAAGACTTATCCCTGACAAGTCCGGAAAGGGTGATAAGGGAGTATTGTGCGAATGTGATTGACTGTACCAACAAGAGCCAGGCTAACAACAGCTTTTTTTGTTTTGACATCAGGAACGATCTGTTTAAAAGTTTGTTGGCATTTTGAAGGTTGTCCTTACAATTTAATCCGCGCACCTTGATTTGGACTATAGCAAATTAAAGCAATTTAAAGGCATCTGGCTCCTGATCAGTGGCTATAGTGCAGCAAATAGCCCTTGGCATTGCCGGGTATAGCATGGTTGCCAAAATTTAAAAAGCCCGGACGCTCAAAACGACCGGGCTTTTTGTGCCATTTTTATGCTAATGCCTCTCCTGGATTATATTAGTCATTATCACGATGGGATATAGGGATCAATTGGTCCTTCTTAACCTGAATTTGCCTTCAATAGTAGAGGTCTTGATCTGTTTGCCTGTTGTTGGGGAAAAGGTGGCGGCTGGGGAACAATAGAAACTGCCGGTAATCCATTCGCCGATATTTACCCATTTATCGATCGTCACTGAACCACCACTATTTTGGATCTGTTCGTTCGCGTCTTCATAATAGGAATTGAAATTATAGTTAAAGGGGATATTGGCCAGGGTCAATTCAGTATTCTGTTCTTCCGCATCTGCACGCCAATTAAAACTACCTGCTCCTCCCGGCCAGCCAATGGAGAGTGCCGTATCGCCGGAAACGCCCGCGATCATGCACAATGATTCACTTATCCGGGCAACATTGCCTGGCCAGGTTTTCCATTCCCCGCCATCGATACTGAAGGTGACGCCATCTTGCAGGAATTTGATATGGGCCAGTAGCAACAATTGGTGTTGATTGCTGGCGATCTCCGCAACAACTGTCGCTCCGCCATTATTGGTAATGGATGCCGGTGCTTTGTAGGTGGTTTTACTGCCTTGGTTAGTGAGATTGCCTTTGCCGTTAAGTGTCCATTTTTTGATTAAGTTAGCCGGTACAGGAACCCCCGCGCCTAATGGAAGTGTGGTATTGTCTGACGGGGAAAGGGGAGCCAGCAGGTCATCGGCATAGGGGTGGAAGTTGACCACCTGGAGGGTCTTGCTTTCATTGGCTCCCAGCACGGCAGTACCAGGGTTTATCTTGAGCCAGGTGATCAGGATCCAGTCACTAAAATGATCAGTGGTTACAGATAGCTTTTTGTTTGCTTTATCAATGACCGGCTTTTGGATCATCTGCCAAACTCCCTGCTGGTCCTGGTAAGCCACAGCCAACGCATCTTCAGCAGCAATGGAATCAGTGAGTGATTCGTAGTGAAACCTGATGGTGACTGGCTTATTGAATTGTTGTCCATGTGGCAGCAGCCTGTAGCCATTGCCAACACCAGCATCACAGGTGCTGTTGATGGGCTGTAACTGGAAACTCGTGTTCTGGGCTACCGCACCCGCCGGAATAATTACAGTAATCCTGCCGTCCGTTGAGCCGAATTGTCCGCCTCCGGCACCAATGGTAAAGGTTTGTAAAGCGCCGGATGGCATACCAACAGGTTTGGGTGCGGGCTGGTGGGGAACGGGTTGCTCTGTTGCTGTGCCATTGTCTTTTGAACAACTGCCAAGAGTCATTACGAGCAGGGAGAAGGAAAGGACAAGGTTTAATAGTTGCTTTGTTTGCATTGGTGTCATTGCAGTTTAATGAATAGGATACCTTCCTGAGGGTTGGTCTCAGTGTGGGTCAGGAAGACCCATCATGCCGGGAAATTGGGTGTTCTTGATGGTAAGTTTAGAACCTGTAACCGGCGTAAAGCTGTACCAGGTTGTTTTTCAGCTTTTCTGAGGAAGGGATGAAGTCAGGGATCGTGCCGGTAAAGGAAGATGCATTGATCGGGGTGATGTTCGCAGTGAACCTTCCACCGATGATCAGCCCCTTGAATGGGTACACCTCCACACCGCCAGCCATGGAGATCCCGTACTTGTTGTAGTATTCGTTTACTTTATTGACCACGCCATCTACACCAGTGGTTTTCGTTGAATCATTTGCCTTGCTGCTGAGCAGGAAGTTCACCTGGGTACCCACCTGCAGGTTAAGGAATTTGGTGATCCTGATATTCATGAATTGGGGAAGGATAAGGTAATCCAGTTGAACCTTGCCATCCGTTGCACCGGATGTGTAATTATACCCCTGGCGGGAGAACAATACTTCCGTACGGTAACCAATTGAGCCCCTGCCACCGGGGGCAAGGAAACCGCCCACCAGGAAACCATTGGTATTGCTGGTATTCAGTTGGTCAGCCTTGGTAATGCCGACAAAATTATAACCACCGATAATGCCGATCCGGCGGCCAAAGGATCGGTCGGATTCCTGGGCAACAGTGGTTAAAGAACTAATTACTAGTAAGCTGAAAAGGAAAAGGTTGTAGAAAAGTCTCATCTTTTTTCCGGCAAGCTACTGCAGGGGCAAAGGTTATGGAGTTCGGTTTTGTCCAATTGGCAGTAATGGCTGTTGAAATGTTGATAGCAGTCCATGAATGGAGGGAAACTTGATAATTTCGTCCAATCTTTTCCGCTAGCATGCCTTGCTGCAGGAAGCATTGCAGGTAAGTTTCTTATCAAGTAACCTCGGGCAATCAAAGATTCCCTTTCTTCAGTTCCTTCATCGCGTGATCACAGGCCCTTGCCGTTAATGCCATATAGGTGATGGAAGGATTGACACAAGAGCCTGATGTCATGCAGCTGCCATCCGTAACAAATACATTGGGTACTTCATGCAGCTGGTTAAAGGCATTGAGCACCGATGTTTTGGGATCGCGGCCCATCCTGGCCGTACCCATTTCATGGTTGGCATTGCCGGGAAAGGATATACTGCCATTGACCTTTACGTTCTTGTATCCTGCTGCTTCGAGCATGGCCTTTCCTTCCACTGCAATGTCCGCATGCATCTTCTTTTCATTCTCCCTGAAGGAGCAATCGATAGCGATCATGGGCCTTCCCCATTGGTCCTTGTTGTTGTGGTCAAGGGTAATGCGGTTGTCGGCATAGGGTAAGCATTCACCGAAAGCATAAAGGCTGATCCTCCAGGGGCCGGGAACGGTAAGGGCTTCCTTGAAAGCATCCCCTATTCCTTCGGGCAGGCTGTTCTGTGGACGGGATGCCCCGCCGCCAAAATGATAGCCGCGTAAGAATTTCCCGTTTTGCTCATTGACATTGGCGAAGCGGGGAACATAAATATTGGTAGGCCTTCTTCCTGAATAATAGCTGTCCTCGAATCCTTCCACATCTGCTACAATGGAGAGGCCTTTGTGATGGTCCATGAGGTTGCGGCCCAATTGGTCACTGCCATTGCCCATGCCGTTGGGGAATCGACGGGAAGTAGAGTTCAGCAGGATGGCTGTAGTAGCTACCGTGGCAGCATTGATGAAAATGATCCGGGCATAATATTCCCTCACCTGCCTTGTTTCGGTATCGATCACTTCGACCCCTATGGCCCGCTGTTGCTGCTCGTCATATAATACACGGTTCACCAAGGAATGGGGTTTCAATTCCAGGTTGCCGGTGGCGTGCGCTGCAGGTAAGGTGCTGGCATTGGTGCTGAAATAAGCACCAAAGGGGCAGCCACGGTGACAAAGGTTCCTGGCCTGGCATTGCCCCCTTCCCTTTACCGGTTGGGTGAGATTGGCACTCCTGCCGATGATCACCCTGCGGTCGGCATATTTGGCTGCGACCTGGTCGCGGAAATGCTTTTCCACCAAATTCATTTCAAAAGGCGGCAGGAATTCTCCATCCGGCACTACAGCGATGCCGTCGCGATTCCCGTTCACGCCAATGAATGATTCTACATAATCATACCAGGGAGCCAGGTCCTTATAGCGGATCGGCCAATCCACCCCATGGCCATCTTTCAGGTTGGCTTCGAAATCAAGATCGCTCCAGCGGTAACAGGCCCTTGCCCAGAGCAATGACCTGCCCCCGACAACATCACCCCTGATCCAGTCAAACCTTTTTGTTTCGGTGTAGGGATTTTCCTGGTCGTTGATATAGAAATGCTTGTTGTCTTCCGCGATGGAATAATGCCTCGACTGCACATAATATTTTTCCTTGTCGGCCCTGGTGAGCCTGCCGCGATGCGGGAACTCCCATGGGTCCT
The DNA here is from genome assembly GCF_018595685.2 of Flavihumibacter rivuli. NCBI lineage: Bacteria > Pseudomonadati > Bacteroidota > Chitinophagia > Chitinophagales > Chitinophagaceae > Flavihumibacter > Flavihumibacter rivuli. The sequence goes on from NZ_CP092334.1 coordinate 3,528,316, forward strand.
TATTGGCCGTCGGGTAGTTGGGATGTTCTACCGGACGTCCCCTTTCCAGCATCAGCACCTTCAGTCCCTTCTCGGCAAGTTCCTTAGCGGCCCAGCCGCCACTGATGCCTGAGCCCACTACAATAGCGTCGTAGGTGTGTTGTTGTCTGGCCTTGGTATTGAGGTAAAGCGAATCTCCGGGCATGGATATAGGGCAGTTTTTCGGTTATTGATCAAGGTGAGCTTTCATGACCTTCGGGAAATCGGCAAAAGCGATCTCGGGTTCAGCGATCTCGGGATGCCAGAGTTTTTCCCATTCGAAACTGTAGAAGCCTTTGTAGTTGTCCTTTGCCAACAGGCTGATGGCTTCCATGATGGGGATATCCCCTTTTCCGAGCAGGCAATATTCCAGCTTGCCATCTTTGAGTTTGGCATCCTTGATATGGGTATGGCGGATATAAGGCTTGAGGTCCTTGTACACTTCCGCAGGCGCTTCCCTGGTGATGGACCACATATTGGTAAGGTCCCAAACCAGTCCGGTATGCCGGTGTTCCGCTGCCTTCATGATGCGCAGCAGGTCGGCTTTGTACACCAGGTCGCCATGGGTTTCCATCAATACCGTAACCTTCGATCCCTTGGCGTGATCGGCCAGTTCCAGCAAGCCCCTGGTGATCAGGTCCATGGTCTGTTCCTTCTCCTGGTCCTTCGGGAAATTGTTGGGGAAGACCCTCACATAGGGACAATTGAGTTTGGCAGCGAGGTCAATGAAGCGACGCCCGTCATCCAGTTGCTGCTGCCTTTTTAACGGGTCTGCAAAATGCAGGGTGGAAGAAGAGCCCAGCCCAACGAATTGCAGGCCATTGGCTTTCATGCGGTCAAGGGTAGCCGAAATGGCTGCAGGGGAATTAAAATAGGGACTCTTGGTCAGGTCAAGTTCCCTTTGGATACCCCTGACCTCAATGCCGGTATAGCCATGTTCCCTGGCAAAGCCGGTGATCTTTTCCAGTGGCCAGTCGGGGCAGCCCAGCGTGGAGAAAGCCAGTTTGGGTGGCTTCTTCCCAAAGGGCAATTTGCCGAAGCTTGCTGCTCCCCCGAGCAACAAGGCTGTGGTGAACAGGAACTCTTTGCGGGAATAGGAATGCATAATCAGCAAGCTAAATTTGATTTGGTAAAAATGGAAATTAAATTTCAGGCATTTGATCGGCCAGCCATTGCCATTCTTTACCTCTTCTGGAGAATTATATAGGCCGCTAAGAATAACAGTAAAGGGGATATAGGATGGTCAGCTATCAGGTTAAAAGGCGAACACTCTTGCTGTAAATAGTGGTTGCCGTAAAACCGGGGCTTCTCCGATTAACCGCTAAACAGGGTATAGGATGAATTTGCTGCAGGAGTATTCATCAAAATAACTTAGTTTGTTACCAGGAATTGGCTGGCCGGATGGCATTGATCCAACCCCTGCTGTTGCCAGGTGCTTTCAAGGCGCTTATTGCATCAAAGTCAAAAACAATATTATGAAGGTCCTTGTACTGGATATTGGAGGTAATAATGTGAAGATGCTGGTTACCGGCGCAGAAAAAGTCAGGAAGTTCCCTTCGGGCAGTGAACTGATACCGGAGGATATGGTAGAAGAAGTGAAGCAACTGACAAAGGATTGGGAATACGATGCAGTATCGATCGGTTACCCTGGTGTGGTAAAGCATAACAGGGTGGTGGTGGAGCCGCATAACCTTGGGCCAGGCTGGACAGATTTCGATTTCGAGGAGGCATTTGGTTGTCCCGTAAAACTGATCAATGATGCAGCCATGCAGGCCCTGGGAAGCTATAAGGCAGGGGTGATGTTGTTCCTGGGACTGGGCACCGGACTGGGAGCAGCAATGGTGATCGATGGGGTGGTGCTGCCTACCGAGATAGCCCATATGCCCTACCGGAAAGGCACATTCGAAGATTACCTGGGTGAGCGGGGATTAAAAAAACTGGGGCAGAAGAAGTGGGAAAAGCACCTGCATGCCTGTGTGGAAATATTACGTCATGGCTTCCATCCTGATGACATTGTCCTGGGAGGTGGTAACTCAAAGATAGTTTCCAGCCTGCCTGAGGGTTGCCGCCTGGGCAGTAACAAATTTGCTTTTGAAGGAGGCTTCCGGTTGTGGAACCAACAGGGCTTGTAAAGGATTGTCGGTTGAACGGCAGTAAATACCTGCAACTAAGGCTGCAATACACAAGGCCCATCCAGCTGTTTTTTAGACGTATCCTTTAGTAAGATGCCCACCCTGGTATCGATTTGTAATGGGTAAAGCCAGTCGGTGACACTGTCCATCGAAGCCTTCCGGATGACATATGTCATTTCATCCCTTGAGGACTGTCAATGAAGCGCTGTTGGTGATGGATTATTTTTATTGCCTTGTTAGTCCCGTTAGGTATTCATTGATCCGGGTGCCATTTACCCTTTGAAGGTTTACAGCTCCATTATCTATTCTAACCATCCATTACAGAAAGGTCATCCTGGATCTTTCCATTTCAATACAACTTACATAATAGCCTTTTCAATGGAGACAAAAAGACTTAGCGAAGCCAGGGAACAGCAAATACCCTGGAAAAAATGGGGGCCTTACCTGAGTGAACGGCAGTGGGGAACCGTTCGGGAGGATTACAGCGAAAACGGCGATGCCTGGAATTTTTTTACCCATGACCACGCCCGTTCGCGCGCTTACCGCTGGGGGGAAGATGGCATTGCGGGCATTTCGGATAATAAGCAGCATCTATGCTTTGCCCTGGCTTTATGGAATGGCAAGGATGCTATCCTGAAGGAAAGGCTTTTTGGACTTACCAATACCGAAGGCAACCATGGCGAGGATGTGAAGGAGTATTACTTCTACCTGGATAATACGCCTACCCATTCCTATATGAAGTATCTGTATAAGTATCCACAGGCTGCTTTCCCCTATGGGGACCTTATCCAACAAAACAAGCAACGTACCCGCAAGGATATGGAGTATGAATTACTGGATACCGGTGTATTTCAGGAGGACCGCTATTTCGATGTCTTTATTGAATATGCCAAAGCCGGTCCTGAAGATATTCTGATCAAGGTCACCGCCTTTAACCGGGGACCTGAGGCAGCCGACCTGCATTTGTTGCCGACCTTATGGTTCCGGAATGACTGGTCAGAGTGGATAGCAGCATCGAACCGTGCAAAGAAAAAGCCCGGAATAGCTAGCTTTGAAGCGGGTAAGGGTTTCAGGGCTGTTCTTGCTGATCATGAGCGTTTGGGTGAAATGGTATTATGTTGTGAAGGGGAAGTGCCTTTGTTATTCACCGAGAATGTTACCAACCATGAAAAATTATTCCCCGGAACGCCAAATGAATTTCCCTTTGTCAAGGATGGGATCAATGATTTCGTGGTGAATGGCGTCCAGGGTAAAGTGAACCCGGAACAAAAGGGAACCAAGACTTCGGCCCATTACACGCTGACCATCGGTGCGGGCCAGTCCTCCACCATCCGGCTCAGACTGGCCAGGAAGGACCTTGACATCTACAAGGAACCTTTTGGCAAGGGGTTCGATCAGGTATTTCTTGACCGGCTGAAAGAGGCCGATGAATTTTATCAATCTGTAACGCCTCCATCCATCAGTGAGGACGAGGCCATGGTCATGCGCCAGGCCATCGCCGGTATGTTATGGAGCAAGCAGTTCTTTTTCTTTGATGGGTACAACTGGTTGGATGAACACAATTCCAACCCCCTTCACAGAGGGTATAAGAATGCCAGGAATTCCGATTGGTACCATATGCTGAATGAGGACATCATTTCAATGCCCGATAAATGGGAGTACCCTTGGTATGCCGCCTGGGACCTGGCCTTTCATACCCTTCCCCTATCCATCGTTGATCCTGATTTTGCCAAGGAGCAAATGGTGCTGATGCTCAGGGGGCTTTATATCCATCCAAACGGACAGTTGCCAGCCTATGAATGGAACTTCAGTGATGTGAATCCCCCGGTCCACGCATGGGCGACATTGTTCCTGTACAGGACTGAACACGCTTTAAAAGGCAAGGCAGACCTGAATTTCCTTAAAGCTACCTTCCATAAGTTGTTGTTGAACTTCACCTGGTGGGTGAACCGAAAGGACCGTTTTGGCAAGAACATCTTTGAAGGCGGTTTCCTTGGCCTGGATAATATCGGCATCTTCGACAGAAGTGCCCCGTTGCCAACTGGCGGTAGCCTGGAGCAGGCCGACGGAACCGCATGGATGGCGCTTTTCAGCCAGAATATGGTGGAGATAGCCAGCGAACTGGCCGCCTGGGACCCGATCTATGAAGATATGGTCGTTAAGTTCATTGAACACTTCCACTTCATTGCTGCTGCCATGAACAAACCTGGTACCGATGGAATGTGGGATGAAGAAGATGGGTTCTATTATGACCTGCTCAGGCTTCCTGATGGCCGTGGCGAAAGATTGAAAGTAAGATCACTGGTTGGCCTTCTGCCTTTGTGCGCAGTAACGGTGGTAGAAAAGGAGCAGCGTGACCGAATTCCTCGCGGTTTTGCGCAGTTGGTGGAACGCCGACGCAGGATGCCCGATTTACTGGAAGCTATCCACCCTGCTGGTCCGGGCCATTACGGTGTAGCTGAAAGGGGAATTCTTTCGCTGCTTAATCCCGACAGGCTGAGGAGGATACTTACCAGGATGCTGGATGAAAATGAATTCCTGGGTCCGCACGGTATCCGTTCGATCTCGAAATACCACGAGCATCATCCCTATGTACTGCAGGTGGATGGAAAGGAATTCAGGGTGGACTACCTGCCTGCTGAATCGGATTCCGGGATGTTTGGGGGAAATTCTAATTGGCGGGGCCCGGTATGGATGCCGGTGAATGCCTTGCTGATCAGGGCCCTGCAGCAGTACTTTTTGTTTTATGGGGACAGTTTTACCATTGAATGCCCTACAGGATCAGGGAATAAGATGAACCTGTTTGAAGTAAGCCAGGAGCTGGCCAGGCGACTGACCAGTATCTTTACCAGGGATGAGCATGGAAGACGTCCGGTATTTGGGGGTTCAGAGAAATTCCAGACAGATCCGCACTGGAAGGACTATGTCCTTTTCTACGAGTATTTCCATGGTGATAATGGCGCCGGACTGGGTGCTAGTCACCAGACAGGATGGACCGGCCTGGTAGCCAAAATGATCCAGTTGTATGGAATACTTGATCCGAAAGAATTGCTTAATGTGGGTAAAGAAGCAGCATTTGCCAAAGACCCCGGCCATCTTCAGCAAAACCCCGGTAAGCGCTGATCTGGTAGGCCTTCTAACCTAATAATCAATAACGAATGGCGGGTATATCCTGCTGATGAGAATATGCAACCACTCAAATATCCCTCCTTATACCAGGTCAATACCAGGGTATGGCTGACCCAATTGTCAGTGGAACTTGGCAGGAAAGCAACACTTGATGATATCCCGGATGCCGAACTGGATCGATTCGTGGAGCTCGGCTTTGACTGGATCTGGTTCCTCAGTGTCTGGACCACCGGTGAGCGTGCACAAAAAGTATCGCGGGAGAATCCTGATTTTCGCCGCGATTTCGAAGCTACCCTTCCCGATTTGAAAGAGGAGGACATTGGAGGTTCAGGTTTCGCCATTGCCGACTACCGGGTGAGTCCCGGGATCGGTGGCGATGAAGCCCTGAAGCGGCTTCGTGAAAGGCTGCGCCAGCGGGGCCTGCGCCTGATGCTCGATTTTGTCCCCAATCATATGGGGCCTGATCATCCATGGGTCGAACACCATCCGGAGTATTTTGTCGCGGGTACTGCCCAGGACCTTGAACAGCAACCACAGAATTATCACCTCGTTAAACGAAATGGTGGGGAAAGGATCATGGCTTTCGGACGCGATCCCTATTTCACCGGCTGGCCGGATACAGTGCAGCTGGATTACAGTAATCCTGCAACAGTGGAGGCCATGACCCAGGAGTTGCTGCGGATCGCCGGGCAATGTGATGGGGTAAGGTGCGATATGTCCATGCTGGTCCTGCCCGATGTCTTTGAACGGACATGGGGAAAAAAGGCCCAGCCCTTCTGGCCCATTGTTACAAAGCTGGTCAGGGAGAAGGTCCCCGGCTTTTTATTCATGGCGGAAGTGTACTGGGACATGGAATGGGAGATGCAGCAGAATGGTTTCGATTATGCCTACGATAAGCGTTTATACGACCGGTTGGTGGAAGGCCACGTCAGGCCGGTAAGGGAGCATTTTTACGCCAGTCCGGGTTACCAGGATAAGCTGGCCAGGTTCCTGGAGAATCATGATGAGCCGAGGGCTGCCGCCACCTTTGCAACAGAAAAACATATGGCAGCTGCTGTCCTGACCTTCCTTTCTCCAGGATTACGGTTCTTCCACCAGGGGCAGTTCGAAGGAAAGCGATTGCGGATTTCCCCGCATTTGGTGAGGGGGCCTTTGGAGCCTTTGGATACTGCTGTCCAACAGTTTTATGCTTCATTGTTGGAGGTGCTGAAGCAAGCCCTGTTTCGGGAAGGGCAATGGCGCTTGCTGGAATGTGTACCGGCATGGGAAGGCAATGACAGCTGGGATAATTTTATTGCATTTGGTTGGGAAGGTAATGATGGCAGGAAGGCACTGGTGGCGGTTAACTATGCCCCGTACGAAGGCCAATGTACCGTTAAGTTACCTTATGCTGGCTTTGAAAACCAGACCGTCCGGCTAACGGAAAAGATGGGACAGGCCTCTTATGACTGGGATGGCAATGAAGTGGCATCAAAAGGGATCTTCCTGTCGCTTCCGGCCTGGGGCTATCACTTGTTTGATGTTTCGGTCGTAACAGCAGAGAAGACCAGCTGACTTGTTTTGCCAGGATAGTTGATGAGGCCCTACGAACAGTTCTATAGCGCATTAAAACAAAAGGAGGGATTCAATGAAAGCCATCATTGTAGAACCAGGAAAGCCCGGAACGGCCAGGCTGGGTGAGGTGCCGGAGCCTGATGCCAGCCAGGGCACATTACTTGTTGAAGCAGTTGCTGTTGGTGTCTGTGGTACCGATGTAGAGATAGTGGAAGGCAAGTATGGCTGGGCACCAAAAGGAGATGATCATCTTGTTCTGGGCCATGAATCCCTTGGCCGGGTGATCGATCCAGGTCCTTCCGGCGGTTTTAAAAAAGGCGACCTGGTAGTGGGTATTGTGCGAAGGCCGGATCCAGTTCCTTGTCCGAATTGTGCCGTGGGGGAATGGGACATGTGCCGCAACGGATTGTATACAGAACGGGGCATCAAGGAGATCCATGGGTTCATGTCGGAGCGTTGGCGGATCGAACCGGAATACGCCATAAAGGTAGATCCTTCATTGGGTTTGCTCGGGGTGCTGCTCGAGCCGACTACTGTAGTGGCAAAAGCATGGGAGCATATCGCCTATATTGGCCGGAGGTCCTACTGGGAACCAGAAAATGTGCTGATTACAGGCGCTGGACCGATTGGCTTGCTGGCGGCGCTGATCGCCAGTATGCATGGATTGAAGGTGCATGTACTGGACAGGATGGTATCGGGCCCTAAGGTGAACCTGGTGCGGGCACTCGGTGCTACCTATCATTCAGGCAAAGTGACCGATATTGGGTTTGAGCCGGACCTGATCATGGAATGTACCGGTGTTGGCCAGGTGATCGCTGACTCCATCCATCAGCTCGGCGCCAATGGGATTCTCTGCCTGGCGGGCATTGGTCATGGCAGTACCGCCAGGATGGCGGAGATGACCGACCTGGCATCCGCCGCGGTTTTAAGGAATAACGTTATCGTGGGCAGCGTCAATGCCAACAAGCGCCACTGGTTCAAGGCAGGACAACACCTTGCCCGTGCGGACAGGTCATGGTTATCCAAACTCATCACACGGGTAGTGGCTCCACAGGATTTCCTTAGCGCATTGCAACGGCAGCCGGATGATATCAAGGTGGTCATTCAATTTTCCGCACTTTGATAGGGTGTAGTCTTATTGATGGAATGATTATTTCCTTGTTATAAATTATCAGCATTGAAGAAGAAGTCAATTTTCCCCTGGCGATTATTCTGGTCGGAGTTGTTGGGAACAGCCCTGTTGTTATTAATAGGCCTATCGCTGGTTATCTTCATGTTTGGCGAAGGCAGTCCCATGGCTGCGCTTATTCCTGAGGTGTGGATCCGCAGGACCATTACCGGGTTCCTGTTTGGCGGCACAGGGGCATTGATCGCCTTATCGGCCATCGGCAAGGAAAGCGGTGCACATATCAATCCAGTTGTAACCATGGTCTTCTGGTTGTTCCGGAAGATCGATCACCGCACCGTCGGCATCTATGTGATCGCCCAATTGATAGGCGCAATAGTTGGCTGCCTGCCTTTATTGTTGCTCTGGGGAAAGATGGGCAGAAGCATTGCATTTGGCGCTACTTACCCGGGCGAGGGCTATACTGAAATGAATGCCCTGGCCGGTGAGGTCCTGACCACCTTCATCATGGTCGCTTTGCTTGCCGTATTCCTGGGATTCAGGAGTACCCGTCCTTATACCCCTGCTATTTTCCCAGTCTTATATTCGATCATGGTTCCCCTTGAAGCGGCCATATCCGGTACCAGTACCAATCCTGCACGCAGCTTAGGTCCTGCCGTGATCTCAGGGGTGTGGCAAAGCTGGTGGATCTACCTGGCAGGCCCGCTGATAGGTGCATTGTTGGCAGCACTGCTCACCAGTTTTCTTGCCAGGAAAATTACCGTGGCCAAACTCTATCATTTCGACAGTGACCGCGATGGATTGTTCCGTAGAATGGGCAACAAGGAATCGGCCTGAACATTACACTATTTACCGCATAGGGATTTGTATCTTTACGATGAGGGGTTGAGGCCACCATTCACCTAAGTGAAGGTGGTTCAAGCCGGTAGTTTCTTATTGTTCATCGTCGTGAAATCCTGCAATATGTTAGCCTGCTCCATGCTTATACCGATTCGTTTAATGCTATTCGCGTTTTTGTTTTCTTCCTGTGGGGGCAGCTCCGATACTGCCACCCCGGAAGTTCCGGTTGCCGGTGAGCCGGAGACCGAGACAAATGTGGTCGTAACCGGCTATGAGGTCATCTGGGGAATGGACTTCCTGCCCAATGGCGACCTTCTCTTTACGGAGAAAAGGGGAAAGCTCTACAGGAGAAGCAATGGCCAGGTTACGGAACTGACCGGCTTCCCTGCAGTACGTACAGGTGGACAGGGTGGACTCTTGGATATCAGGGTGCATCCCAACTATGCCCAGAATGGCTGGATCTATGCGAGCTATTCCGCCAATGCCGCCAATGGCAGCGGCGAACTGCGATTGGTCCGTTTCAAGTTGAATGGTAATGCCATCCAGGAGGTGCAGCAGTTATTCTCTACCAATGGGGGCAATACCTGGGCCAACCACTGGGGCAGCAGGATCGCTTTCGATGGGAAGGGCCACCTTTTCCTAAGTGTGGGCGAAGGCGGCACCACCAGTTATGCCGGTCCGCAGGCTCGCAACCGCAATGCGCAGGATCTGGCTTCGCCCTGGGGCAAGATCCACCGGATGACCGATGATGGTAAAGTGCCAACAGATAACCCGGTGATGCCAGGAGCGACTGCCCCTTCCACCTTGTATGCTTACGGGGTAAGGAACCCTCAGGGACTGGCCATCCATCCCACCACCGGTGAACTCTGGGAAACCGAGCATGGCCCCAGGGGCGGTGATGAGATCAATATCATCAACAAGGCTGCCAATTACGGCTGGCCCAATTACTCGATAGGTGTCAATTATGATGGCACCACCATTTCTTCCGGTCACGATGCACCGGGCATTACCCCGCCCATCCATACCTGGACGCCTTCTGTAGGTACCTGTGGCATGGCCTTCATCACCAGCGCCAGTTTCAAGGATTGGAAAGGCGACCTCTTGGTAAGCGGTCTCGCCAGCGGCAAGCTCTACCGGGTAAAGCTGAAGGGCAACCAGGTGGAATCTGTTCATGAGATGCCGGGCATCAAAGGCAGGACCCGCAATGTGGTGCAGGCACCCGATGGATCGATCTATGTATCCATGGAAGGTCCGGGCAGGATCCTTGCCATCACCGTGAAGTAGGATAGATATTCAGCAGGGCCTCTCTCTACCCCATCAGGGGCTCCCGAAGGGGCTGCCGTGTTCCCACATCTTCACCTCATCAGGGTCTCCCGAAGGGGCTGCCATGTATCCACATCTTCACCTCAGCAGGGTCTCCCGCAGGGGACCCTGATGAATAGTAGGATAGATATTCAACGGGCCTCTTGAAGCGTACCACTATGGCCTGAAAAGATTACCCCCGACGCCCCCGTTGTGTTTGATGACCAACGGGTAGTTGGAAGATGAGATTATCAGTTGGATGCATAAATATTTCTACCCCAGCAGGGTCTCCCGCAGGGGACCCTGATGAATAGTAGGATAGATATTCAACGGGCCTCTTGAAGCGTACCACTATGGCCTGAAAAGATTACCCCCGTCGCCCCCGTTGTGTTTGATGACCAACGGGTAGTTGGAAGATGAGATTATCAGTTGGATGCATAAATATTTCGCCTTTTGTACATCGGGGTCCCCTTCGGGAGACCCCGCTGAGGCATAAACATCGGGTTGGTGATGCTACCCAGACCCTACGGGGCTCGGGGAGCCTTATCAGATCCGCCATCATGCTACAAATAAGGAGACCCTCTGGGTCTCCAAATGCCAACCACAGCTTAATACAAGAGATAAAGGCCCCGTTTCTTGCCGAAAAATCGCTAACTTATCGTAGCCTTAACACATTCCACGGCTAACAAACCAGATCGCCTTGTTTTCCATCGACAGCATAGGGGCCCCGATCATTATCATCGCCTTCCTGGTGGAATATGTCATTGCCTTACGGTCAGGCATGAACGAAGACCTGCCCAAGGATATGCTGGCGAATTTTGCCCTGGGTCTGGGTGTGCTGGTGACCGGCCTGCTGATGAAGGGGGTGGCATTTGCGTTATACTCCACCATCTATTCCAAAGCGCTCTTCCAACCTGCACTTTCCGCGGGACTTTGGGTGGCCGGCTTGCTTTCCTGCGACCTGGTCCTGTACTGGTACCATCGGTTGGGGCATCAAACAAGGTTGTTCTGGGCCGCGCATGTCACGCACCATTCTTCCCTGCATTTCAATCTCTCTGTTGGCTTGAGGGTCAATTGTATCCATTCTTTCTATCGCTTCCTGTTTTGGTCGCCCCTCTGTTGGTTGGGTATACCGCCCTGGATGATCCTCTTCTTTGAATCGGCCACCGCTATGTGGAATGTCTTTATCCATACCGAGCGGGTGGGTAAGCTTGGCCCGCTCGATTGGATCTTCAACACGCTCTCCAATCACCGCGTGCACCATGCCAGTAATCCTGAATACATCGACAAGAACCTGGGTGGTATTCTCATAATTTATGATCATCTCTTCGGTACCTACGTGCCTGAAACCGGCAAGGTGGACTATGGCATCACGAAGAATATCCATACCCATGACCCACGCGAGATATTGTTACATGAGTACAAGGCGCTATTCCGTGAATTGAAACAGGTAAAGGGATGGAGGGACAAACTGAGCTATCTATTCAGTCCACCGGGAACTTCCCCGAAGCCGGAAACTGCAGGGGCTACCATAGGACAGGAGGTGATGGAAGCCGTGTAAAATTTCTCCCTTTGCAGGTAAGCGGTGATCAATTGAAGCGCCAGATGGCATCAGGTTATTTGGGATTTTTCGCGGGATCAGCAATATATTATGTAAATTTTGAAGGTGAAGTGCCCTCCATTCTAACCCCCTAATGCATGCATCATCATTTCCTCGCCAAGACATTCCTGCTCTTGCTCCTCCTTTGCGGCAGTTATAAAGCTTTGTCCCAACAGGATAGTTCTGCTACCCCATTGCCAAAAGACAAGGTGAAGACCAATTTCGTTGGTAAAGTCCAGGAACTTGCCGAGCAGGAAAAGGCCAGGAGTGTAGAGCGTTACAATGCCGGCAGGGTAGCCATCCGCCAGCAGCAAGTGATGAATGAGATCAAGCGGACAGAGCAACAGGTGCAGGCTTACCTCAAGAAAGGTATCGATACCGCGAGGGTGAAGCAGGAAATGGACTTTGTGCGGAATGCACTGGCAGTGGTCAGGGATGGCATATTCGTCAATAAGGGTTCGGCCCAAACCCAGCGGAACCTGGCCGTATCATCGAGTGTGCTGAAGGACCTGATCTCCCTTACGGTCCAGGACAAAGAACGTGTAGATGAGCATGTGGAAGACCTGGTCCGTTTCAAGGACAGGATCGATTCGCTCAATAGCGATCCTTCATTATATGCTTTCCCCTCCGATTCTGCGCAGATCCTGAAACTGGTGAAGCGAATGGGTGTGGTGGTTAAGGAGATCGCGCCAATAGATACCGCACTCGACAAATCCTTCAATAGTGTTCGTGACCTGCAGACCGAGGTAGACCTTTTGGTCTATGAGTTGCGGTCAACCCTCGTGGATATTGACCTCTACGAGAATGAACTGGCGGATCACCTGGCGGACCGTGATTTTGTCAATATCTGGGAGCCTTCTACCTATGACCGCCCACTGGGGGAGATCATCAATTTTTCCAGGGCCAAGGAAAGGATGGCATTGAATTTTTACCTGGCCGATAATAAGTTCAAGTTGTTGATGCTCTTGCTGGCAATGCTGGCCAGTTACTATCTCTACCGGACCATCAGGGAAAGAATGGAAGGGGAAGGAAGGCTGGAGACCAATAGCCGAAGTCAACTGGTCTTGCATGCTCCTTTGCTGACTTCCTTAGTGATCGTGCCCAGTTTGCTGCAGTTCATCTTTTGGGAACCACCCTTTGTCTTTGCCTGGCTGGGTTGGCTGGTGGCTGCCGTTAGCCTTGGTTTGCTTTTCAGGAACTTCATCACGCCCTATTGGAAAAGATTCTGGTGGGTGTTCATTGGCTTATTTGTATTGGCCGGCCTCGATAATATGGTACTCCAGGCTTCTCGTACGGAGCGATGGTTCATGTTGTTCCTTGCCATCATTGGACTTGTTTATGGGGCTTCCCTGTTGTGGGGAAAGCACAAGCATGAATTAAAGGAGAGGGGTATCCTCTACTTCATTGCTTTCATGACCATCATGGAGGCGGCATCTGTTTTATTGAATGTGATGGGTCGGTATAACCTGGGTAAGATCTTAATGGTGACAGGGTATAGCGGGTTGATCATCGCCATCCTTTTCCTTTGGACAGTGCGCTTGATCAATGAGACCCTGCGGCTGATTTCCATGATCTACCGGCAACCCGACAAGAAGCTCTTATATATTGATTTTGCCCGGATCGGGGAAAAGGTCCCATCTATCTTTTATGTATTGCTGGTGATCGGCTGGTGTATACTGGTAGGCCGGAATTTTTACAGCTTCCGCCAGATGGCCGCGCCGTTCAATGCTTTCCTGAATGAAGAATGGTCCATCGGCGATTATTCCTTCAGCATAAATAAGGTGCTCCTATTCCTGCTCGTATTCGCCGGCGCCTTGCTGACCTCTAGGATCGTTTCCTTCTTTGCCTCAGATGCCAATGATAACGCTCATGGTACAACGAACAGGCATAAGGTGGGATTGGGCAGCTGGATATTGCTGGTGAGGATCATGATCATCAGCCTGGGACTCTTCCTGGCCTTTGCCGCTTCGGGCTTCCCGCTTGATAAGGTAACGATAGTATTGGGGGCGCTGAGTGTGGGTATTGGCCTGGGCTTGCAGGGCCTGGTGAGCAACCTCGTGAGCGGCCTGATCATTGCCTTTGAGAAGCCGGTAAATGTGGGGGATATCATTGAGTTGAATGGCAAGACCGGCGTGATGAAATCCATCGGCTTCAGGAGCAGTGTCATTGCCATGGCAGATGGCGCTCATGTGGTGATGCCGAATGGCGACCTCCTGAACAACCACCTGACCAACTGGACCCTGGGCAAGAACATGAAAAGGCAGACCCTTTTGGTGGGGCTTGCTTATGGCACCGACCTTGCACAAGCCAGGCAATTGGTGGAGCAGGTGTTAGCGGAAGAAGAACTGGTGATCCATCACCCGCCACCGCAGGTAGTGGTCAAGGATTTCGCCAGCAGTTCCATTGACCTGGAACTGCATTTCTGGGTACGGCACCTGAAGGATGCGGCCCAGGCGAGGAGCCAGGTGATCAGTGGGATCGATAAGGCCTTTGCCAATGCGGGAATTGTGATTCCCTTTCCCCAGCAAGAGGTTATTGTGCATGGATTGAAGGGAGAGGAAGGGAAGGGGGATTCATAATTTTACACTAGTTAGATAAATTTGACTTGCCCTTACCCTTTTCTTTTATGGGATCATTAGTAGATTATTCTTCCTGGGTATGCTGTTTATTGCTTCGTTAGTAGAATTTTATGGGGTCTTTGTATTTTTCTGTTTAGGAAAATTATTTGCCTTTTGAAAACTTTAGGATGCGCTCATCGTTGTCGTCAGCTACATAAACGTTTCCTTGTCCATCTACGGTTATTCCGGTGGCAAGAGATAACATGCCTTTGCCAAATCTGGCTTTTACGCTTCCATCGGGCCCTAACTTGACTACCTCTGTTTGTATTGAAACATAGAGATTGTCTTCGGCGTCTTTTGCAATGCCAAGACCAACAAATGATCCCTGGAAAAGGCTTAAGGGATAAGAACTCAGGAGGTTTCCTGAAGGCGAGAAGGTTTGAATTCTCCTGTTAACGCTTTCAGTAGCATCAGTTACAAGAACATTTCCACTATTGTTGATCACAAGACCGAAAGGGTATTCAAAACTGCCGGGATTTGTACTGGGTCCGCCTCCCCATGTCAAAAGGAAATTGCCATCATTGGTGAACTTCTGAACGCGATGGTTATTATGGTCTACTACATATACATTGCCGTTGCGATCACATGCTATTGCCCTCATGTAATTGAATTGCCCAGGTCCGGTTCCCGTCGTTCCCCAACTTGATATAAGTATTTCATTTGGTGAGTACTTCTGAATATTGTTTACTGCCGAATTGGCAATAAATAGATTGCCATTATTGTCAAATGCAATACCCCTAGGGTAATATAATTCATTGCCAAATTGACGTTGAAATACCCCTTCTGGGCTAAGTACCTGGATTCTATTGTTGCCATAATCAGACACATACAATAATCCATTATTATTATTGAATGCTAATCCATATGGCCGATTGAATTGTCCGGGTAAACTACCGGGACTTCCAATTATTTTCACAAGTTTATAAGAGCCTTGTTTGTATCCGCTGTCAATATTTGAATATGCGCTTAGTCCCAGTCGGTTGTTGAAAGCTTTGACCTTGTAATAGTAGCGCAGTTCATTAGTCACTGATGTGTCTCTATATATACTATCAGTAGTTCTGTGTACTTCATTAAAGCTTCCTGATTCAGTTGTTCCCCTGTATACTACATACTCTAATGCCCCTTTTGTACCCTTCCAATTAACAACAACCTGGTTATCCTCTGTTCCATCAGTAGCATGTAAGTTGGTGGGGGCTCTGAAGAAATCGGCATATCCGTCATTGTAGGGCGTAAAATCGCTAAACTCCTCAGCCGTATTCTCAACCCTCACCTTGTAATATTGGATTTTACCTGGTGATATGTTCAAGGTGTCCTCAAACAGGGTTTTTTCTGTTGTTGCCAGAAGCTTATATGACGAAGAAGCGCTATCATACCTGTAGATCAGATAATTTCTTGCATTAGGTGCAGGGCTCCAGGATAAAGCAATCCGGTCTACAAATTCACCATCACTAGCGGAGAAGTTTATTGGTGCTTATAGGGTTGGCTTGATCTCCTCTGGTTCGGGTGTTGACTTTTTGCAACCAAATAGGGTAAGTATTGTCATTAATAGGATAAAAGGGTGCTTCATAGATGAACAAAAATGGAAAATTTTGTACAAAACTCCTAGTAGACTTGAGCGTTTATCATTGAATTTTGGCGGTTATAATTTTATTTATTTGGGTAGTTTTTAGGCCTGGAGGCTGTATTATGGAGGTTGTTAAGGATAGTCTGCGAGCAGAAGTAACTTTCAGTCTTTTTATTCCCAGAAGGCGAATTATCTTTTAAAAATCATCCTATCAGCAATTGATGCCAGAAGCACCCCCCAATGCATACATCATATAATCCACCGGGTCAAATACAGTTGCCAGGGCGTAAATGCCGACATACTGCAAAGTCTCAGCTAGGGAGCATAGTGCAAAGATGGCCATCGCTTTTATATACCATTTGCGGAAAGGCTCATATTTGTCCTCTACTAGCACCAGGAGGAAATAAAAGCTAAATGGGATAACAATGTCGGCAAAGTAACTCTTAAAGAAGCGATGGATGTTGTCACTAGCCCCATCGGCGCCGACAATAAAATGACCAGCTATGATGAGGTTGGTGATGATCACAACCAGTCTTTTGTTTTTCATGTGTTGGGCTGCTTTCAATGAAAATGATATGATGATCAGGATTAGGGCCTTTAATATTTGTCAATTTTTTGGTTTCCCCCTATTTTCAATAACAGAGGGTTTGTTTGCTCCTCCGACAATATAGTGAACTGAAATCTATAGTAATTTAATAGCTGTGCTTTTATTTTCAAGGATATCTTTTAGGGTTATTGCAGCCTCTTTCATGTACTCCCTGTGCTCGTATTGCCCGAAGCTTATGTAATCCTTTTCGAGTTCAGTAGAATCGTAGTTGTTGCTTAGATACTTTGATAAAAGCGGCTCGATCCGGTCTTTTTGGGTTTGAAGGATGGATTTCATTATGTTGCTATATGCTGAAATGACCAGATAGTTATCCTGTTTATTGCATTGCTCTATATAGACCCAGGGTAGTTCGGAACTGCTTTCAAACATGATTTTAATGTCGATTATCATGTTTGTATAAATGGTCCAAAACTCTCTACCATGGAATCCATTGCTTTTTAAATGGAACCCGTAGTCGGTTAGTAGGAAATTGAAGTATTGGTGGAGGCAGTCGAGATGGGTTTTCAATCCCGTGTTCTCTGTTTCTTGAAAGTCCCGTTCAATCATGTATTTGGCTTGTCAAAAAATGTTTAAAGGTGTTTTAAATGGAATTCAGGGGGGTAATATGTATCAAGCAGCAGCCGGGTATTTTCGATTTGTTGGATTTTTGATCCTGAAGTTTTAGAAATTAAAATATAAGTTGTTGGATGATGTTGGTAATCCTTGATTGTCGGTCTAAGCAGGACATTCAAATAACCACTGCCAGGTAGAATGAGAATGATGCAGAACGGTTTTCACCAGCCATACCTTTGCAATTACTTTTGTTATGCGCAGGTATCTATTGGCCTTTAGATGAGAGAATTCTAATAGAAAATACAAATAAGAATATTGACAACGAGAATATAGTCAGCTTTTGCAACTTATTACATATAGTCTTTAATTTTTTATCTTCTTCTGCTACTTCTTTATTATAGGGAAGAAAGCTTACATGTCCCCACGCACTGCCATATACAATTGGGTAGCCGTTTCTTCTATCTAAAATAATTTGAATGATGATTTTGGCTATGAAAATTGTTATAAAGGCTAATAAGAAAAAAATATAAAGCCAGTCAAGTATTTTCATTTTTTGAGATTAAATCTCCTGCTTGGAGGTTAATAGTTAATCGCAGGTTTTCAATTTACGATTGCGCACAACGTCTAGGGATTTGGTTCGACAGGACCATTACTAACGTCCCGAAGGGGTCTGCTGATTTGTTATTTGCGAAAGTCTTTGTTTATATTCAAAAGACAAAATGAAACCGGACAATCCTTAGCCTGTATACATCAATGATTTATCGTTGAAGTTCCAACGACCCGCCCTGGTAAGCCAAATGCTCTTCTTATATGCGGGTTGTTTAGTGTTTACACAAAAATTCAAAATACAAACTCAAGATTAATTTTACGGATAAACCGAAATGAAAGGTGGTTTAACTTGAATTTTCACTTTTTTATCCTTCGGAATTATATCTCTATGCAAAAAACAGATAGTTGTAATTAGGAAGTATGAAAGTCCAGTGGAAAATACTAACCCCCAATTTCCACTAACGGTATCCATTCTCGATACACCAGGGCAAAATATGAGATATCTAATTGGTATATTGCCATCATTATTTAGATATCCATTCCTTAGATAGACACTATTGAATAGCTCATTGTTTACTTCATAATTGGCCTCTACAAATGATAGGCTCTTTGATTTTCCAACTCCCCTGGAATATTGAACAATTTTACCATTGACCGTACTGCTAAATAGCCAAACAGTTTGATAGAATAGGGCAAGTGCAATGAAAGCACTAATTAATAGTAAATAAGCCTTGGGTTTTGATAAGACCATAAAAGTTTACGCTAATTTATGTTTAGGCATATTTCCACTGGCAATCAGGTTTCAAAATGGCATATTACGTTCAGCACTTGTCGGTCGGGAGGACATTCATAGCTGTGTCTGCCTACCATACCACTGCCCGATAGAGATAATTAGTTTAAGGCTCAGCTGCAAAATTTGAGCGATGAGCGTCCCTTTGAAGCCACCGCTGAATAACCGACTACTGGCCAATATCCTGTTCTGTGTTCCCCCGACTGCCGCCAAACCCTTTGTTGGGTGCTGCTTTTCGTCGTAAAGAAAATATCACCTGAATTGTAAATTGTATTTTCCGTTCCAGCTATAAGGGTCTGTCTGTTCGTTGTCATAATATAATTTGATGGACATTTCATCCTTGTCTATCGAGATGGTTCCTGTCGGCTTGTATCGGCCCTGCAATTCTTTGATTTCATTGCTTTGAATAACCCCTTTATTTCTTGGTAATAAGAAGGTAAGACTGTCTTCATAAGTCTGTCGAAGGAATGCTGAAATAGGGTCATGAGCCATTAAAACTCTTTTGCCTTTAACTGTCACTTTAAGCACTCCTTGTTGATTCTCAATATATGCTGTCTTATAATTTTTTGCTGGAGTCGAAAAGAGTATAAAGTATAAAGAAATTCCTGCAACAAAAAACGAAACAGCAAATACAGCAGTATTATTTACTGTTAAGTTTGGATTTAGGAGGTTGCCTATAATTCCTGCTATGAATTTTATTAAGAGGTAACAAATCCATGTCCACAAGGAAAGTAAAAGCACTGCAATCATTAGTAGTAATGCCATTGAGAGGGTCGTATTCAGTATAACACAACGGACACGGTTTGGCAATGTGGCGGAGTGTAATGATATTTTTCCATTAGCGCAGCTAAGTCTATAACTGAAATTTTATTGTTTAATCTGTTGTTTGGCGTTATTCGTCTACTTAAGCCGAAGCTGAATAGCGAACAAAATGCTGAATATAGGTACGTCGTCCTGCCATATTGCCAAACTGAATGTTGTGTGCAGTGGGTTACTCTAAAGTAAGCGTAGGCAAAACACCTTTAAAAACTTGGACAGCATTCTTACGAAATTCTAGAAAGTCTTTTCGATTTAGAGTATAGATATGCTTTCTGACTCGATAACATTTCCCATTACTTAGATCCAACTTGATACCGTTGTAGATATTGTGTGCATGTGGACATGACGGAAATGGATCTTGGTCATACTTATGTATTACCCAAATGTCCCCTTTAAATTTGACTCTGGCTTTACGATTGATTCTCAAGTCTGATGGTAGTAGGGAAATGTCCGTCTCAATCACGTCGCGTAGGATGGCAAAGTCGAAATCTTCGAGAATATGTTTCGCATCGTCAAACGAAAGATTTAAATTCCATATGTCGCCCGCCCACTCAAAATTATATTTATGATCCAGCCTCAAATACAAAGCATCTAAGATTTCAGATTCTTGAACGTTGAAATGCTTTTGAAGTTTATCGAACAATTCTCTCAATTCTTCAATATGCTTAAGTTGAGGATCCACGTTTTCTTTACTCATACAATATGGTTAGTTGTTCACAACGGACGGGAATAGTCGGTCAGGCGGATTTAGTATACCATCCGCCTGGTTGCGGCGAATTTCTTTCCTACCGCAGCACTATTCCACAGCTGATTTATAAATAATGTTGATGGCATGGCCGTCCCGCCCGCTTGTCGCCTATGCCTTTGTTGGCGGCTGAAATGTTTTTTACTTTTTGATAAGTAATTTGAGCTGTGAGTTTTGATTAACAAAATCAATGTCAAAGCCATCTGTTATCATTTTCAATCGCCCTTTGAATTGTTTATTTTCTTTTGTATAAAAATATTTGATTAACCTTTCTTTCGAATTTAAATATATACTGTCACCTACAGACAATCCTGAGGGAACATATTCATAAATTTCAGCGAAATCATTTTCTAAACTGTATGGGAATAACATACTTCTATCATCGGACGAGTTTTGATTAAAAATAGTCGATTGATTTTCTACGACGCTGAGAGTTATTATTCCGAAACGATGGTTATTGGAAACCTTTAAACTTTTAACAATACCGCCAAATTGAACATCATTATTTAAATAAATTTCGTTTTCTTCCTCAACCTTATTTAGAGTTGAAAAAAAATAATTAAACACAAAAAAAGCAACTGTAATAAATACGGCGAATCGCAACAAGATTCTCAATGGTTTCATTTCTATTTTCATATTTGAAAATTGCTTGTCGGGTTTTCATAGTATCCGCTTACGTTTTACGTATTGGCGATGGTGGTACATTTAAAAAACGTCAGCCCAATAATTGCACAAATGGTCAAAAAAAATATAAGTGTTGAGTTTGCAACTGTCAGCCCCACTAGTACCAATACTATGTTGGTGGTAGTGGTTTTATTTCTTTGTCTTATATCCATAGTATTGATCAAGTCGTTTCATTTGATTTTCGTCCGCTCTGTGGTTTAATAGATCTCTTATGTCAAAATAAATTTTTTTCGATATCCAATTTGTAAACTGTAAATATGTTTCGTCTGTGTCAACCAAATGTTCATAAAAACAAACTCCGACTGAGTTCCATAGTTTTTCATCCTTTTGTCGGTGACACCATTCAGCAAATGAGTAAATTTTAGTCAGCTTATCATTGTCGTTGTCTAAATGTGCTTGGCGTGTTATAGGCAAAAGCTCCATAAAAACAGTATAAGGTGTTAGATCTGAGGCTTGAAATACTGCTCTTAATTCAGGTGCACATTCTATCGCTTTTTTTCTCCAAACGCTCATACTTGTCTTATCTTGTTTTTCATTTTTAAAATTTTCAATAATTTCAAACAGAAAAGTACAAAAGTATTGGCATCATAAATAAATACAGATTGTACATGATAAACAAAAGCTGATTTTATATATATAACCCTTCGGAATTATAGTCCATTGTTAAACGACTATAGAATGTCCAACCAAATATTGTTGTCACAATTGGCAGAAAAGAAGTTAGTATTTTAGGTGTTAAGGTTTTCATTTTTGTGTGAGGTCTGTCGTACCAATATCATCAACGGTGAGGTATTGGCGAAGGCGAGCGCATTATAAATATGAATTTCGCTTGGGTGTTGGCAGCCCGCTTTTTCTAATTCCCATGTTGTATGCAGTACATTCAGCAATGCTCCAGTTTTTGAATTGCAAATGATGCAATTGTCGAAACAGAATAAACAAATATGAGCTTATACATCTCAGAACCATTAATTAGAAAAAAAGTCACAACAATTCCAATAATTGAAATTGCGCAGCACAATACTCTTACTGCTACCTTGGAATATTCATATTTGGTAAATAAGTTAAATGCAAAATATGTCACAGCTAATGTCGGCAATGAAAAATACATCCCAAAAACCACAAATAGAATAAGGAGGAACCAATTGTCACCTTCACGAAAGAAATTTTTATCCATTATTGTTGCGCCTATCAAAATTACCAACGGTGCAATAAGAAATATATCTAGTACCCATACTCTTAAGGGATATAATTTGTCAGTATTTGGCTTTCTCATTGGCCCTAACACGCTTACGGTTTAATTTTCCAGCTGTTTTTTATTGCAGTACTATCAAGGACGTTCTGCCTATTGCCTACAACGTACCGGGCTTGACTCAGTCCGGGCCCGGCACGAACCAGGCTGGCGAAATTGGCTATTTTTCCTTTTCAGCCAATTTAAGCCAGCCGTTGAATTAAACCAAACCCAGTGGTCCCGCTTTATGCCAAGCTTCATGTTATTTGCAAGTTTATTACTCAAAAATCTCAATAGGTGTACCAATTAAGACTCTATCATACAGTTGGCAGACTTCTTCGTTAGTAAGCGCAATACAGCCATTTGTCCAGTCATAAAATCTATGAAAGCGCCCTATAAACGCCTTGCCGTTGGGCAAACCATGAATTTTAATCTCTCCGCCAGCACTCTTGCCAAGTTGTCGTGCATTATTCAAGTCAGCGGCATTTGGGTAGGAAACTCCAAGATTGTAGATTCCGGACCAAGCTGACCCCCTTCCTGGTGTTTAGTTGATGGGGATTCCGGGGCAAATTGACCCCCTTTTTGGGTCAATTCCGGTTTGCCCGCCCTGTTTACAACATGATTTTTCCACTGTCATTCCGGCACATGTTGACCCCCCTTTTGCATAGCTGAGCTACTGTTACAAGATCGGTTGTTGGTTGCTGTTGTAGCATTGCCCCCCTAAAATAGAACGGGATGGCAGCCAATCCGATAAAAATGGACCAGTTAAAACAAGTATTATCCCTTCATCAGCAAGGCAAATCCATCAAGGCGATTGCCCGGCTTACCGGGATTGCCCGTAATACCATCAGGGGATACCTGCGCCGCGGGCAAGCCAATGAGTGCAATCCCCTGTTGGATAACGATAAAGAACTTGCCGCAGCCCTGTATAACCAGGATAGTTCTACCTATAAAAGCAAAGCCTACCAGTGCCTGCTGTTGCATTTTGAAGGCATTGAGCAGGAACTGGCGAGGCCGGGCGTTACCCGCCTGCTGCTGTGGCGGGAGTATCGCGAACAACACCCGGATGGTTATGAGTACAGCCAGTACTGCTACTACCTGAAGGCATTTTTGCGCAATAAGGATGTCTCCATGCACCTGGAATACCGGGCGGCCGAACAGATCATGATCGACTTCGCCGGCAAGAAGCAGTATTACATTGATAGCACATCTAAAGAGCGGATCAGCTGTGAAGTATTTGTAGCTACGCTGCCCTTCAGCGGACTGATCTTCTGTTATGCCGTTCCCAGCCAGAAGACGGCCGATTTTTTGGAGTGCTGCAACCAGATGCTGCGGTATTTTGGTGGCAGCCCCCAGACCATTCTCTGTGATAACCTCAGCACTGCTGTTACCCGTTCCGATAAATACGAGCCTGTCTTTACGGATCTCTGTTACCAACTGAGCGAGCATTATGGCACCACTTTTAGTGCTACGCGACCCTATGAGCCGCGGGACAAGGCCATGGTGGAGAAGGCGGTGCGTATTGTATACCAGAATGTATATGCCCCCTTGCGCAAACATACCTTCCACTCCCTTGCCGAGCTCAATCATCATTTTCTTCAGCAGTTGGAGCGCCTGAACAAACTTCCTTACAAGGGATCCTCTTTCAGCAGACAGGATCTCTTCCTGGCAGAAGAGCAGCCCCTTCTAAAAACCCTTCCTTCAGCCCCCCTTTGCCTTAAAAAAGGAACCGTACTGACCGTACAGCGCAACTACCATATACAACTGCGGGAAGACGGCTTGTACTACAGCGTGCCCTGGCAATATGCAGGCCAGAAGGTCAAGGTCTGGTATGACCACCGCTCCGTAGAGATCTACCATGACCACCAACGCATTGCCTGGCATCCACGCAGTGTCAACGGCAGGGGATACACCACCCTTGGGGAACACATGCCACCCAACCACCAGGCCATGGCAGCCAGGAAGGGCTGGACGCAGGAAGGCTTGCTAAGTAAGGCTTACCGTATAGGCCCCTGTGTGGGCAGTGTGGCAGAGAAAATACTAGGCAACAGTGTTTACATGGAGCAGAACTACAAGTCCTGTTATGGCATGCTGATGCTGGAAAAACGGTACGGGTCGCAACGCCTGGAAGCAGCCTGCCAACTGGCACTGACGGGTATGCGCATTAATTACACGATGATCAAGAACATCCTGCATTGCGGTAAGGATAAACAGGTCCGCATACCCAATGACACCCCACTGCCATCCCATACCAATATCCGAGGTCCCCAACAATATCAATAAGCACATTAAAACCTATCATTAGCAATGAACACAACATCCACATTGGAACAGATGAAAGAGCTCCGTTTAATGGGTATGGCCCAAACTTACCAGCAACAACTGGAGCTGCCCTTGCATCAGCAACTGGAATCACATGAACTGGTGGCACACCTGCTCCAGCATGAACAGCTCTACCGCCGCCAGGAAAAGACAGCCTACTATCTTAAACTGGCTAAGCTAAGGCTGCAGGCCATACCGGAACAGATCAACTGCTCCGCAGCAAGGAACCTGACCAAGCAGCAGCTCACTACACTGCTCGAAGGGCAGTACCTGAAAAACGGGGACAATATCCTGGTAACAGGGGCGACAGGCTGTGGAAAATCCTACCTCGCCTGCGCTCTCGGCCACCAGGCATGTTTACAGGGACACAAGACCATTTACCTGAGCATGAATCGTTTTATAGAGAAAATAACCCTGTCCAAACTGGACGGTACTTACTTGAAACTATTGAACCACCTGGAACGCCAGTCGCTGATCATACTCGATGACTTTGGCTTACAACCCATGCAGCAGGACATCAAGCTGGCCCTTTTACAAATCCTGGAAGAACGCCATGGGAGAAGATCCACTATTGTTACCTCACAGCTACCTGTAAGCGCCTGGTATGAATACATCAATGAACCTACCGTAGCGGATGCCATAATGGACAGATTGACAGCCAGCGCACATCGCATAGACCTGAAAGGGGAATCACTGAGGAGAAAAAAATAACCGGAAAAACTATAGCCTATTTAAATTTGAATAGCAACCCACCGCTCTTTGTCTTACAGTACCTCAGCTAACTATCAAGGGTGGGGTCAGTTTGCCCCGGAATACGGGGGTCAATATCAGCGGAATTTATAGGAATGGCAAGTCCGGTACATCGGCAAGCCCTCCACGTTAGTGGCAATGCTGAAAAGACATGAAAGAAGAAAAGCCTAAAATAGAACTATTCTCAAAGTTTCATAAAGTGTTTCAGGACGAGGCGGACTACATTAACACGGAAATCCTGGACTGCATAAAGCCCTTTTCGTTATATTGAACGCTTCAACCGACTTTACCGGGAAGCAATACTGGATGCATTTATCTTCTTTGACCTGGATCAGATCCGGGACTTTACAGGTGAATAGGTGGACGAATATAATAATCGAAGACCGCATGTATCCTGGAATAATATTACTCCGGTAGAATGGGGAATAATGACAAAAAATAGGCATTTAATCTGCCAAAATGCTGTCTGATTTATGGGGGGCTTATTTTATTGGTACCAAGGCGGGATTTAGAGTCAAGTCCCAGTATTGGGAACTATACTGGACAAGAGGATAATTCATCATGCGGGGAAACACATGGATTCCCCCGGCACCTATCCCCCGGCATAAGCCTACTTCATCCCATTACCCTTTTCCATTAAGGTTTCCCCGGGTTGAGCAAATCCGTAAGTATGGGATCCTGCCAAATGTTAAAAGAGCCAGAACTTGGATTTTTCCACTTGCAATATTGAGGGCCGCTTGTTATTTTAAGTGGGCTGTTAAACTTATCCTTCTGGGGGTGAGGGGGCGAAGCTTTGGGTAATGGTGGTTAGGGGGAGGTTTTTTTTGAATGTTTTTTATGGACTGTGTATGTATCCAATTTTTCCCCGCTACAGGCCTAAACCAGGTTATTTGAGGTCTTTTGGTGGTGTTAACATTAGTTTTATGAACCGTGTTTTGCTTCATTAGAAGGCGTGTACATTGGGTCGTTAATTGAAAAGAGGGTATTTATCCCTGATCATTCTGCTTAATTAATTTTAAATGATCATTGTGTATTGATGCTAGGTAAATGTGTTTTGTATAACCATAACAATTTGATTTCCAAGCAATAATTTTAGTCCAAACCCAGCGCTTAATTACATAAATAAACGCGTTGTAGGCAATATTAATACCCTCTGTTCGGCACCAAGACACTATAAATAAGCAAATAATGACTTTGAAGACGATAGTGATATTAGTTCTTTCATTGTTTCCAATTTATTTATATTTTTTTCGAACTCAAGAAATTTGGAAGAAACGTAATTACTCTATGTGGTTGTTTATTCTATTATCACTAACTGGAATTTTATATTATTTTACTGATCAAATTGAAAATAAACTCAAATTAGTACTTCTCCTTCCTTCTTTCATTTGGTTAGTATTGGCATATTTATTCGATAAAATATTTTTGTGGAGATATTCTAAAAGTTTCAGGGATGGTTATATTAATCCAGACTATTTAGTATTTATATACTATGATAAAGTACTTGCTCGAGAAATATATGAGAAGTCATTGATTAGTCATACTCGGACAATTGATAAGTTGTTTTCCAATGGCCTATTAATTATGACCTATTTTATCTGGACATTTTTAATTGAATTATTCATTTAAATTCAAATACTGCCTACAACAATTGCATTAGTGTAAGCACGGCGGACGTAATACGCTTTGGCGATAATTTCACTGATCAGCTGTAGTTGCGGCGACAGTGGTCCTACTGAAAATTTGAATTAATTAATCAGCTATTTATAGACGATCAGCATTTGGTCAAGCAGCATAGAATAAATGCCGCGCCTACACCAATGCATGTACGTTGTACGCCACTTTATGAGACCTCAAATTTTAGCATACTTACTTTTTACTTTAACTGCTTGCGGACAGACAAAAGACAAGTCGCAAAAAGGTACTGGCATTCCTAAAATTACCACTACCCAAAAGCAAACAAAAAATATGTCAGACTATTCACCCACTTTTGACAAAGCTCATCCAAAAGCCAAAGTATTATTGAAAGAAGATTTTTATTTCAGCCCTATTGACGAAACCGGACCTTTTGGTAATGACGATGGAGCAGATACATATGCCGGCTTTAAAGACTGGAGAACAAATCACATAAATGATGACCCAGCAGATTTCTTATTTGATCAAATAAATAAATGGGGATATCCAAAATTTGACATTTATGAAACAGATATAAATAAATTGACTCCATATTTAAAGGAAAGTGAGTTAAGTAGTCGTTATATGTCGGGCATTGACGCAGCAATTATTTCAATCGCTTTTGGACAATTTTATTTAGAAGGAACTATTTATTCTAGTTTTAAGGAAACGGCTATCATTGCAATCAAGCGTCAACTCATGCCGGAAATACTTTCGCTTTGGGGTGACACATATAAAATTGAACGGGAATTGAAGTTAAATAAAATGTTAGCAGTTCTAAATCAAATTAACTAAAAGCGGCGTACAACATTCGTATTGCTGCAAGTGGGGCGGACGAACGCTTAATAGGCGGTTGTGCGCTATTCATCTTCGGTTCCGGGCAGACACAGCAACTATTAACTTTAGTTAATAACTTCAGCTAAATAATTTCAATCGGCAGCAGTTATGGGCAGACGGAATCCTATTTCCCCACCTGCAAAGCAATACCTGGCCGTTACCTGCAAGGCATGACACTAAACTTCAAACATACATTTGCAATACTTTCAGTTGTTATTTTGACACACTTAACGACACCAACTTTTGCTTGTACTTGTATTGGCAAAGACAAACAGACAACAGAAAACGTGTTAAACTTTGCAGACATTGCAGTTAAAGGGAAAATTATTTCCGTGACAAACTTTGACTATTATGACACTACAGCTTATTCTGTAGCAGGACTAAAGTTTGACCCAAAGCAATCAGGTTATTTAATTCGCAAATACAAAGTTTTCACTCTTGTTGTTGACACAAAATTCAAGGCAACAAAAATCACAAGCGACACAATTCAAATTGTGACAGGTTTTGGCGGAGGTGACTGTGGCTATGAATTTGAAGTTGGTAAAGATTATATTGTTTTTGCTGAAGCATGGAAAGAGAAAATCATAAAACTTCGAAACAAAAAAAGAAAAGTAAAACGTAAACTGACTGAAGTTACAATTGCAAACAAGTTCTATACGGACATTTGTAGATTGACACAAGACTCAAACGAAAAAGAGTTGACAAATTTGAAACGGCTGACAGAATAATTGCCCATGCAGGTAACATTGGGTTTTATGCAAGTTGCGCGTGACCAGCAAACATCAGCTAATTGCAAATCCAGGCTGTGGTTCGGGCAGGACAAACAACATTCAACTTTAATTATTAAATTCAACTTTATATTTTCAATCAGCAGCGGTTGTGGGCGGACGAATAACAATTCCCAACCTGCATAAAGCCCAGCTCGTTATGTGCCACTATATGGAAACCTACTAACTGTGCATCCTATATAAAAATGACAGTGGAAAGAATATGGCTTTTATGCCTAATAATTTGTTTGGGATGTTCATGCAGGACAAACGATAAAGAAATAAGTTTAGCTATACCAGAGATAGGCAAGGCTACAGACCCAAAAGAGCCGCCGCCACCGCCGTTAAGTCCTTATGCTTATTACGGATGCTTCAATTTTATTTTTGATTCAACTGGCGCAATTTATTTTTATCAGCATTTCTACGACAGAGATAAAAAGCCAATAAGAGTTATTGACTTTGACAGTAATGCTCCGATTTTTATTAATCTAAATCCTGACAAAATAATAAGTATACCAGCGGACGGTGTTAAAAGCTTTGTTGAACAAAACGTGCTAAAAGCAGATGCGGCTTTTAGAAGTGTAACAGTAATTGGCCTGACAGATACAATTAAGTCAAAAAGTCTTATACCACTAATGAACATTTTGACCGACACATTAAACGACATTGCTTATTTGGTGAGAAAAACGACTTTTGAAGAGAACGTTGTACTTGACTATAAAAGAAAGCAAAAGTTCTATTATCCAGACAAAGTGAATTGGGACTCCACTAAAGTATTGTTTGACCGAAAGCGAAAGAATAGCGGCACATAACAGGGGTATTGGTGCCATGGCGGGCTTTCTATCAAAAGCTCAGCATTCGGAACTATATTTGACAACAGCATAAATCATCAGCCAGGGTAACACGGGAACCGCCCCGGCACCAATCCCTTAACGTTGTATGCCATAACAAACCATCAATGCGAACAGCTTTCACAATTATCATACTCCTTTTATTGACAGCGACTTTTTTTGGACAACTTCCAAAAAATGCAATGAAAAAAATGGGACAAAACCCTGTTCTATTTATTGACAGCACTGAAGTTGATATGACTGCATTTCAAGCTCTCAATCAGTTTGACATTTCAAATATTAGCATTGTTAAACCTAAAAAAGCAAAGAAGCTGCTTGGTGACAAAGGAGTTGACGGAGGTATTTATGTGACTACAATTAAATCAGCAAAACAGAGTTACTGGAATTTCTTGAGCACAAAATCAGAGAAGTATAAACAACTAATTCCGACACCGATTGCTGATACTACAGTACAATATATTTTAAATGGACAAGCTTTATCTGACAGTTCTGCGACCGGGACGTTGTTTCTATTAACTGACAAAAACTTTAAGTCATTAGACATGATTGATAAAGAAGACGGCAAGTTTCTAATGGACAATGCATATCCCAAACGCTATATCGTAATTATCACTGCAAAACGCTTCAAAGGACAGGTAAAAACAAAGCCATCATGATAGGATATACGGCATACAACATGGTTATTGCCAATATTGGGGCTTGACATTGGAGCAATCCTCAGCGGTAATTCTGCTGTGCGATGGTTCGGGGCTTTACGACTAAAGCCCAGCTTTAGTTCTTAATATTTAACTTTATCAAAAAGCCAGGCAGTTGTTCCGGGCGGAAGGAATTCTATTGTCTTAACCCCCTATAAACTGGACAGATTTTTCAAAATGGTTTGCTACTGATTCGTTGATGTCCTGGTCATCCGTAAGGCAAAGATAGGCCGGTTCGGTGTGCTGGTCAAGGCTATACAAAGCGGACGCCGTCCGCATACCCTCGCTGTCCGGCCTTGACAAGCCCACCGTCCCCGGCGCAAGTTGTGGCCTAACAGCTGACAAGGACATACCTTGTGCCCATTTTTGCATTGGTGTGAGGAAGCCGATAGCCCCGTGTTTGCGCTTAACGTTATACCAGTGCATGTACTTCTCTATGTGCTGCTTTGCATCATAAAAACTGGAAAAGGAATGCCGGTCAATCAGCTCGCTTTGCTGAATGGAATGAAACGCTTCGATGTAAGCATTTTCCTCCGGAGTGGCAACATGTGTAAACTCTTGCTGTGCTTCCAGTGCTTTTAGTGCGGCTCGAACCTTATTTGCAACAAATTGGGAACCGTTATCATTTCGTATGATGACGCCCTTCAGTCCGAATCGAAGGTCCAGCCAGCGCATCAGGGCAATGACATCCGTCTGGCGAACACTTCGTTGAAAAATCCAGCACAGGATCCGGCGACTGAAAACATCCATAATAGCCAGTTGGTAATACCACCGGTTTTCACCCTGTACCCAAACGTATTTGATATCCAGGCACAAATATTCCATTGGGTACCTGGCTTCAATACGTCTATGCTGTACCCATTTTCTTTTGCCCTGCACTTTTATTCGAGCACCACATAGCAAATGATGTTCTTTCATTAAGCGATACACCTTCTTATGATTGATCAGGTATTCCATATCGCGCAGGCTCTCGGTCACTTTCCGGTACCCATACACGCAGTAGTCCATCGAAACAACTGCCCGGATCTGCTCTACCACCAGGCTGTTTTCAACCAGGCTATTATTTCCTACGATGGTATGGCTGCTGGGCTTCATGCCCCTTTCTCCGGGATGGGACTGATAATACAAGCTGCTCCTGGCTACGCAGGCCCATTGACAAAGCTGCTCAATACTTACCCTGTTTTTGTAACGTGCTATCATTTGCCTGCTTTCCGGTAATGGGCATCGCTTTTTTTTAAAAGCTCGGTTTTAAATTCCAGTTCGAGTGCCTGGTTAGCAATGATCTTTTTTAAACGTGCATTCTCTTCCTCCAGGGAGCGTACCAGTGGATCAACCTTTTTGTATCCCGGCTTTAAGCCGTCTTTGCCTTTTACCAGGTACTTCCTCTTCCAATAGTTAAGTACCGAATGCGCAAGATTGTATTTGCGGGCTGTTTCTGTTACACCTTCCCGTTCAGCTTCTTGAAGAATGCTATACTTCTCTTCAGGTGTAAATTGACGTTTTGTTTTTGCCATGTTCCTTAAATTTACTGTGACTAAATTGATTTACAATTTTTGTCCAGGCTTCTAAGGGGCTAAGACAATAGTCATATTCATTCCTTTCCCAGTATTTGTCAATTGTGTCTTGTGATTGGTATCCAAGCATTGTTACTTTTGAAACCTTTCCATCACTGCCAATTGTTACTAAATATTTTTCAGAGCAATTAATGCTGTCAATGTTAATCCATTTTGCTTTTGAAATTTTCTTGAACAAAATGTCTGATACTTTGTCCTTATCTTTTCTGTCAATAGCTCTTGGATTGTCAACGTAATTCTCAACATCTTCTGTGTTTAAAATCTTGCCGAAAGCAATATTTATAACTGTTTCTTTTTCGTAAATTTTATAAAAAACTCCGTCCCACCTTAATACTTTATTGGTCAATGGAAAATTTATGTCGCCTGAAAACCAGTTGATGTATACTCTATCATTAATGAGGTTGGTACCAAAAACTTCCTTCATCTTTTTTTTTGAAGCCACTTTATCTATACTGCCGTTTCTTCGCTCCCCACAATTTATTATTTCCACAAGAAAAAGGCTGTCATTGTCAATTTTATATATTGCCTGATAACCTCTCCAGCAATTGAATGAAAAATTTCCGTCTGGGCTATTTCTAAAGCTTAAATCAAATAACTGTTCAGTTTTTGTAGTCTCATGTCTTTGTAAATACTGCTCTAAAATCAAGTTGTAAGTCGCAATAGTGTCGCCCTTGAAAATAATGTAGTCTGGCATTTGAGGACTGGCGAAAAGTCTGAATGAGCAAAGTGTCAACAAAAAGAAACAAACTGAAATATACTTAGTCATGATTTTTTGTCAAGATGATACGGCTCGTCAAATTACATACGGTGTCCGAAAAAAATTACCACCACGTTAAAAGGTTTTATGCAGTACATGAATTCTGGATCCAGCTGCCTAGCCTATATTCTGCAATAAAATAGTGATTTGTTGTTGAATTTAATACTTCAGCCTGTATTGCATGAAGCCTATGTTAGCGCACGTCATTTGAGTTGTCCTACCCACACATCTCCCCTTTTTATATAAAGCATCTTTTCTGGTTCTCCTTCTGAATTAGCAACCAAGTTGAATTGATTATTCTGAATTAATCTATTATAAAACCTGCCATTTCTTTCTGATTCCTCAAAATCACTTTCCCAGAAGTAATCGTAATTTTCACTATGGAACCACTCAATTGAATTGATGTTTTTTGCTTCACTTGCAAATAAATTAAGAGGGAACTGCTTTTGTTTGTCAGTTGGTTTAAAAAGATTCTTATAATGAAGTTGTCTTTCGCCTATTGATGCTACGACTTGCGATTCAATAAAATTTGGCCAAAGCAGCCAAACTTCTAACCTGTACTCATAATCTTTCTGGTCCAACTGTGCTTTCCATGAAGATAAGAGGTTTAGTAGCATTGAGAACAGCATTATTCGATAACCAGCAGGGTATTGTTGATGATTGTATAAGTTTGACCAAGGAGCAATCTTGGCCTTTGTATAATAGTAATTGTGCTTTTCTAAAACATTAAAATTTATTAGCTCGTTTGATTCGAACCATTTAATAATAGCTTTCCTTCTTCTTGCGAGTCCTCTGATTTTTTTTCCTTTCAAGGTGACTGTTTATGATGTGCACTAACGTTAAAAGGCTTTATGCAGTACAGTAATTTTGGATCCAGCTGCCTAGCCTATATTCTGCAATAAAATAGTGATTTGTTGTTGAATTTAATACTTCAGCCTGTATTGCATGAAGCCTATGTTAGCGCACGTCATTTGAGTTGTCCTACCCACACATCTCCCCTTTTTATATAAAGCAGCTTTTCTGGTTCTCCTTCTGAATTAGCAACCAAGTTGAATTGATTATTCTGAATTAATCTATTATAAAACCTGCCATTTCTTTCTGATTCCTCAAAATCACTTTCCCAGAAGTAATCGTAATTTTCACTATGGAACCACTCAATTGAATTGATGTTTTTTGCTTCACTTGCAAATAAATTAAAAGGGAACTGCTTTTGTTTGTCAGTTGGTTTAAAAAGATTCTTATAATGAAGTTGTCTTTCGCCTATTGATGCTACGACTTGCGATTCAATAAAATTTGGCCAAAACAGCCAAACTTCTAACCTGTACTCATAATCTTTCTGGTCCAACTGTGCTTTCCATGTAGATAAGAGGTTTAGTAGCATTGAGAACAGCATTATTCGATAACCAGCAGGGTATTGTTGATGATTGTATAAGTCTGACCAAGGAGCAATCTTGGCCTTTGTATAATAGTAATTGTGCTTTTCTAAAACATTAAAATTTATTAGCTCGTTTGATTCGAACCATTTAATAATAGCTTTCCTTCTTCTTGCGAGTCCTCTGATTTTTTTTCCTTTCAAGGTGACTGTTTATGATGTGCACTAACGTTAAGGGATTGGTGCCGGGGCGGTCCCCGTGTTACTCTGGTTGATGATTTATTCTAATGTTAATTATATTTCTGAATGCTGAGCCCTTGATCGAAAGCCCGCCATGGCATAAATACCCATGTTATATGCCGCAGCCTCCCGAAATGTCTCAGGATAATAATTGCTGGCATGGCTTCGCCTGCTCAGTCCCAAGGGATGGAGCATTAAGGTGACTCTAATTTAATCAGGGCTTTGGTTTGGTGCAAGGATTGAATACTTCTATTTTACCCTCATCACTATTTTCCGTGAAAACACGGGAGTGGTTTTGGGTAGGTGGTTGTGTGAAGCAGGAATGGTATAGTGGAGGGCAAGGAAGTGCTGAGTATGGTATGCCTTTTTTATCGTCCATCTTTCCGATTGAATAGACCCAAGATCGCTGTCCTATTGTAATGAAATATGGTACCGGATCACCACCTATTTGATGGGCATGAGCTTTTCTGCCTTATCCACTTCTTCCTTCAGCCATTTGGGGGAATGCAGTCGGTATCCGAGGAAGAGCTGTACTGAACTCCTGGCATTCTCCGTGATCACCGTGGTGTTCTGCTGTTTAAAGGAAGCGGCCGATAACCTGCCATACAGGCCGGCAAATAACCTCCTGCCATTGTAGCCTATCCCGGCCCTACCATCCAGCCGGAAGATGAAATTGTCCTGGGCCGATTGTTGGGAGTCCTCATCATAGAATCGGGTGGTGAGCCAGGTATGCACATAACCTATGCCCGGCGTGAGGCCGGCCGCCAGGTAAAACTTTTCCTTTAGCACAAAACTGTGGTAATACCCTGCCCCCAATACCAATTCCAGGTTTTGGGCCCTCTGTGAGGAACCACCTGGACCCAATTCTACCTTGTTATCGGTTATATAGTACCGGTAGAGCAGCTGGGGGATAAAGCTCCCGGCACTCTGGGTTTGCCTTTCGGTTTGCGTGGCCAACGCATTGATGGAAAAGTCCGGATTGAACTTGTAGGCCGTGATGCCCTGGAAGTTCTTATACACCAGCTCGGGGGCTTGTAAATAGGGATCCCCTTCCTGCCAGCCGGGATCAAAGTCCTTCGTGTTCTCCAGGTAATAGCCCTGGGTCCGGGAATAGGAGAACTCCTGCAACCACCGCTTGAAATTCATGTTCAGGCCAAAGCTTTTGCCCTTGGTCTTCCCCCGGATGGCGTCATCATCATTGCCCGGCAGGAACTTGGCGATGAACCCATAACTGAAGGATAGCCAGCGATAGTTGACACTCAGTCGGGTTACGCTGTTGGCATTCGGACTCAGGTTAATATCCTGTTGGTTCGACTTGACCGCAAAGGTCTCGAGGTCGGTGTTCTGGGATAGCTTCAGGATGATGTAATGGCTCATGTATTCGATCTTGCCCAACCTGTGGGATCGGCTAGCCGTATCCGTTACAGCAGGCTGCGCAAGGGTACACAGGCTCACCAGGCTTATGGCCAGGCAAAGGGAGATGGTTAAAGCAGGACGGGGCATGGTCCGATGATGTATTACGAATCTACTTCATATCTTCAAGTAATCGTGGTTCAGGAAGGACTTTTATGGCTCCGGAGTGGAAGCCTGCTACCAACTGGTAGCCATTTAGCTTTTACCCGATTCTGGCAGAATTGGTTAATTTGGCCTGCTCAATACCATTGCCACATGCCTTTTGATTTGCAACCCGTTCTGGAGAATGAATTCCTGCGTTTGGTCCCCTTGAAGGAAACTGATTTCGAGGCCCTCTATGCGGTGGCCTCCGATCCCCTGCTCTGGGAGCAACACCCCAATCCCGATCGCTGGCAGGAACCGGTGTTCAGGGGCTATTTCAAAGGCGCCATGGAATCGGGCGGGGCCTTGCTGGTACTGGACCGCCAAACAAATGCCGTCATTGGCTGCAGCCGCTTTTATGACCTCGATGAAACCAATGGTACGGTGTTGATCGGGTATACCTTTATCGGTCGCGACTGGTGGGGAAAGCAATACAACAAACAGCTGAAACACTTGATGCTGGAACATGCCTTCCGTTATGTTGACCGTGTGCTCTTCCATATCGGGGTCAATAATTTCCGGTCGCAGAAATCCATCGAGAAGATCGGGGCCAGACAAAT
Organism: Flavihumibacter rivuli; assembly: GCF_018595685.2. Lineage (NCBI taxonomy): Bacteria > Pseudomonadati > Bacteroidota > Chitinophagia > Chitinophagales > Chitinophagaceae > Flavihumibacter > Flavihumibacter rivuli. The sequence goes on from NZ_CP092334.1 coordinate 3,564,126, forward strand.
CGATAGGATCGAAGTGGCCTATTACAACGAACCCTCGCGGACCAACTTCGTGTATGAGATCAGGAAGCAGGACTTCCTGCCTTAATCGATCATGAATTCCCAGGCACTCTTGTAGCCTTCCTCTTCCTGCGCATAGGCGATCAGGTCTGCATAGAAGGGGAACCCCGATAAGGTGGCACTGTCGCCGATCATCACCAGCCTTTTGCGGGCCCTGGTCATGGCCACATTCATCCGCCGCACTTCCGAGAGGAAGCCGATGGTGCTTTCGGCATTGCTCCTGGTAAGGCTGATAAAAATGATATCCCTTTCCTGGCCCTGGAAACTATCGATGGTATTCACCGTGATATTGGGGGCAGGACTGATCAGCTCTTTCAACAATTCCACCTGGTGGCGATAGGGAGAGATCACGCCGATGGTGGGTAGGGCTTCCTGGTCAAATTGATCATGTAGTTGTTCCTGCAGTCGCGCTACCTGTTTGTTGGTGAACTGGGCTTCTTCCGGATTGGCTATGCCATTGCCTTCCCTGCTTTCTTCAAAGCCACAACCCGCGGTATCAATGAACAATAAGGGCGCATCCCCGTCTGCCAATTGCCAGTTGGCCACGGAGGGATCTGCATGCAGTTTCCCAGCGTAGAACTCGCGCGAAGGGAAGGCGGCGATCTTTTCGTTCATGCGGTATTGCGTATCCAGCATTGTTACGGCTTCCGGGTAAAGCTTCACGGCTTTCTCCATCAGGGTTTCGGCTAGACCGCCCCTGGCCGCTTCTTCTGAACGGATGGTGGGCGGTAGTTGGCAATGGTCACCTGCCATCACCAGTCGTTGGGCCTTCAGGATGGGAATCCAGCAGGCAGGCTCCAAGGCCTGTGCAGCCTCATCTATAACAACGGTTTGGTATTTCAGGTGACGGATCGAATAATGCGCGGCCCCTACCAGTGTGGCCGTAATCACTTCTGCCTTCCCGATGATGGCATCGGTAATGTATTTTTCTGTCTGTTCGATCTCCTGCCTCAGCTTCCGTGCTTCTGCAAACAAGGCTTTGCGCTGTTCCCTTTCGGCCGCACCGAAACTTCGTTTATACCTGTGCGCGAGGTCAACATATTCGGCCGACTGCTTTTTCAGTCTTTTGATCTCCTTGCTCGAAGGATGCTGTGTGATCCGGTGGTCGAGGGTGAGGGCTTCCTGCTTCTCGTTCACCCTGGCCGGGTTGCCTACCCTGACTACATTCAATCCCTCCCTGTCGAGCCGCTCACTCAACAGGTCAACGGCAGCATTGCTGGGAGCGCATACCAGTACCGGTCCGCCCTTCTGCCTGACCAATAGTTTGATGGCCTGCACCAGCGTGGTCGTCTTACCTGTGCCGGGAGGGCCATGCACGATGGCCAGTTCCTGCGCGGAAAGGATCTTCCGGATGGCATCCAGTTGTGATGGATTCAAGTCCCTGGCGGCATTCAGCAAGCCCCGCTCTTCTTCCCGCAACTCATGGAAGGTAGGTTGGGCTGTACCGGTCAGGATGCGGATCAGTTTGCCGGTATCGGATTTTTCAGCAAGGGAGGGCGCGTGCTTCAGGGCCAGCTCCATTTCGGTATAGCTGTTCTCATCGAAGACCACATCCACTCCCAGTTTGCCATCGCGGCTCCAGTCGGGCAGGTCATCCACCCTGAGTGCGATCTTCATCCGGTTGCCGCTGGTATGGGTCAGGGTTCCTTCCAAGCGGTTGTTGCGGCTATCATGCTGGGAGAACAATGCCACGGTCATGCCAAACCGAAATTGGTGCAGGATCTCCTGGTTGGTAGTGCGTTCCACTTCAATGGTGAGGTAATCGCCCTTGCCGATCTCCGATTCGCGGATGGCGATGGGGTACCAGCACATGCCATTCTCCCTTCTTTCCGTAACGGGCATGTTCAGGGTAATGGCTTCATAGGAACGTTTGTCTTCTTCCTTTTCCTTGTTCAATAACTGTTGCAGCCGGGCGAAATATTCCATGCCGCAAAAGTAACCAGCTAATGCTTGTCCGGACAGGGAATTGTCCTGCATCCTGGGAATGAGTCAGGCTGGAAGCCTTCATATATGATAAAAATATTTTATAGAACCTGCCCGGTTTCGTAGCTTAATACGGTAAAACAACCACCATGAAACCTTTTGCCCGCCTCCTGCTTTGTATTTGTTTGCTCCTGGGTTTGGGAAGGACTGTCCTGGCGCAGTCCGATACTGACCGACAGGTCAATGTTATCCGGTTTGAGCCGGGAAAGTCGGCCATAACCCTTTCCGGCAGCATCAAGGGATACCAGTATATCGATTATACGCTCAAGGCGGAGAAGGGCCAGCAATTGACGGTTTCCATGGTGACCAAACATACCAGCACGTATTACAATATCCTGCCGCCCGGTTCGCAGGATGTGGCGATCTATAATGCGTCCATCAATGGGTTGCAGTATTCAGGGGAGCTTACGGAATCCGGCGAATACACCATCAGGGTCTATATGATGCGGAGTGCGGCCCGGCGCAAGGAGAAGGCCAGTTTTACCTTACAGGTTGGAGTGGAGCCGAAGCCATAAGGAAAGAAGGTGTGAAGACCCTCTCCGCTTCGCTACGAGGGAAGGTGTGGAGATGTGGAGACCCCCTTCGCTTCGCTACGAGGGAAGGTGTGGAGATGTGGAGACCCCCTTCGCTTCGCTACGAGGGCAGGTGTGGAGATGTGGAAATGTGGATTATTCTCTAACCTCAGCGGGCGCGGCCGGAGGGGACCCCGATGCTCTTCCACCCTACTATTCATCTAACCTCAGCAGGGTCTCCCGCAGGGGACCCTGATGAATAGTAGGTTGAAAATTCATCGGTGACTCTTTAAGAATACCAGTATGGGGTTGAAAGATTTAACACCTCCCGTCGCCCCCGTTGTGTTTGATGACCAACGGGTTGTTGGAAGATGAGCTTAGCTGTTAGAAATATTTCGTCTTTTATACATCGGGGTCCCCTTCGGGAGACCCCGCTGGGGTTAAAAGGGCAGGTGTGGAGATGTGAAGTTGTGGGTTATTCTCTAACCTCATCAGGGTCTCCCGCAGGGGACCCTGATGAATAGTAGGTTGAAAATTCATCGGTGACGCTTTAAGAATACCAGTATGGGATTGAAAGATTTAACACCTCCCGTCGCCCCCGTTGTGTTTGATGACCAACGGGTAGTTGAAAGATTAGCTTAACTGTTGGATGCATTAATATTTCGCCTTTTATACATCGGGGTCCCCTTCGGGAGACCCCGCTGGGGGTATAAAGTTAGTGAAAAGATGTGGGTACACGGTAGCCCTTTCAGGAGACCCTGATGGGGTTAAAATGATAGTCGAAGAGCGCACCAATGAACACCAAGCTGCAACTTTCCATCCAGTCGCAGGATCAGAACGGCATACCGAAGCCTTCCTTCAGCAACCTGAAATATTCCTTCTTATTGAAACTGTATTGGTAGGGGGCCTTGTGTGCCGCGCCGGTAAAGAGCTTTTCCTTTTTTTCCAGGATGCCCAGCGAGAGCATTTTGCGGTTGAAATTGGAGCGGTCGAGCTTGCGCTGCAGGATGGTCTCGTAAATGGCCTGCAGGCTCTTCATCGTAAAGGTGGAAGGAAGGAGGCTGTAGCCGATAGGCTTGTAATGCAGGTGCTGGCGCAATGCCACAAGGGCCTGCTCCACGATCTCCTTATGGTCGAAGATCATGGTCGGAAGGGCGTTCAGGTCGAACCAGGCACAGGACACAGAGAAAGTATCAGGTGTGGGTTTTACCTTTTCAAATTCTACCAGTGCATAATAGCCGATCGTTACATACCGCTGGTTGAACCAGTCGCCGTCCTTAAAGGTGATGTCCAGCGATTTCATGGCACTGCGCATCACCGATTCCTTCGTGCGGCGGGTTTCGCCAAAGACGCTGAACTGCTGCAGGTAAACATTCTTCAGACCGCTGCGGTCCTGCAATACCCGCTTGGCGGCATCATCCACCGATTCGTCCTTGCGGATATAGCCTCCGGGCAGCATCCAGTCCTTCCGGTTCCTGCACTCCAGCAGCAATACCTTCAGCTGGTCGGCATGAAAACCAAAGATCACATTGTCCACGGACAAGCCCGGCAGGTAGGCTTCCGTTGCTACGGGTTGAATGGCTTCCTCGGTAGTATGGGCAATTCCCTTCTTCATGGGTCGAAGAAAGTGATTTTTGGAGAGTAAGGAAAATAATTCCTCTTTAAAAGTCCGCCTGGCCTAACGAAGCGTAGTCGGGTTCAGATAGGGTGGGAAGGCGGCATGGTGATAGAGGATAGGTGAGCCATCCAGGACTTTCCCCGCAAGGAAGTGGATGAATGGACTGAACACAGTTCGTACAGATTAAGTAGATTGGTCAATAAATTACTTGACCCCAACATGAAAGCAAGCTTATTCAAAGGATTGGTACTGCTAGTTCTTTCCTTACCCATCGCCATTTCTTCCATCGCCCAGAAAGACCGGGCGGATTCGGCCTTGCAGGCCATCCTCCGGCAGCGCAAGGTAGCCGGTCTGTCCGTAGCGGTGGTCAGGCATAACCAGCTGGTCTATACGAATTCTGTTGGCTACAAGAACCTGGAGGCGCAAACACCCCTGACAGATGATTGTATTTTCCGGATCGCTTCCATCTCCAAATCCTTTTCCGCAACAGCCATCATGCAGCTGGTAGAGAAGGGCAGGCTTTCATTGGATGATGACCTCAGCAAACTGGTGGGATTCACGGTGCGTAACCCGAAGTATCCCGATGTGGTGATCACCCTTCGCCATGCCTTGTCGCACCGTTCTTCCATCAACGACAGCCAGGGGTATTTTACACTCGATGCCATCAACCCCGCGAAGAACCCCAATTGGGCGAAGTGTTACAATGACTATGCACCGGGCAATGGTTACCAGTACTGCAACCTGAACTTCAATATGGTGGGGACCATTATTGAAAAGTTCTCAGGGGAACGTTTCGACCAATATGTTAAGCATCATATCCTTGACCCACTTGGGTTATATGGCGGCTATTGTGTGGATTCCCTCGATGCTTCCCGATTTGCTACGATCTATGAGTACAGGGTCGATTCGGCAAGATTCATTCCCTCCCCCGGGGCCTATGCGCCCAGGCGGGAAGAGATCGCCAACTATGTGATGGGCTATAGTACCCCTGTCTTTTCACCTACAGGTGGAATGAAGATCTCTGCGCCGGATCTTGCCCGCTACATGATGATGCACATGAACTGGGGCAAGGGCAATGGGAAGCGGATCATGAAGAAGAAGAGCTCGGTCCTGATGCAAACACCGCTTTCTGCGGATGAAGAATATGGACTCGCCTTGCATAAGGCCAATAACCTGGTACCGGGCGTGGAATTGGTGGGCCATACGGGTTCGGCCTATGGACTCTTCAGTGCCATGTTCTTTGACCCCAAAAAGAAGTCCGGGATCGTGGTGATCAGCAATGGCTGTGATCCCACATATGCGGAGGGCTATAATGCGGTGATCAGGGAGGCGGTAAATGCTTTGTATCAAAGCCTGTTAGCTGAATAAGCTACCTGCCAGCATTTGGATCATCAAAAGCCATTGCAATAATGTATTGCGAGCAGTGAAGGAAAATATAAGGGGCTGAAACCAGCCCCTTATATTTTTTATTGTTTGATGAGTTTGATCACCTGCTTTTCCTTTCCTCTTTGCAGTTCTAGGTAATAGATGCCGGGGCGATAAGCGGCGCCAAACCTGATCTGGGTATTGTCGCTGAGGCCATTTCTCTTTTCCATTACCCTTCCAAGGTTATCCACCATGCGGATATCCACTCTTTGGTTACCATTTCCGGTCAGTTGAAGGGTGAATTCGGTTGAAGATGGGTTAGGCAATACCTTGATCCAGTTGGGCACATTATTGTTTGCCAATGGTGCGGCAACTGTCTTATGTGCTTCCGCTGTCGCAATGCCCGCGGACAATGGAACCGTAACGGTTGTGCTGGCGGTACTGGAATTTCCTGATGCATCCGTAGTGGTTACGCTGATGGTATACACGCGGCCGGTCCCCGTTCCTGAACGTTCCGCCCTAAGCTTCACTTCATCATTGCTAATGATCTCCCAGTCAATATCCGTATCCCCATCGCCCAGGCCATTCTGTTCTTCATTACTGGTGACCTCAACCTTCACGGCAGCATGTCCGCAATTATCGGTTACCTCATAGAAGAGCTTGATGGTGCGCAGCTGGTGGTTGGGGACAGCCAGTTCGGTAATGTTCGGCCGCAGGCCGCTGATCACCGGTGCCGTTACATCAACAGTGGTGAGCTGGAAGGTGCACGAGATGCTGTTGCCACCCAGGTCTGTTGCGGTTAGGGTGATGGTGGTAGCACCCGGGCCATTGATGGTTGACCCTGCGGCGGGCGACTGGCTATAGGTGACATCCTCTTCTTTCGCCAGGGTGGCCAGAAAATCAGGCACGACCGCACTGCAGCTGGCATTGAGTTCGATCACCTGGTTGTCGGGGCATTGAATGGTTGGTGGCTGGAAGCTCGCCGCATTGGTCGGGGAACTTTCATTGTGGAGCCTGTCGAGTGCGGTAACCTGGTAATAATAGGTTGTGCCGGGTTCTATGCTGCGGTCTTCAAAACTCGTAGTGTTGGTGTTCGTGATGGCAAGGAGCAGTTCGCTGTTGTTGATGTCCATCTCAGGTGAGGTAGAACGATAGATGGCATACTGGCGAACCTTGTCCATTTCATCGCTGCCTTCTATTGGTTGTTTCCATTTCAGCAGATTGTATTGTGTGCCGAAGCTGATCACTTTCAGGGAGGCAGCAGCAGCAGGTGCGGTATTGTCGATCCAGGGCATGGCTGGATGCAGTGCCGGTTTCTTGTAAAGGTCCAGGCGCAGGGAATCCCTGAAACCCAGCCTGGTGGTGCTGCGCAGGCTGCTGGTATTGTACACGGCCTGGCCGGAGATATTGGGCAATGAGCGATTTAGCCTTACCTGGTTGGGGATCTGCGAAGGATTGGCCCAGAAGCTTCCCTGTGCAGGATCGTTCACTTTATACCCTGCCAGCCCGATATAGAGCAGCCTTCCATAGGAGTTGTTGTTCCACCAGGGGGTTACAATGCCGTAGTTGGCACCGGGCTGATCGATATACCAATACACCTGCGGGGCGAGGTAATCGATCCAGCCTTCCTGTAACCATTTGCGGCTGTCGGCATAGAGTTGCGAATAGTGCTGCAGGCCGGAAGTGGCTGAGCCAACGGCGGGATCGGTGCTGTTTCGGTAGATGCCGGAGGGGGAGATACCGAATTCCACCCAGGGCTTGATCTGCTTGATGGTGGCGCTTACCCTGCTCACCATCAGGTTGACATTATCCCTGCGCCAGTCACCGCGATCGCTGATGTCCCTTGGGTCAGCCGCATAGGTTGCATCGTCATTGAAGCTGGCATTAGGATAGAAGTAATCATCGAAATGGATGCCATCCACGTCATAACGGGTAACTATATCCGAAATAACGCTGTTGATATAATCCCTCACGCCGGGGATACCGGGATCAAGGGTCCGCAGGTTGCCCGTGCTGATCAGCCATTCGGGATGGAGCTTAGCGATATGGTTGCTGGCGAAGCCGGGCAGGTTATTGCTATTGCCCACGGCGCGGTAGGGATTGAGCCAGGCATGGAGTTCCATGCCGCGTTTGTGGCACTCGTCGATGGCGAATTGCAGGGGATCCCACAAGGGGTTGGGGGCCTTGCCCTGTGTGCCGGTCAGGTCGCTGGACCAGGGGTCGATAGTGCTGGGATAGAGCGCATCGCACTGGCTTCTCACCTGCAGGTAAATGGCATTGAGACCGGTGGCTTTGTGGTGGTCGAGGATGGCGACCAGGGCAGCCCGCTGGGCTTCTGGCGTCTGGTTACGGTTGGGCCAGTCGATGCCCAGGTAGCTGGCGATCCATGCACCGCGCAATTCCCTTTTGGGAGACTGTGCCGAAAGGCTGGAGCAGCAGATTGCCAACACCAGCCAAAGGAGTAGATGTTTTTTCATATAGCAGAATTGTTCTGGTTTATGCAGGAAAATAATATATATCTGCTGCTTTTAGCAGTTTATTGCTGGTATTTAAGCAATATGGCCGGCATAAATGGAAGGTATACCGTAGAATATTAGCTTTCTCAAGGGTCAATAGCCCTCTGTTTTTTTATCCTTAGGGGAATAAAGGGAGGGGAATGGCAGTCAATCCGTCTATCCTGCACGCAGGGAAATGCCGGCCTGGAAGCGTGCTGTAGCTGTAGGCTCAGGTAGGTATACTGTCAATGGAAACCCTCAGATCTTCCCGGCTAACTTTTATCCGGTTCCAGACAATGGCAGTGGCATACTTTATATAGAAGTGGGCATGAAATTGCCGGTTTCATTGTTGGATCATGCTTGAGAATGGTTTTACGTTAAAATGGGCGTATTTATGCCTGTTTTCTTGTTCTATTCGGGTAAAAGATTTATTTTTAATAAAAACCGGCATAAATATGCCTGAAAAGGAATTAGGTCATATTGGCAATATCATCCGGCAGCGTCGGGCGACACTGGGAATAACCCAGGAGCATCTGGCGGAATTATCAGGGGTAGGCTTGCGCACGATAAGGGAAATTGAACGGGGCAAGGGGAAGAGCCTGCCCATCCTGATCAGGGTGACGGATGCGCTTGGCCTGGTTGTCCAGCTATCCATCAGGCAGGTAAAATAAGGGTATGCTCACAAAGGGGCTTGTATATTATAACGGGGTCGAGGCGGCTGTGCTCGAGAAGCGGGATGGGACCTATATTTTCCGGTACCTGTCGGCCTACCTTTCAACGCCAGGGGCACGTCCGGTGAGCATTACCTTGCCGCTGCAGGCTGCGGAATACAGAAGTGTCCACCTGTTCCCATTTTTTGCCAACCTGCTGTCCGAAGGCGTTAACAAGCGATTGCAATGCCTGAAATGGAAGATCGATGAGCAGGACTATTTTAGCCTGCTGCTGCAGATAGCACAAGAGGAAACCATTGGGGCCATAACCGTAAAACCCATTACCGAATAATGCTGCCGATACTTGATCGTTGTCCGGGTACCCTCGAACCGGGTTATGATACTTACAGTCCCCGCTGCAAGGCGGAGCTGTTTGGCTCAAGAACGAAAAAGGTAAGCCATATCCTTCCTTTTCCGTCCCCCAACAAGGATCCGGAGTTTGGCAAACTGTTCCAGGGCAACCGCCAGCGTATTTCCATTTCGGGCGTGCAGGAGAAATATTCACTGGCCCTCGTTGGGAACCAACTTGAACTGGTGGATCGGAAGGGCCAGTACCTGTTGAAGCCTGTTCCGGGCGATCTGCTGCATCGGGAATATATGCCTGCCAACGAGCACCTGACCATGCAAATAGCGCGGCAGGTATTTGGACTGGAAACGGCAGCCAATGCCATGATCTTTTTTAATGATGGCGCCCCGGCCTACCTTACCAGGCGATTCGATTACAAGCCGGATGGAACCAAATACCAGGTAGAGGATTTTGCCACATTACTTGGTAAGACAGAAGAGCGGGAAGGGACGAATTACAAGTATAACGCCAGTTATGAAGACATCGGCCGGATGATCAAAAGATATGTTCCCGCCTCTGCGCTGGCCATGGAGAAATACTTTCGGCTGGTGCTCTTCAACTATCTTTTTTCCAACGGTGATGCGCACCTGAAGAATTTTGCTGTTATCGAAAGCCCTGATGGGGATTATATCCTGGCTCCCGCCTATGACCTGATGTGTACCAGGTTGCATATTGATGATAGCGACTTCGGTTTGCAGGATGGTCTTTATGAAGGGGATACCAATAATCCAGCCTATCTCCGTTATGGTACCTATACCCGTGAAAGCTTTATGGAGTTTGCAGGTAAGTTAGGCATCCCATCCAATCGATCGGCCAGGGTCATTGACCAAATGATGCAGCGCATCCCGAAGGTAGCTCCCCTCGTACAAAGAAGCTTTCTATCTGAACCACTCAAGGAGCAGTATTTGAGATTGATGGAAGAGAAAGTGAGAAGGATGGGGTTGGGGTAATGATCTTTGTTTGTCCAATCGTTGCCAGAAGCATCCATTGAAAATCAATTAACGAAAGTACTTACAGCGTGCAGAAAGAGACTACCAACCTTACCGATGAACAAAAAGCTATTATCAGCTCTACAGGCAATATCAAGATCAATGCCGTGGCCGGTTCTGGCAAAACAACTACTATTATTCAATATGCCGCCAGCCGGCCAAAAGGGTCCCGTATCCTTTACCTGGCCTTCAACAAATCGGTGCGATTGGAAGCCCAAAAGCGTTTTAGTGAATTGGGACTAAGTAATGTACAGGTAGAGACTGCGCATTCCCTTGCCTTTAGGCATATTGTAAAGGGTAAAGGATATACAGTTTGCCAGAAAGACTACAAGACCTATGAAATTGCAGAAATGTTAGGGTTGCAGGGAAATGGTGAAAAGCATGGGGAGTACATCCTGGCTAACCATATCAGCAAATTCATTGCTTACTTCTGCAATAGCAGTGCGGAAAGGGTGCAGGACCTGAATTATCTTGATTTGGTTACTGAAGAAAAGGCAAGAATATTTGTTACCAACTTTTACTCCCAGATAGAACAGGGCACTCGTCTGCTACTTGGCAAGATGTACAATAAGGAAATAGAGATCACTCATGATTTTTATTTAAAGATGTTCCAGTTGTCGAAACCCCGCTTGCCCTTTGATTATATTCTCTTTGATGAGGGCCAGGATGCATCTCCAGCTATGCTGGATGTCTTTTTGAAGCAGGAAGCAACAAAGGTTATGGTAGGCGATACCCATCAGCAGATCTATTCCTGGCGTCATGCGGTGAACTCGCTGGGTAAAGTTGATTTCCCCAACTACAGCCTAACCACAAGTTTCCGGTTCAGTCCGTCCATAGCTCGCCTGTCTGCCGAAATTCTTTCATGGAAAAGACATTTGGGGGAAGTGGAACCGGTTGTTATTACAGGTAAAGGCAAACCAGCCAGGGTAAAGACAAAGGCTACAATTGCCAGGACAAACCTGGGCTTGCTGCTAAAGGCCATCCTGTATATAAAAGAACATAAAGACGCAAAACGCCTCTACTTTGAAGGGAATTTGAATTCCTATACCTATGCGGATGATGGCGCATCCCTTTATGATGTCCTCAACCTGCACAATGACAATCATGATCGGATTAGGGATAAACTAATAAGGTCCATGACGAACCTGGAAGAGCTGGATGATTATATTGAAAAGACAGATGATGTGCAGTTGGGAATGATGGTAGAGATTGTTAGAGAATTCGGTGATTCGATCCCGTCACTCCTTCAATCTTTAAAGAATGCGCATGTGAGTGATGAGGAGAAGGAAAAGTCTGAAATGATATTTTCAACTGTTCATCGTGCGAAAGGTATGGAATACGACGATGTGGAACTGGCAGAGGATTTTATCAGTGAAGCAAAGTTGGAGCGTTTAATGGAAGGTGTTGAGGAAGATGCTTTACTGGACATGGCTAAGTTGAACGAAGAGATTAACCTGCTTTATGTAGCGGTTACCCGAACAAAGGGGCTGCTGCGGATACCGGAAAGCCTGCTTCCTATTAATTTTCCCAATTCCGCGGATATCCAGGTGATCAAGGCAAAAAAGCAGGATCCTTTGCGAGAAGCTCTGGGATCAGTCGGTCGTGTGCCTGTTAGGAATAAGTCAAATCAAATCATTCCGGCCATGCCACCACCGGACAAGACATATACCGTCCTTGAAAAAAGACGCATGCATAAGAATGCTTATGAGCGCTGGACCACGGAATTGGATACGGAGTTAAAAGATATGTACTACAAGGGAGTGCAGTTGGCAAAACTCGCTGAACATTTTGGTCGTAACAAGGGAGCTATTCTATCCAGGTTGAAAAAGTTGGGTTGCCTTAATTATGAATGATATCCTTTGAAGCTAAATAGTATAATTACTCAGGCCTTGTTTTGTTCAAGTTAGCAGTTGATCCAAACTAATAATAGTCACCTTAGGATGCAATAAAAAAAGCCTGGTATTTACCAGGCTTTTTCTGCTCCCCCTGCTGGACTTGAACCAGCGACCCTCTGATTAACAGTCAGATGCTCTAACCAACTGAGCTAAGGAGGAGTTTCTTGTCCTTTGAACCGGACCGGTTTCCCTTTTGGGGAGTGCAAAAATAGGAATTTTTGAAAACGAACAAAAAATTTCAGGATTTATTTTCTGAAAAATGGCTTGGGATAAGGGTTTGAGGGGAGGTTATATGAGTAATAAAATAATGTGATTGGCCACTAAGGCACGAAGGCTCAAAGCAGGCACGAAGGTCTTAAAAGCTTAGTGAAGCCTTAGTGTCTTGCCTGCCCCAACAGTATTGTTGTGGGAGTCTTAGTGGCCTAAACAATCACAACCACGAAAACAACCCCTTATCATCCACACCGGCATAGATACCGTCTTCGCGGACCTCTATCGGCCAGTGCTTCAGATAGTATCCTTCGCCACTCACATTCCTGCCGTTCAGCATGCTGAACTTGTAGCGGTGCAAGGGACAAACCACATTGCCCAATGCATCAATCCAGCCATCGGCCATGATGCCGCCGGCATGGGGACATTTATACGCGAAAGCAAACAACTTATCCTGGAACTTCCCAATACAGATCTTCTTGCCATCCAGGTCGGCCAGGGCAATATTATTGGGCGCGAAGGACAGGTCTTCCATACCCTCCGCGATCTTATGCCATTTGTAGACTTTCCCGCTCATTAATAGTAGAAATCGGTTTTGTAGGGATAGCGGATGCGGTACAGTTCCCGCACTTTGTTCATGATGGTAGCCCTCAGCCCTTCGAGGTTCCGCTTTTCGATGGCGGAGATGAACACGCAGTTGCCCTGGGTCACATTCTCCCAGCGCTCCCGCACTTCCTCCAGGATCTGGTCCTTGATCTCCTTTTCCAGCCAGGGGTCGAAGGTGTTCTTCTCGTACTGGTCCAGCTTGTTGAAGATGGTGATCATGGGCTTGTCCACCACGTTCAGCTCCTGCAGGGTCTTGTTCACCACATTGAACTGGTCCTCGTAGTTAGGGTGGGAGAGGTCTACCACATGCAACAGGATGTCGGCCTCACGGACTTCATCCAGGGTGCTCTTGAAACTTTCTACCAGGTGGTGGGGCAGTTTCCGGATGAACCCTACCGTATCACTCAGCAGGAAGGGGGTCGTATCGAAGACCACTTTCCTGGTAGTGGTATCCAGGGTGGCGAATAGCTTGTTCTCGGCAAAGACCTCGCTCTTGCTGAGCAGGTTCATGATGGTGCTCTTGCCTACGTTGGTATAGCCCACCAGCGCCACGCGGATGAATTCCCCGCGGTCCTTGCGCTGGGTAAAGGACTGCTTGTCAATCTCCGCCAGGCGTTTGCGCAGCAGGGCGATCTTGTCTTTTACGATACGGCGGTCGGTTTCGATCTCGGTTTCACCCGGACCCCTGGTACCGATACCACCCCCCTGGCGTTCCAGGTGTTTCCACATCCCTTTCAGTCGGGGCAGCAGGTATTGGTACTGCGCCAGTTCCACCTGGGTCTTGGCCTGGGCGGTCTTGGCGCGGCGCGCGAAAATATCGAGGATGAGGTCGGAGCGGTCGATGGTCTTCACCCCCAGTTCCTTCTCAATATTGGTGATCTGCGAGCCGGTCAGCTCGTCATCGAAGATCACCAGGTTGATGTCCCTACCGGTAATATAGTCCTTGATCTCTTCCAGCTTGCCCTTTCCCACAAAAGTGCGGCTATCGGGGTGCGAGAGCTTCTGCATGAAGCGTTTCACCGTTTGGGCACCGGCCGTTTCCGCCAGGAAGGCCAGCTCCTCCAGGTATTCCTTCACCTGCATCTCCGTCTGGTCTTTCTGCACCAGGCCCACCAGCACTGCCTTCTCCTCTGCTGTTATCTGTTTTCTTTCTAGCACGTATGAATCTTAAATGAATGTATAGACCTGCAAAAATAAACGAAAAAGCGGGCCGCAAGGGACCCGCTTCAAAATCTTCTGGCAGTGGTGGATTAAAGACCGCTGATGGTCAGGCCGATGCTGAAGGGCCTTACCTGCGGACCACGATTGTCCTTGATCAGGCTGTTGATCTGGTATGCCCCATGCAGGGTGAAATTGCCATAGCCAAACCTGACGGTACCGGAAAACCGGGTATTGTTGAAATAGGTCTTCGACTTTTCCTTTTCGATGTGGTTGCTGATAGTGCTTCCTTTGCTGTTCTGGAGGGTTTTTCCCTTGGTATGGGCATCCAGCATGGTTCCCACTTTCACTCCAATCGCGATCTTCCAGCTCTTATTGCTGTTCATGGGGTTGGCCACGAAGCGCAATTCGATCGGCAATTCAGCCCAGGCATTGGCCAGCTTGTACTTCTTGAAATGGGTGGTATCAGATACGTCAGGGAACCTCAGGTCATTGGTCCGGCCAGTGATATCCGCTTCCTGCTTATCCAGGAAGATATTACTGCTCCCGATACCAGCACCGATTCCTATGCTGAAACGGGGATCCACTTTTACAGGGAAATCGAACATGAAATAGATATTCAGGTGGCGGCCGATGCCGGTTGTGCGGATAGAATCCGGCTTCTGGGCCCAGCCATCATAGCCAAACTGGAACATGAAATGGTCGTTGGCACGGTTGCCAAGGTTAACCTTGCTCCAGTCTTTCTTCTTCTTTTTGTCGGTTGGTTCGGTTTGCGCCTGTGCTCCAGCCACTACAAACAATGCTGCCAGGGCAACAACTAATTTTCTCATAAATATGAATAAAGGACAAAACTATTGGTAGGTGCCTAATGCTGCCACCCCCCACTTGTTAATGTTAAGAAAAATTGCCACTAGCCGTGGCGACCGCAAAAATAGGGGCTTTGACCCAGATTCACAGGCCCAATTCCAACCCAGTCGCTCGCCTACGCCTTCGTGTCCCTTCGTGTCTTAGAGTCTTTGTGGCCCAAAAACTTAAAGCCTCACCTTCACACCCGTCGCAATACTCTCCATGGCCGCATCGATCACCCGCATGGTCTTCACCGCGTCCGATGCCGGTACCGGATTATCCGCCTGTCCGGTGAGCGCCTTGTACACATCATCATAGAACCCCATATAATTACCCGGGCTGGAAGTGGTTGCCTTATTGACCTCCACCCCATTTACCGTGGTATGCAGCAGCCCGTCCGGTGCCGCCGGTCCGGGACACCAGCTCTTGATGGTCGGGATGGCTCCCTTCAGCAATTCCTGCTCCTGCATATCCGACCGTTCCTGCAGGAAGCTGCCGTTGATGCCATGAAGGATAAAGGGCGTGGTAGTTTCCCGGGCCACCACCGTTCCCTTGAGCCTGACCCTCATCCTGGGGTAGAAGAGCAGCAGTTCGAAATAATCATTGGCTGCCACCCCATCGCGAAGGGTCATGGCATCCGCGAATACAGCTTCGGGGAAACCGAACAACTGGATGCTCTGGTCTATCAGGTGAGCCCCCAGGTCATGCAGGATGCCCGCTCCCGGCTGGTCACCCTCCTTATGGTCCTTGCCGCTGCTGGTGATGCGGTAGCGGTCATACCGGAACTCTACTTCGCATAGGCGTCCGAGTAAGTTGTCCTCCACCACTTCCCTGATGGCCTTGTAGTCGCCGTCATACCTTCGGTTCTGGTACACCGTTAGGGTGCGGCCGGTTTTGGCTGCTAGATCTTCCAGCTCCATCGCTTCCCTGGCATTGACCGTAAAGGGTTTCTCCGCCACTACATCCTTTCCCGCCAGCAGGGCCTTGCTGACCTGCTCGTGGTGCAGCTGCACGGGGGTGTTCACCACTACCAGGCGAATGCTCTCGTCCGCGATCAGTTCCTCAAAAGACCGGTAGAGTTTGGAGTCGGGATAGCGTTCCCTTGAATCGTTCTTATGGCGCTCAACGATGGCCGTGAGTTCAAAGCCTGGATGGCTCTGGATAAAAGGGGCATGGAAGAGCTTGCCACTCATGCCATAGGAGCAAATGCCGGTTTTGATGATGTCCATGGTGTAGGTTGAAGGGCAAATGTAAGGAAGAGGCAGAATGTGGAAATGAGAGGATGTGAAGATATGGAGATGTGGGGTGCTCTCAAATTCTACTAGAAAGCTTTTGAGCACGGTGGATAGGTTTAAATGAGGTTTCATCTCTGGGATGATATTGGTAAATAGGCATGAATTCCCAAAGGATAGTTAGAGAAGTGTCACATCTCCACATCTCCACATTCCCACATCTTCTCTCCAGTTAAAGTTTTCCTAACGACTAAACCCATCAACCCTCCACTAGTCCTAAGGGGATAAACATGTTTATGAAAAGCAAGATTACTTCTGTTGTTGGATTGCTCTCCCTCTTGCTGGTGACTGGTAGTTCCTTTGCCCAGCCGCGCCACCACGATAGCCGGCCGGAAAGGAATGATGGCGAATACCGGGAAGAAAGAAGGAATGAACGGGATCGGGATGATGACCGTGGCCGCAGTTATGAAAGGGGTCGCGACCGTGATGGGAACCGTGACCGGGATCGTGATTGGGATCGTGACCGCCGCTACCCTGCACCTTCCAGGCATTATGACCCCATGCATTATCCCGACTATGGACACCGCAGGCCCTATGACCGTTACCCGCGGCACGATTACTATCGTCCCATTCCCCGCCACCGCGTGATGGTAGTGAACCGTTACCAGCCCAGGTATTATTCCTCCATGCCTTATGGATGCCGGCCGGTCACCTACGGCAGGCACCATTACTATTATGGTAATGGATATTATTATCGTCCCTGGGGAACCGGTTTCCGCATTGTGATGCCGCCGGTCGGTATCCATATCAATTTCCTGCCGGCCAATTGCAGCAGGATTGTTTGGGGACCGAGGACCTATTTCTATTTCCAGGGAGTGTTCTATTCCCAGCTGCCAATGGGCAGGGGGTATGAAGTAGTGGCGCCGCCTTATGGAGTCATCGTGTATGACCTGCCGGGTGAATCCCGCAGGGTGCGTTATGATGGAAGGTTTTATGAAGAGTACAATAATGTCTTGTACAACCGTATCCAGACCCCTGATGGTCCGGCCTACGAAGTGGCGGAAGTGCTGGAGCAGGAATTGAATGATGGTTATGTAGAAGGGTGGTAGGCAGATGCTTTAAACTGCCACGAAGGCTCAAAGACACGAAGTACACACAAAGGCTTAATGACCTTCGTGAATGCTTAGTGTCTTCGAGCCTTCGTGGCAAAAAAACTACATCCTATATCTTCGGTTGATATCGATCGAGTAAGGCGCGGAGGGATTTGATGCCATCCACTTCGGATTGGTGATTACCCTCGTATTCCAGGCTGATATACCCGGTATAGTTATGGTCGCCGATGATCTTCACCATGCGTTCAAAATCGATGCTGGTCTCGAATCCCTGGTCATCAAACCGATGCGCCTTGGCGCTTACTGATTTGGCCAATGGCATCAACAAGTCAACCCCGACATAACGGTTATACCTCAACTCCCCGTCATAGATCTTCGTTTCGGAATAGTCGAAATTGTCGAAGTCGACACAAGTGCCGAGGTTGGACTTGCCCGCTTCCTTCAGGGTTTCCAGCAACCATATCGGGTGGCTCGACATGCCGCCATGGTTTTCCACCAGGATATTCAGCTGGTATTTTTGTGCCAGGTCACAGAGTTTGGCCAGGCTATCTGCTGCCTGGAATTTCTGGTCTTCCTTCCCGCCTGTCCCATGGGCATTCACCCTGATGGAATGGCAGCCCAGGATAGCGGCGGATTCCAACCATTTCTTATGGCGCTCGATGGCATCGGCCCTTTCTTTTTTATCGGCATGGCCCAGGTAACCTTCTGCATCTACCATGATCAGCAGGTTGCGGATGCCGGCATCTTCACTGCGTTTCTTCAGTTGCTTCATGAAAGCCGTATCATCACCATGACCATAGAAAAAGGTATTCACGTATTCCACTGCTTCCAGGTTGAATGTTTTCCTGGTGAATGCAGGGAAGTCCATTGGCTTCAGTGATCCCTGCAGGAGCTTGTCGGGATCGGATGATAAGAGTTTCATGAAACTGTTCATGTCGTTCCTGCTGGCGCCGAACTGCATCCGGTTCAATGCCCATTGGGACAAGGCATATTTCATGGGAAGCCTGGAAGCATAGGCGCCTGCCGGCTGTTCTTCGTTCGTCCCGGGAAAGCCTTTCAGGACGGGCATGGCTGCGACGGTCAATAGCGTATTGCGTACAAATGACCTACGGTTATACTGTTTCATAGCCTGGGAATAAAAAAATCCTTACCTGGTAAGGGTAAGGATTTAATAACGCAGCCAGGAGGAAATTATTATAAATTCTTCTTTTTCAGTTCGTTTACGGCATGGTCCACCGCCCTGGCAGTGAGGGCCATATAGGTCAATGAGGGGTTCTGGGTAGCGGTGGAGGTCATGCAGGCGCCATCGGTAACGAAAACATTCTTGCAATGGTGCAGCTGGTTCCATTCATTGAGCAGTGAGGTCCTGGGATCCTTGCCCATTCTCACCCCGCCCATTTCATGGATATCCAGTCCCGGCGCTTGCCTGGAGTCAGCCGCTTTGATATCCGAGAATCCTGCCTTTGTGAACATCTCGGTCAGCTGCTCGATATAATCCTTCACCATCTTCTCATCATTATCGTCATAGGCGATATCCGTATGCAAGAGCGGGATGCCCCATTCGTCCTTCTGGTCCTTGTCCAGGAATACCCTGTTGCTTTCCTTCGGGATGGTTTCCCCCATCATGTGGGAGCCTACCTGCCATAGTCCCGGCTTCGGGTTATCGAGCTTGCGTTTCAGCTCTTCCCCCCAGCCGTTAGCTGGTTCATTCACCCGATAGGCGCCGAAGCCTGCTGCATATCCGCGCAGGAAGTCGGTCTCCTGTTTGCTCACATTCCTGAAGCGGGGGATATAACCACTATTGGGACGGCGGCCTTCTGTGGTGAAGTCGGCAAAGCCTTCATAACTGGCGCTTACCCTTGCCCGGTAGTTATGGAAGGCAACGTATTTGCCCAGCAGCCCTGAATCATTGCCCAGTCCATTCGGGAAGCGGGAGGAGGTGGAGTTCAACAGGATCAGGTTGGTATTGAGCGCGGCGGCATTTACAAAGATCACCGGCGCGAAATATTCTGTCGCCTGTTTGGTAACGGCGTCTATCACCCGAACCCCGGTAGCTTTTTGTTGCTGCTCATCATAGATGATGGAGTGCACCACAGCGTTGGTCTTCAGGGTCATGTTACCGGTCTTCATCGCCCAGGGTATGGTGGAGGAATTGCTGCTGAAGTAGCCGCCAAATGGGCATCCGCGCTGGCAAAGGTCGCGGTTCTGGCACTGTGCCCTGCCTTGCTCCAGGTGGATGGGCTGTGGTGCCGTAAGGTGGGCTGCACGGCCGATGATCACCTGCCTGTCGCGGTAGTTGGAAGCCACTTTCTCAGAGAAATATTTCTCTACACAGTTCATTTCCATTGGGGGCAGGAACTCACCATCTGGCAGTTGGGGAATGCCATCCTTGTTGCCGGAGATGCCGGCGAACTTTTCTACATGGCTGTACCAGGGGGCAATGTCCTTGTAACGGATCGGCCAGTCAACGGCAAATCCATCCCTTGCCGGTCCTTCGAAGTCAAACTCGCTCCAGCGCTGGGTTTGACGTGCCCACATCAGCGACTTGCCGCCCACCTGGTAACCCCTGATCCAGTCGAAGGGCTTGTCCTGCACATAGGGATGTTCCTTGTCCTTTACAAAGAAGTGCAGGGCATCTTCGCGGAAGGCATAACACTTGCTGATGATGGGATTGGCATCCCTGATCTCGGCAGTGAGCTGTCCCCGGTGTTCAAATTCCCAGGGGTTCATGTTGGTAGTGGGATAATCCTTGATATGCTTCACATCCTTTCCCCGCTCCAGTACCAGGGTTTTCAGGCCCTTCCCGGTAAATTCCTTGGCTGCCCAGCCTCCGCTGATGCCTGAGCCAATAACGATAGCATCGAAAGTGTTTTCGGCGGTGCCTTTAGTATTGAGATTTCCCATGGTTATGATTTAGTGGCTGAAGGGTTAACAGGTATGCAGGATTTGTATTTGCCGGGAACCAGCTTGTAGGGCCTTACCTTGGTGAGGTAATGTTCCGATTGGGTATAGCCCCTGATGATTTGTCCCCTTAATTGGTTGACGAAAGAAGAAAGATCATCCTTTCCTTCCGCGGTCTTCTGGAGGAAGGCCAGTCGCTTCGCCGGGTCTGCGGCATCAAAGCTTGCTCCCAGTTCTTTATCCGCGAGGACCTGCAGGTCTTTCAGGCCCTTGGTGAAGGCGGCCTGTTCTTCCTTACCCAGGCAATCATCCGCCATTTTCAGCGCGAAAAGGTGGATGCCCAGTTCCGCTGCACCCGGACCTTCATTGGCCGGTATCAGGGTCGCCGCAAAGGTCTTCAGGAAAGCCTCATCCTTCGGGGTAATGGAAAGGTTCTTGAGCTGGATGGATAGTTTGTCCTGTTGGAAAACACAGGAAGGCAGGAATGCCATGCCAGCACCCATCCAGAAAAAATGTTTGATGACAGTTCGTCTTTGCATGATCAATGCTTATCGTCTATTGGAACGATATTGCTTCAATTTAAAAGGATTTTAATGTTCCTTTATCCTGCACTGTCCTTATAGCCAATTATGATTAAGAATTGGATAAAATTCTACTAATTGGCGCAGGACGATGGTGGTACATAAAAAGGGCTGCCCCTTTTAAAGGGACAGCCCTGGTTCTAAAAAGTCTGTGTTTACCTGTTTACTTCAATGCCTTGATGGTGGCTAATGTTTCTGCCAGCGGAGGTACTTTCCTGGCCTTGGTGGCCTGCTCATA
This sequence comes from Flavihumibacter rivuli, assembly GCF_018595685.2. Taxonomy (NCBI): domain Bacteria; kingdom Pseudomonadati; phylum Bacteroidota; class Chitinophagia; order Chitinophagales; family Chitinophagaceae; genus Flavihumibacter; species Flavihumibacter rivuli. The sequence continues at coordinate 3,584,980 of NZ_CP092334.1, forward strand.
CACAAATCCTGCTGCGATCAACTGGGGCTCCGACAGATAGGTACCCACCAGGATCAAGGCCTCTGGGGTGCCTTTCTCATCATAACCACTCGGGATGCTGATGGCTGGGTAGCCTGCCGGTGCATAGACCTGGTTGACATCCGATACCAGAAGGTCAACCTGGAAGGCGTTCAATACGCTGTCTATGGCCCTTCTTGCGATGGCAATATTCCTGGTCTTGATCTCATTGAAGGAAGCCTCACTGATCTTGTTGTTCTGTGCTCCTTCTACCAGTCCATGCCCATAGGGGGCACGGTTGGCCATATCCTGCTTGTTGAAGGCAATGATCTCTTCCATAGACTTGAATGGTGCTTCTTTCCCCAATCCTGCCAGGAAATGGTTGAGGTCCTGCTTGAAGCCATAGGTCAGGGCCTGGCCAATATCATTCTGTCGCCTGGGCATCAGGGAATCGGGAATGAACACCACTTTCAGGCCAGCATCGGTGAATACTTTTGCGGCGGCTAAAGCGGTTGCCCTTCTCTTTTCCAGGAAATTCCGGGTATTCTGTTTGGCTTCATCACTCGCATTGCCCATGCGCTCTAAGGCTTTGGTGATATCTACTTCCTCAGTAACAGGAACGCCTATGCGTAAACCATTGGCGGCACCTGGTTTCAGGTAAGCGGAGAAGTCTACCCCTGCCAGTTTGCCTGCGCGGGTGGTAGCGGTATCCAGGGGGTCAACGCCGGTCATGGCGCTTAGCATGATGGCAACGTCGGTTACTGTCTTACCCATGGGGCCGGGCACATCCTGGTATTCCAGCAGCGGGATGATATTGCTCCGGCTCACGAGTCCCATACTCGTTTTCAATCCCACCACACTGTTGATCCTGGCTGGCATGATGATGGATCCCTGGGTCTCACTGCCTACACTTACAGTTACAAGGTCTGCTGCAACCGCAACGGCTGAGCCGCTGCTGGAACCCCAGGTATCGAATGGTCCATAAGGATTGCGGGTCTGGCCGCCATTCACGGAGAACCCGCTGGGCATGCATTGGTCCATATAGTTGGCCCACTCCGACATATTGGCCTTGCCCAGGATGATGGCGCCGGCTTCCCGCAGTTGCTTTACCAGGAAGGCATCCCTGGAAGGTTTCCAGGCCAGCATGGCCGCCGTACCCGCAGCGGTATGCAGTTTATCTGCAGTGGCAATATTATCCTTCAACAAAACAGGAATGCCGTACATGGCCTTGTTCCCTGCCTTTCGCTTGCGCTCCTTGTCCATCTTGCGGGCAATGTCCAGGACATCGGGATTGACCTCCAATACGGAATTCAACTGGCCTATATCCACTTGCCTGATGCGGTCGAGGTAATACAAAACCAGGTCGGTTGAATGGAGTTTGCCTGCATTCATCAGTGCTTGCAGCCCGGGAATGGTTTGTCCTTCAACCAATGCGGCAACATCCGCTTTCCGGGTGGCAAATTTTGCCAGCTCCTGCTCAAAGGGACTAAGGTCCCTTTTGATCTTGCCATTATAGTTCGGTTCAATCCGGGGATAGGGAAGTTGCCTTCCCGGGCAGGTGATGGTCTTGGCTGCCTGGTTCTTCTCCTGTGCCATTAGCCCTGTATGCAGGGACGTGCACAATAGTGTAGCGCATACTGCTGCTGGTAATGAGAGCCTCATAAGTAGTAGTTGTAGCGCTAATTTAACTTAAAGCTCATGTAGTTGCACTTTGTTTAAGGAGGAAAGCCTAACCGGGCAAATTGCTTCATCTTTTTGCGGGCTATTCTCTCCAACATCCGCTGCTGCTGGCTCGATTGTCATTCGTTGACCATCACCAGTTTCTTTCCCTGGCTGAGATTGCCTTCCAGCAACCGATGCGCTTCCTGGACGGTTTCCCTGGATAGCGGCCCCACGATATTCACTGGCGCAGGACTGATGACCTGGCTTTCGATCATCCTGAATAACCTTTCGAGCAATTTGCCATAGATGGCTGTTCCTTCGGGATGCGGTCCCAGCATGTAGGTGTAGTTGGCAACATGGAACATGGTGGTGGCTTTGTCGAATAAGGTTTCCATTGCGTTTGCCGGCACCAGGTTGGTGACATTGACATAGGTGCCGTGAACGGAAAGCAGGGAGGCGCAAAGCTCCGCCATACTGCCGCCTACCAGGTCAATGGCATACTCCAGGGGCCGGCCATTCAGCAGCCGGGTTATCTCCTCTGCAAGGTTCCCGGTTTTGTAGTGTAGAATATGGTCGTGGGCCAGGCCCAGCCTATGCAGGTGTTCGATACTGATGGCATTGCCGGCTGTGGTGATGATATGGTCGTATCCCTTTGCCTTTAATAATTGGATCAGGATGGTGCCCACACCTCCGGCGCCACCACTAATGAATAGTGGTAATGAGGGATCAAGTGTGATGCGATCTGCTACCTGGAGCGCGGTCATGCCTACCAGGGGCAAGGCAGCTGCCTGTGCATAATCAACGCCGGAAGGAATGATAGCAGCCAATTCGGATGGGAAACTGATGTATTCAGCATAAGTGCCATTGGAACCCAGGCTGCCTACATAGGCGCTGATCCGGTCGCCTTTGCGGAATCGGGTGACCTTACTGCCGACTTCCTCCACTTCACCTGCCAACTCACGGCCAAGGATAGGCGATTTCAACAATTTGCTTTCCGTATCCCCCCTTCGCATCTGGTAATCGATCGGGTTGAAGGCAGTCGCCTTGATGGCGACCAGGATCTCGTTCTCCTTGCATTGGGGTTGGGGGTATGCTGCCAGTTCAAAATTTTCTGTTCCGCCCAATGCTTTTAAAATGACTGCTTTCATAGATAAGGTTGATGAATGGATGATGGCCTGAAATTATAGTAATTGTAGTTAGTTGGTTGGTCCTGGTGATTGAATTGAACAATCGCCGCATTCAATTGTCGGGTTTAAGAGATGATCATTTTTCCAACCTGTCCAACCATTGCCGGATGACGGATTGCAAGTCTGAACGGGTGGCCTGTAACTCTTCGAGCGAATGATAGGTGATCATTCTCCTGCCATCAGTGTAATTTCCCTCCAGCAGGCCTTCCCCATTGGGTATCCTTGCCCCGGTTGGGAATACCAGTAAGACCTTATCGGCCTTATGTACATTGATGACCAGTAGATCGCGCTGGAATGTCTTGGGGTCAAATGCTTTCATTTCCCCAGTGTAGTAATAGCTCAGGGAGTTCCATTTAACCTGTTCACCAATGGAGGGATCAGTTTCTAAAACGGTATCCCTGATGGCCAACACAAGCGGTTTGAGGGGATGGTTTAGCCCCTGTATATAGTCGCTCACCTGGGCTTCATTACTTTTGGCTGGCCTTGCCATAGAGGTTTTTATACAATTTACCCATATTGGCCGATGTAACCGTTAATCTTTGGTGGATTAATGGGTTTTCGGGTGCTTTGGTTAGCTTTCGGCTGAAGAAGGACCAAATTTCATTCAATGCGAACTTTCATTTCCCTAACAGTACTGATAGCAGCCTTGGCGCTGACTGGGGGTGGATGCAGGAATAAGCAAAAGGCGAATATTCCTGCAGTGGTTAGTGATACCATTCCGGTAACGGCCCCTATTTCAACCTTCCACATTCCAATTGTTTATTCCATTAACGAGTTTGAGGATTTCATTAATAAAAAATTCCGTGGGAAGTTTTTGGAAACTGTTGTTATGCCAACGCAAAATGACAAGGATAAGGTGAAAGTGGAGTTGTCTAAGACTGGAAGGATTGAAATAGCCTCAAACGGGGATCGCTTGGTATTGCGTTTCCCCCTTTCAGTAGAGGCATCAGTTGTGCATAGCCGATTGAATTTTGCGACCAAAGGCATCAAACCGGTTCAGGCTGAAGTCAACTTGAATCTTTCTACTACTGTAGACCTGGATGCACAATGGCAGTTGTTGACCAGGTTTTCCCTTGATAAGGTTGAATGGATAAAGCCTCCGGTATTGCGTATTGCAGGCATCAATTTTGATCTTACGAAAAAGATCGATGATGCCCTTCAGTCGAAGAAAGAGGATTTGTGTAAGCTGCTAAATAAGGAGATCAACAAGGCTGTTTCCCTGAGAAAACCGGTTGAAAAGATCTGGATGGATATGCAAAAAGTGATGGTCATTAATAAAAAGCAACCTCGAGCTTTTCTTAAATTCAATTGCCAGGCTATTGCCGGGGACCTTGAGTTGAATAAAAAGGACATCATTTGTTTCACCGAGATCAAAGCTTATGTGGCAATAGTATCAGAAACGGATTTGCGTGGCAGATCAACCCCCTTGCCAGGGTACCAAAGAAAGAGGATCCGGTCGGTTCATTCAGATGTCAATGTCTATGGTTTTGCAGAATTGAATAAAATAAATCCAGTGTTGAAGGATAAATTGGTTGGGAAATCATTTTCAGCCAAGGGTATGACTGCTTCCATTGCTGACATTAGGATATATTCAGTCGATTCAGGCCTGGCAATAAATGCGGTGGTTCGGGGTGATCTTGAATCAGAACTAGTGGCGAGTGTAAGGCCTGAGTATGATTCGATCAACCAGCATTTTCACCTTAGGGACTTCCAGTTTGATGTTGTTTCTTCAAATACATTACTCAATATGGGGAATGCATTGTTACATGATGAAATCCAGGCGGGGGTCCAGAAGCAATTGGTCATGGACATGGATTCCCTGATCATGAAAGTGCCCGCCCTTATAGAAGGGGCAGTGGCAAAAGGCAAGACAGGGAAAGCCATCGATGTGAACCTTGGTGAATTCAAGGTGCACTCCTGTGATATCCAAACTGATGCCAAGCGGGTTCATTTGCTTCTGCATACCAGTTTTAATTCAGATATTCGGATCAAACAGATCAACGCCGGCAGGAAGGTGATGGTTAAACCCAAATCCCAAAAGGCTAAAAAGTGATGCATTATATCCGCGAAAGTGCCAGCCTGAAGCCAATGGTATTGCTCCGGTAATCGGGCTTGTTTTTCATCCTGAAACTGGCATTGACCCATAAACCCTGTGTCGCCCATGAGGCGCCCCTGTACACCCGTTGCTGGCCTGTAACCGGTCCGATGGGATCAACCTGTTCACTGGAAGGATAGCTGTCATAATAATCCTGGCACCATTGGTAAACATTTCCCAACAGGTCCCAGAGTCCAAACATGTTGGGTTCTTTCGTCATTACTTCATGTGTCCTGCCTTCACTGTTGTCGGCATACCAGGCAATGCTACCTGGCTGTTTGCTGTTGGGTGTATTATCCCCAGCCTTGCAGGCATATTCCCATTCCGCTTCTGTTGGCAACCGGAATGGCAGCCCGGTTTGTTGGTTAAGTTTCTGGATGAAAAGGGAAGTGTCATCCCAACTGACCATTTCCACCGGCCGCTTGGGCCCCCTGAAATGGGAGGGATTGGACCCCATGACGGCTTCCCATAATTCCTGGGTGACTACTGTTTCCCCCAGGTAGAAGTCTTGGGTAAGGTGAACGGTATGACGGTGCCTGTCATATCGCTGCTTTCTGTTGCGATGGGGTTCTTCAGACTCGATGCCGCCCATTTCGAAACTTCCTGATGGAACAGGGTTCATCCTGAAAAGTTTGCCTTCCACGTTTACTTCCAATGTTGGGTTTGCTTGCATCACTGAATAGATACTGTAGGAAAAAAGGTTAACAATGATGAATCAGGTTGCCATGTTATAAAGGAATGAATTCAGTCAATAGTTTATCATGGTTGGTGGCTGAAAGGAGGACGGTTAAAAGTCCCCTGATGAATCTATGCTTTGATTTTTTAGCGATGATGGTATTATCAGGCAGCAGAACGGCTTGGCCATCATTGAGTTCGTCAGGGTCAATCTCAACTGCTGTCGACTTTAACAGCAGTTTGCCCTGTCCGCCAGCGGAGGCGATCCGGTTATTGGTAGTGATGGCGCCATCCTCATGCATGGTTACCAGGAAGGAGGACCTCCCGGTAAAACACTGGTATTCCAGGTGTGAGCCCGAATCGATCGTATAAATTTGTGACTTAACCAGCCTGATATCTTTCCTGCCTGTCAGGAGCTGGCCTTTCATTGCGGTGATATAGTAGGATACATCTTTACCATCTGGTTGAATGGAAAGGGTATCGGTCTTAAGGATGATGGTGTCCCTGTTTCCGTTTACGGCAGCGGCACCAGAATTAGACAAGTCTTGGATCAAGCCATCTTCCCCAATGGTGAAATATATGTACGAGGTTGCTGGACCGTCCTTGAAACCAATACTTGCCCCGGTATTCAGGTAGTTCTCCCCCGTCTTTACAGTGATCCGGGTTGGGGAAGGATAGTAACACATATCTGACGTACTGTTGGAATTGACAGCAATATTTCCTTCATAGCCATTTGGATCCAGTAGGATGGTGATAGTGAAGTCGGCTTTTTCCATGGTGATAAAGTTTAGTAGAGGATAGTACTGGTTAATTTACGTCAATTTCCGCCACCTTCCACCAGGGAAACCTTATCCATATTTGCATTGGCTCTTTAGCATTGATCAGTTGGCCTTCACCCGCACTAGTGTTTCCAAATTGATATGGTCAACTCCTGCTGCTTCCACTTTCTCTATTCCCTTCGTGACCAGCGTGTCGCCATTTATGGAGAATTCCTGTTCGAAGGAATTGCCTTCCCATTCCCTGACACTAAAGAAATCCAGGTATTCCGTGTATTTGTTCCCCTCTATCTTCACCCTTCCCCCTCCTGCCATATACACCGCTGAGGAATCTTTTCCCTTGTTCAGGTCATGCCTTAAAAAAGAGAAGTGGGTTGGCGTAATGATCTTGATCATTTCCTGCCCAATGGTATAGTCGGTTACTGTGGTGTCTTTGCCTTTGATGGTCGTGCCTTTGAGCAGCTTCCAGGTGCCGATGAGCGGCGAGATTTCTTTCCCTGATTCGCTACTTTTCCCATTGGGTGTTTTGGGGTTTTCGGAATTGCAGGATACCAGTAGCAGGCTGGCTAAAATGATGGATAGGGATGTTCGCATGGACTGAAGTATGTAATTGAATTATGGTTTGGTTGGTTTGAAACTGATGCTTGATGCGGCTGAATTCAGGATGGTTTCCTTATTCATCAGCTGTGGACGGTACTGCCCTTTCGCATACATTTCTGCCTGGTCGGCATAATGGGGGCTGAACAGATTGCCGCTCTGGCCGGTCGGAAGGATGCTTTCCGAAGCGTCAACATCCGCAAAATCGATGATGCAGCGCAATGCGGGCCCGCTGGTCACGGTGTATTTGCCTTCCCCGTTCAATTTGAAGGCCAGCTTGTTGACTGCCTCCCCATTGGCTTCCACGGGTGTGGTACGCACGTTGAAAATTTTATCCAGCGGTTTCTTCGCGCCTAATGGATGGGGGTGAACCGACACCACGGCCTTACGCCATTGCCAATCCTTGCTGTCTTTCCCCAATTGTTCCTTTAGTTCTTTCAGCGAGATGGCCAATGCTTCTTCCACAACCTGCTTGTTGGTTTCCACTTCAGGGGTTCCCTTCTTATCCCACCATTTCGAATCGGTTGTGCGTAACAGTAAGGAAAGGCTCCTGATCTTCATGAATGTTTCCAGGAATGTATTGAAATAGGCTTCTCCCAGTTCGTCCTCCATCATGCCCTTCAATACATGGTAGCTCCACTTGTAATAGAGGGTTGGCGCAATATCATCGAGTTGATGGGTTCCTTTCCAGTTCTTCAGTGCATCAAGGATGGCCTGGTCTTCCCTGAATTTTGCCGGATCGATGGCCGCCAATAATACCTGTGCATTTTTGGGATGGTTGGTATTGATCGATTCCAGTTGCAGCGCTTTGATGTTTTCCTGGTTCCAGTCCTTCCTGGCGGCCAGGGTGAGCGCTATGCGGTCGTAGCGGTCGCCCGGGTAATAATATCCCGGGAAGAATACCTTTTTGTGCATGGTATCCGGCTGGTTATTGGCGGAGGCCACAAATCCTGAAGGCGGATTGATGCTCATGGGGTTCTCCTCAAAAGGATACCAGCCAAGGGGTTCATCCTTACCGGAAGCGCCATCGAGGATGAGCTTGGGGTTCACATGCCCGGGACGGATCGGTAACCTGGCCGATGCCCACCAGGCGATATTGCCCTTGCTGTCGCCATACATCACGTTCAGTCCGGGTGCATGGATAAGCCTTGCGCCTTGCTCTGCTTCCTGCATGGAGCGGGCATGGCTGAGTGTATAGGTGGCTTCCAAAGCCCTGGAAGGCTCTTTCAGGTAGACCCACCAAACGGCCACTGGCTTTTTAGTGACACTGGCCAATTCCGGCATCACATCGTTCATGATGCCGCCATGATGGGTTTCCTTAATAGTATAATAGATGGGTTCAGCGCCTTTTACCTTTATGGTATCAATTCTAACGGTGACAGGCAAGCGCTTTTCCCCGCTGATCGTCTGGTTGGGGTTGGCGGGATCGAAGCTTTCTTCATAGAGGTCCATATCGTCGTTCAGGAACATGGTCAGTCCATAGGCATGGTCCCGGGTATGCCCCAGCAATCCGAAGGGGATACCGGCCAGGTGGTTACCATAGAAGCTGTAGCCGGGATATTCGAGGTGGGCTTCAAACCAAACCGATGGCTGGGCGAAACCGATATGGGTATCGTTGCAGAACAATACCTTGCCCGATGCGGTACGGCTGGGGGCTACCACCCATGCATTGCTGCCCATGATCTGGGGTACTGGCAATTTGCTGAGCATGGCCGAAACGGTAGAGTCGGTGCTGGCTGCAGGACTAAGGATATTGCCCTGGTTATCACGCTGCGGATAGTGAACGGGTATCTTCTTGTGTTCAGGAAGGGTATTTACGGATAGCACCTTCAAATAGTCCGGTCCCAATTCGCGTGCGATCTTGGTCACGAGCGGATCGGTCTTGAGGGTCATGGCGAAGGTAAAGCTCATATATCCCAGAATGGCATGCATATCGTATAAGGAGAATTCCCTTGGCTTTGAACCCAGCAGCATATATTCAACAGGCAGGTGGTCTTCCCTGATGAACTGGTTGACCCCACGGATATAGGACAGCACTGCCTTCTTCCATTCAGGTACCTGCCCGCTGCTGTCGGCCTTCAGGAAGGTCTCCGCACTCATGGCAGCATGTTTGGGTATTCCCAGGGTGCGGAAGAATTTATCGGCCTTCACCAGATCGGGCCCGAGGAATTCGGCCAGGGTGCCGGTGCCCACACGGCGCATCATTTCCATCTGGAAGAGGCGGTCCTGCGCATGGACGTAACCCAGGGCCGCATACGCGTCTTCCGCATTGGAAGCATAGATATGCGGAACGCCATAATTGTCGTAATGCACGTCAACATTGGCTTGTAGTCCGGGAAGCGTCCTGCTGCCGCTATAGTCGGGTGCGGTCTTGAACCGGATGAATACATAAGCACCGGCAACAATAGCCAGTAGGAAAAGCAAGGCAATCAGTAGTTTTTTCATCGTACTTAGGGGTAGAAGGGTTGATAAGTAAAGATAAGGCCTGGTTAAAAGTGAACATCCTGAATTCACGATCCGTCAGGAAGCCTTTGATGGTTGCCTTTTGACTTTCCGGAAATCAGTTTTGGCTGGATTGCATTAACCGTTAAATCTTCTTCCCCGGGTTGAATCGTTCTACCTTCATACCAGGTCAATTCATTAATCCCTGTTTATGCGATCATTTTTGTGCTTATCGATGGCCATTTTTTTAATTGCCGCTAAGGTAAAGGGGCAGGTTTTTACCAATAAGGAAGTGGGAAAGAAGAATGTTGAGTTGATCGATAGCCTGAAGAAAGCTGACTATCCTTATACCTTGCCGATCTGGGGGCAGAAGGCTACCAGTGCCGGCTATAACCTTCCCTTGTCTGCAGGGGTAAGCACCATGGGCTTCTGGCAGCAGTCAGACCTGATCATCGATAACCTGATGGTCGGCTTCAACAATGGGCCGATGCGCAACATGGATGAATTGGTGCGTTTTGATAAAGCAGTTGCGACCGCCAGTGCCATTACGGTCCGTCCCGATATCTGGCTGTTCCCCTTCCTGAATGTCTATGGTATCCTTGGTCGGACCAGGGCTTCCACGGAAGTAGGTTTTGGGGTTTGGATACCAGATTCCAGCAATACGGACCAACAAATAGTATCGGCCGGGTCAAAGGTTGATTTTAATGCAACGACGGTGGGTTTAGGTATTACGCCAACTATAGGAATTGGTGGCGGGTTCCTGGCCCTTGACATGAATTTTGCCTGGACTGATGTTCCGCAACTCGATAAACCGGCTTTCACCTTTGTGTTTGGACCCCGTTTTGGAAAGAACTTTAAACTGAAGAAGCCAGACCAGTCTGTGGCCGTGTGGGTAGGCGCCTTCCGGGTGGCCCTGAGTTCTGGTACCAATGGCTCTGTAAACCTGTCAGATGTATTGCCGGTTGATGAATTGGGCCAGAAAGTGGACGAAGGCTTCCAAAGGGTAGCAGATGCGCAGCAGCAGGTGGATGCCTGGTGGTCTGGACTCAGCCAGGCTGAACAATCCAATCCCATCAACCAGGCCAAATACGAGCGGGCTAATGATTTATTGGGCAGGGCAGGGGAACTGCTTTATGGAATCGATAATGCCATCAATAACGTGGTAGGCTCTTCTGTACAATATAGCATGGATAAGCGCCCCAAGAATCCCTGGAATTTTATTACCGGTGCCCAATACCAGATCAATAAAAGCTGGATGTTCCGTGCAGAAGTGGGCTTCCTGGGAACCCGGACACAAGTATTGGCGGGATTGCAATACAGGTTCGGATTATAAGGAGCCTGCTCATCCTGTCAGGATTCGATATGTAATTTACCCCATTGACAAAGTGCGTGCAAGTGCCGGGCCAATTCCTTCCCACTATCTGTCAACTCGTACTCCACCCTTAACGGAACTTCTGCAAAGATCTCTTTATGGATAAGCCCCTGGCTCGTTAGTTCGGTCAGGCTGGTCGATAGCACATTATCGGAAATGCCTGGCAGGTTGTCCTTTAGGGAAGAGAAACGGTTTTGTCCATTTTCCACCAGCAAAAGGATTTCCGGCACCCAGCGTTTACCTGTAAGTTTCAGCACTTTGTTGAGCACACATCTTTCCTCCAGCCAGGACTCATTCAGGGAATTGCTGGAGTTGATTTTTCTTTCTGCCATACTCCTAAAATTATGAGTAACCCCTAAGTGCCGGGTGGTAAGGATGGTAACAAAAGGGGTTACTACTTTTATAAAATTACAATTAAACAGTCAGTCATGAAAGTTGAAGTAAAGATCATCAAAGCCTTTAGTATAGGGCATTCAGGCGGTAACCCTGCAGGTGTGGTAGTAGATGCCGACAATTTATCCAGAGAACAGAAGCAGCAGGTGGCAGCCAGGGTTGGGCTGTCGGAGACCGCTTTTGTTTCCGCATCCCGCCAGGCCGATGTCAAACTGGACTTCTTCACTCCGACCCGGCAGATTGCGCATTGTGGCCATGCCACCATTGCCACTTTCACTTATTTAAAACAAGCAGGCAGGATATTGAATGATCTTTCTTCGAAGGAAACAATCGATGGCAACAGGTCCATCTTTTTCAAAGATGGTAATGCCTACATGGAGCAGAAAGCTCCTGAATTCCTTCCGTTGGAAATACCAATGGATCTTATCCTGCAATCATTAGGTATCACCGAAGCAGACCTCATCCCCGGTCAGTTGCCCATGATCGTGAATACCGGCAATTCCTTTTTGATCGTGCCGGTAAAGGATAGTAAAGTCCTGGCCGGGCTCAGGCCCGACTATGACGTGATCGCTTCGGTGTCTTCAAAAGCCGGCCTTATTGGCTACTATGTGTATACGCCAACCTTTGATGGTTCGTTACAGGCAACAACCCGGATGTTTGCTCCCTATTATGGTATTGAGGAAGAATCAGCCACCGGCATGGCGGCAGGGCCATTGGCGGGGATGTTGTACCGGTTAGGAATAACCGAACAGGAGGAGATACTCATAGAGCAAGGGCGTTACATGCAGCCTGCTTCACCCAGCCTGATCCGCGTCCACCTGGACCTGGCTGATGGCAAGATCAGGCGCCTCTTTGCCGGGGGCCATGCCTATGTTGCCGGGGTGAAATTGGTGGAGTTGTAGACAAAGCCCCTTTGACGGGAACTAGCTGATATCTGTCAACCTGATGACCTTATCCCCCTTGAATGCAAAAATGGATTTTCCGGACAGTTCGATGGCCTGCCCTTTACGCAGGCCATTGGGAAAATCCATGGCCAATACCGCATGGTAGCTGATATCAATTTCAGTTCTATCCCCCTCATGCCTGATCGCCGTGATGGTCTGTCGGCGTTCAGTGAAATAAGCTAAGGCCTGTTCTGCTTGTGCCCTGAAGGCTTCAATGCCATTCTGCAGCAGGGTGGTTTCCCCATTCTGGATGTTTTCGAATACAATATCATCAGCCAGGTCCGTCAGCATTCCGGTGACATCCGATTGGTTATAGGCGGAGATGTAGTTCTTGATAATGGTTTCCCTGCTTGGCATCTGTCGGATAGAAGGTTTATAATGATTCACAGATATTATAAGAGTGAGTATTGCTCAATGGGCAATTCTACCACCCGGATATTTACTTAGTCTGAGTATGCTATTAAAGTCCTGAATTTCCATGAGTTCCCTGATCGCCTGCTTTTTATCGGCGGATTGCTGGTAATAACTTTCGCAGATCCTGAATCCAACAAAATATCCAAGATTGCCAGGGTAACCGGTTTGGGCGTTATACGTGTTGAACAGCCAGTTATCAGTGTTTTCGCCTGTCATTTCAGTAGTAAAATTCTTCCATATTGCCGCTTCGTTCGCAAAGCCGTATTGGTAAACTTCAGGGTTGGTATACCTGCCGGTGATCAGGTAGGTGATAAAGTCTGCCACTCCTTCCATAATGCAAAGATCGAGCAGGGTTTTTTCGGGTTTGTTTTTCTGCTGGAAGTGAACATATTCATGCAGGATGAGTGGTACGGCAATTGAGCTGTCAAATAAGACCATTTTATCAATTGGGGTTAATTCTGAACTGTCTACCCCGGAATGCCTGCAAAGGTGTTCTGTGCCGATCAGCAAACCTGCGAACCCATCTGCCGTCCCTACATTGTTCAGGTTCCCGATCAGGAAATAAATGGGAGGGAAGATGGAAGCGGGATAGAGTTCTTCCAGTTTGCCTGCTCCTGCCATGAACTGGGGAAGCATGGTTTTGAACTGGGTGGACGCATTCCTGATACTGGTGTAGTAGGAGGGGATCGACCTGATCTTTTCGATGAATTGTTTCAGGCTGCTGTTCATCCTGATCTGGTAAAAGGTTTGCAAGCCTTTACTACCCTTGAGAATATATTCTTCCAGGAAAATTTTTTCAGCATCGGGATGGTTAATGGAAGGGAATAGATTCCAGAACCTGTCAATGTCCTCGGTGTAGACCTTAATGGCAGAAGGCTTTTCAATAGCTGATCTGTTGGCAAGGATCCTATTCCTGATATGGTCATGCTGTTCGCTCGAAAATGCGCCTGTCAGCGTTTGGCTATTGGTAAAGGCCTGTAGGTCAAAAAGGCCCGCATTCAGGGCATTGTCTATTGATTGCAGTGCCCCGCTCGTATCCCTGGCAACTACCTTGTTGCGGGCATCCCTTAGCCAGAAATAGGGTGTATTGAGTGATGGGGTATTTTGTGCGAACACCCGGATGATGCTGCAAAAGAGGAAAATGACCAGGAGGGTTTTTCTCACGTTGTGTTGGTTTCTTTTCGTCAGTGAAAAAAGTAGGGTTACAATCTATTCGTTCAAATGGGTGGGAGATTATTGGCCATTTCTGTTTATGCCAAAAATCTGCAGAAGGCTTTTCTAATGTACGATAGAATTGCTAATATACCTTTTAGTCTCATCAGGGTCCCCTGCGGGAGACCCTGCTGGGGTATAGATGTGGGTACACGGTAACTCCTGAAAGGGACCCTGATGAATATTTTATACCCCCAGCGGGGTCTCCCGAAGGGGACCCCGATGTATAAAAGGCGAAATAATTTATGCATCCAACATCTTATCTCATCTTCCAACTAACCGTTGGTCATAAGACAGAACGGGGGCGACGGAGGCTATTACATATTATCACCACATAGGACTTCTCTTCGAGAGTCCCCGATTGATCTCCATCCTACATTCATCAGGGTCCCCTGCGGGAGACCCTGATGAGGTGAAGACGTGGCTACAAGGTAGCCCCTGTGAGAGACCCTGATGAGGTGAAGATGTGGCTACAATGTAGCCCCTGCAGGAGGCCCTGATGGGTGAAGATGAGGGCACATCATTATTTGCTATTGCCGCAATGCTTTCTATTTACCAGTCCGCCTTTTCGAAATACAATTTGGGATTGGTAGGTTGTTCGTAGCGAATGGCCAGCAATGTTTTGCCGGATTGTGTTTCGATATTCCAATAAATGGTTAATGGTCCGGTGACATCATTTGCCGTAAGGGTCATCTGGGTATTGGTTTTACCTGGGCATTGCTGGTAGAATTTTCTCACCTTACCTGAGGTGTAGGTAAGGACAGCCCTGCCAGACTGGCTATGATCTGCGCTACCGGAGTATTGGGAGAAGACCTGGGCATTGCATCCCTCTTTTGGATCGGTGGGAAAGAATGCGCTGTAACTGTTGAATGTACCATCGTCGAAGAATTCCATGGCACCGGTTGTATAAGCAGCATTTACAATAGTGTCACCTGTATAGGTGTCAAAACCAGTCATGTCAAATTCGCCCCTTATCCATTTCCCGGCGAGTTCGGGTGGACATACATTGCTGTCGATGCGTTCGGATGATTTGTTGCATGCTGTAAAGGCGATCATGCATAGGGATAGGAAGATGAGGTTGCGCATGTTTTTTAGTAATTGATTATCGGTGGTCCTTGATCGCTGCGCAAAGGGTGTATTCGGTTTATTGAGGGCATGAATGGCGCTGACTGGATTACTTTGGTCCACCTGGTGTTCCAGGTGGTTGATTGGTTTACCGGTGTTGGGTTGAATGGGCAGACTTCTTCAGGCAATAGGTCATTGCGTAACCTGGGTCAGGTCTGGACTTATTTAAACAACTGGGGTAAAACTGCAACTGCTTTTTCTATATCAATAATGATTTGGGATTCCTCCCGGTTTGCTTCAACAGGCCCTTCTCCTAATTGAACTTTCCTTGATCGGGCTTTTCCTGTTCTTCTTTTTTCTGACCATTTCCTAAAGTATTGTTAACACGCATTTTCCTACCCAACCCTTTTTTCTCCAACGGGGGTATTGATGATGTAAACCAATCCTAAATCAATTTTTTTATGAAACAGTTATTCGCTTTAAAGTTTTTGCCCCTCCTCCTATTGATCATTGCAGCCATGTCTTGCAATAAGGAGCCAAATGTTGATCCCCGTCCTGGTACGCCCGGTGGACAGGACACCAAGGGCGTTATTCGTTTTTCCCTGGCAGCCTTGCCTGGTGTAACCCAATCCCTGACCAACCTCGCTGCTGTGATCAGCCTGACCGATGGCCAGGGCAGGGAGGTGGTGAACGCCCGCAGGATGCCGCTGGTGGCCGAAAATGGTTACCGTACCGATACCCTGAAACTCGAGGAAGGTAACTATAGTGTAACCCGCTTCCTGGTGGTGGACGAAACCGGAAAGGTGCTTTTTGTGGTGCCGATCGCCAATTCACCCAAGGCGGCCCTGGTGTCAACGCCACTGCCTTTCGTATTTGGCGTTGCTAAGAAGTCTGAAACCACCCACCCCTTGCAGGTTGCTAAAGTGGAGAAATCCGACCGTGCCTCTGATTTCGGTTATCCTGCCGGTAGTTTCAATAATGAACCCCTGCCTCCCTATGTAGAGATCAGCGTACATGCTAAGATCAAGGTAGGTGATATTGTATATGACAGCATTCCGGTGAAGTATTCCCTTATTGGCTGGTACCCCAATAACCAGACCGATGGCCAGACCGGTGAATTGATGCCCGGTCGCAACCAGTTGACGCTAGCCACTTCCATGGTAAAGTATGAATTGTCTGTGACCAGGTTTGGGGTGACTGATAAGATCGTGCTGGATCCCAAGAACCTATTGGAAGGTACAGTGTATGTATTGGGCGGTGCTGTAGAGGCAAGGAAACTGAAGAATGAAGTGGTTCAACGCTGGGATGGAAGGCAATATATTGCTGTCGCCAAGAATGAATACAGTTATGACCAGGCAGGTCGACTGACCAATATCAATTACCTGCGCAAGGATGCCAATAATGTAGCGTACCTCGATGCCAAAAAGGTGCTGGAGTATGGTAGTGGCAGCAAAGCCAGTTTCGTTAAGCAATTCGACCGCAACAACCAGCTGACTTCCAGGCTTGCCGTAGAGTACAATAATGAAGGCTTTGTTCGCCGGATGGAGGCGTCAAGCAACGGTGTGGAAACCATTGTTAACGTTGGCTATACCGGCAGGGCCGATCTGCCTGGTACTTCCGGGAATTACGAGGCCAGCCTGCAGATGACCTATTCCAACAATGCACCCGCCATGTCCTACAAGGTATTGTTCCAGGGCGGTAACGCCGTTCGCGATGAAGCCCTTCGCGGCAGTAGTACCGAGACAGGTAACTATGGTTATGATTTTAACATCAACCCTTATGCGCACCTGAACCTGCCTGACCTGTTCCTGGCCAACAACTCCCGCCATAACCGCACCTCCATGGAGAAAGTATATAACGGCTCTTATCCTGAACAGGAAGTGTACTATGTTGACTTTACCTATGATGCGCAGGGCTATCCCGTTTCCGTGGTGAAGGATTATAGAAATGTCCGTACCGGTGAATTCCTGTTCCGGGAAAAGACACTGTTCTATTATTGAGTGTGAAGGATGGCTTTTGCTTTCAGGGATTGTCGATATCATTCGGCAATCCCTTTTTTATTGATGATCCATTGGGTGCTTGGAATAGGAAGGGATTATTCCTTTATTTAGGATGCTCGTCTGATAACCACGATTATGGAGAATGGAATGGCGCCTCCTACCCTTCATCCCAGTAAATCCACCTTCTATTGGTTGGCGTATATCCCTCTCCTATGGTTGGCGTAAAGTCACATCTCCACATTTCCACATATTCACATGCTCACATTTCCCCTCGGTTGGCGTAAAGTCGCATCTCCACACCTTGCCCGCCGAAGCTTTAGCGTAGGCGGGTTTCCACATTAAAAAAGGTCGCTGAAAGCGACCTTTTTGTGGGCCCTGCCGGGCTCGAACCAGCGACCCTCTGATTATGAGTCAGATGCTCTAACCAACTGAGCTAAGGGCCCGTGCCAATTGGATTGGCGGGAGCGCAAAAATATAAAAAGCTGTCGCATTCTGAACAGCCGGAAGAAAAATATTCAACCAAACCCTGATTATGCCTAACTTGTGATGGCATTAGCTCTGATTATTACAGCTCAATGATTGCACCTGCCCGGATACAGTTCCTGAAAGAAAGGATCGCCCGCCACGACGATCAAATGGCTTATAAAGAGCTGTTCCAGTCCTACTACACGCCACTTTTCCAATTTGCCATGGGCTTTACCCGTAACCGGCAATCTGCTGAGGAGATCGTCTCCGATGTGTTCATCAGTCTATGGGAGAAGCGTACCAGGCTGGAAGATATCAGCAATCTCAAGCTTTACCTCTATACTTCCATCCGCAATGCGGCCCTCAATTATATTACCCGCCAGAACAAAGTGTCTATAACGGACCTCAGCGAGTTGCCCGTGGAGCCCAGCGCCATCCATATTGATCCCGAGCGGCTGATGATCACCGCAGAGATGAAGAAAATGATCGCCGAAGCCATCCAGCAACTGCCTGCCCGCTGCAAGCTCATCTTCAAGCTGGTAAAGGAGGACGACCTCAAGTACCGCGAAGTGGCCGAGATCCTCAAGATCTCGGTGAAAACGGTGGAAGCCCAGATGACCATCGCACTGCGGAAGATCGGCGAAGCCGTGCGCTTCGACCCCAGCAAGACCCTCTCTGTAGGTCCCTCCCGGAAAAAATAAAAAAATGTTAACCTTCTTTAGGGGTGTCGATGCATTCTTGTGTCTATTAAGGGTACAACTTGATTGCATGACAGAAAACAGGCTTTGGGAATTATTGGCTAAGAAGCTTTCCGGCGAAGCCACCGTGCCTGAATTGGAGGAGTTGCGCGAGATCCTTCGCCGCAACCCTGAATGGCATTATCCTACGCAAACCGTCACCGACCTCTGGTTCCACCACCACCAAAATAGTGAAGACTCCTCTGCTGCCTACGACCGCCATATTGCCCGGATGCAGGAGTTGGGGTTCGATTTTCCAACGGCTGCAAGCGAAAGCTATGCGGAAGATGCATTTGGGACCGGGTCTGGCCGTCCATGGTACCGCAGGCCTGTGATGGCCTGGGTTGGGTTGCTATTTATCGGACTACTGGGTACCTGGGGTTATTTCCAATTTAAACAGGCTGCCAAGATCGGCGAACCCCTTGCCGAACTGCCCAGTGAGGTATCCACCAGGAATGGTTCCAAATCCAAGATCACGCTGCCCGATGGCACCCAGGTTTGGCTGAATGCCGGCTCCAAGCTCACCTATGGCAAGGATTTCGGCGCCACCCTAAGGGAGGTTACCCTTACCGGGGAAGCCTATTTCGATGTGGTGAAGAACAAGGAAAAACCATTCCTGATCCACGCCCGCAATATTGATATCCGGGTTTTGGGTACCGCCTTCAATGTGAAGTCCTATCCCGGTGACAAAACCACCGAAACCAGCCTGATCAGGGGTAGCATTGAGGTAAGTATCCATAACCGCCCGAAAGAGAAGATCATCCTCAAGCCTAATGAAAAGCTCGTAGTGGCTTCGGAAGATGTGCCATCCGCCCAGCCGGCAACCCGCGCCATCAACATCAATAAAAACCCTGTGCCCAAGATTGTGGTGGACCAGATCCATTTCGACTCCCTGGAGAATGCAGTGGTGGAAACCGCCTGGATGGAGAACAAACTGATCTTCCGCGATGAATCATTCGAGGAACTGGCCAGTAAGATGGAAAGGTGGTACGGTGTGACCTTCCGCTTCGAGGATGAGGAGATCAGGCAGTTGCGTTTCTCCGGGATCTTTGTGACAGAAAACCTGCAACAGGCCCTCAGGGCATTACATATTACAGCAAACTTTAACTATAGAATAGAGAAGGATCTTGTGATCATTTCCAGATAAACCAAAACGATAACCAAAACCGCCTAAAACGATTGCCATGATTACAAACAGTACATAATGTCCCAAATAAAAAGCGAGTGATGCGCCAACATCACCCGCCGGGAAAGGCTTTAGATCAACCCGTGCAAAAGTTGATAAACCTATTTGTTTAACCCTAATTGCTGAAGGTATGAAAAAACCCTCAAATGGGAAGGTATTGCTGCGCCATCCCATGATGTTAAAGTTTGCCAGAATCATGAAATTAACCGCACTCTTGATGCTACTTGGCCTGATGCAGGTGTCCGCCGGAGTGTTCTCCCAGACCAAGGTTAGCCTGAAACTGGAAGGAGTGAACCTTAAAAAAGCCCTTTCGGTGATCGAAAGGAAATCCAGTTACCGATTCTTATACAACCAGGCCTTGCTAAGTGAATCCGCGAAGATCGATGTCGACGCTAAAGATGAAGAAGTGGTAAAGCTGTTGGATAAGATCCTTACCAACACCGGCCTGGGTTACGAGGTCCTCGAGAACAACCTCGTGGTGATCAGGACCGCAGGGTTCGAGATCCAGCAGGCGCGTGTGACCGGTCGCGTAGTGAACGCTGCCGGTGAGCCGCTCGCGGGCGCTTCTGTCCGGGTAAAAGGAAGTGCCAATGTGGGCACCTATGCCGATGCTTCCGGAAATTTCGCTATCACTGTTCCCGATGATGCTGTACTGGTGATCTCCTTTGTTGGCTATGATGCGGTAGATGTACCTGTTGCCGGTAAGACCATTATCAATGTAACCCTGCAGCAGTCTGTAAAGATCAGTGATGAAGTGGTGGTGATCGGTTATGGTGCAGCCAGTAAGCGCGACCTCACCGGTTCCATTACCAAGATCGCCGGAAAGGAAGTGGCCGACAAGCCCAACGCCAACCCCGTTTCCTCCCTCCAGGGCAAGGTAGCAGGACTTAGTGTGGTGAACAGCGGTACCCCGGGCAAGGAGCCAGATATTCGCATACGTGGTACTGTTAGTATCGGTGCGGTAAAACCTCTCTATGTGGTGGATGGTATCTTCAACGACAATATCGATTACCTCAACCCTGCCGATATCGAATCCATTGAAGTGCTGAAGGATCCTTCCTCCCTCGCCATCTTCGGTATCCGTGGTGCTTCCGGTGTGATCGCCATCACTACCAGGAAGGCCAAGGCTGGTCAAACCCTCGTGAACTTCAATACCAGTTTTGGTACCAAGCAGCTGGTGGACAAGATCGACATGGTGAATGCTGAAGAATTCAAGTTGCTCTTCGACGAAGAGCAGGCGAATATTGGTGTTCCCGCTGAACAGCGCTTTGATTATACCAACTGGACCGGCAATACCGACTGGATCGATGTAATGACCCGGACCGCATTCTTTACCAATAACAACCTTAGCGTTAGCGCCAGCTCAGAAAAGAACAAGTTCTATATGGGTGTTGGCTACCTCTCCGATGAAGGTGTGGTATTGCATGAGAAGCTGGAGAAGTTCAATATTGCCATCAATGATGAATACAAGTTCAATAAGGTTTTCAAGGTAGGATTCACCTTTAATGGTATCCGCCAGAAGCTGCCTTTCAGCCAGGCTGACGGATTGCTCTTTGATGCCCGTCGCGTACTTCCCATCACTGAACCCTTCAATGACCAGTTCGGGGTGTACAACCAGCTCGCTATCCAGGCTGGCCAGATGGGTAACCCCCTGATGAACCTGGAAAACAAGTGGGACAAGGAGAAGCGCATTGAAGACAGGTTTGTAGGAAGTGTTTTTGCCGAGATCAATTTCGCCAAGCGATTCAGCTTCCGCTCTACCTGGTATGCTGATAAGTCTGTTTTGTCCACGAATAGGTACAACCCGATCATCTATATGTACAACCCGGCTAATGGGCAAACTGGCCAGGTGTTCAAGGATCCCAATAACAGGTTGACATCCGTAGACCAGAATACCCAGCGCTGGAACAAGTACCAGCAGGATTATATCCTTACCTACAAGAATAATTTCGGTGACCATGGCCTTACTGCCAGTGGTGGTTTCACTACCTACTACCAGAACTATGAAGGGTTGTTTGGCAGCGTACGCCAGCGCGATCCGGGTGATTCCATTCCTGATGATCCCCGCTTCTGGTACGTAGACAATGGTTTCGGCGATCCTACCACCAGGCGTTCTTCATCAGCCCAGTGGGAAAAAGCTACCATGTCCTACCTGGTGCGTGCCCTGTACAACTACAAGGGTAAGTACATGTTAAATGCTTCTTTCAGGAGGGATGGTTCTTCGCAGATCTCCCCCAATAACCGCTGGAAGAATTTCTATTCACTAGGCGCCGCTTGGGAATTGACACAGGAAGGTTTCATGCAGAACCAGAAGTTCTTCGACTTCCTGAAGCTGAAGGCCTCATGGGGTATCCTGGGTGTTCAGAACACCTATGGATATGATTATCCTTTCTATCCCGCGCTGCAAACAGGCAACACTGCCATTTTCGGAAACAATATCGTACCGGCGTATTCATTAGCGTATGAGCCTAACCGTAACCTTACCTGGGAAACGGTGAATGCGAAGGAAGTGGGTGTTGAATTCTATGCCCTCCAGAACAGGCTGCATGTGGAAGCTGCCTACTACGATAAGCTCACCAAGGATGTAATGACCATCATCAATGTGGGTGCCGGCCGTCAGCGTCTGGATAACGTAGGCGAGGTGAAGAACAATGGTATCGAACTGGCAGCCAGCTGGACCCAGCAGGTGACCAAGGACCTGACCGTGAACATCGGTGGTAACTTCACCACGTTCAATAACAAGGTGCTATTCCTGGGCAACGACAAGATCCCCCCATCCGAAGAGCGTCCTAACATGACAGAAGCAGGTTACCCCATCGGTTATTTCTACGGGTATGTAGTGGAGGGTCTTTACCAGAGTTATGCCGATAAGCTGAAATCCCCAACGGTTGTTGGTTATGAGTATGGTCCCGGTGATTTCAAATACAAGGACATCAACAATGATGGCAAGATCGATGCGAGCGACAGGACCATGATCGGTAACCCGACCCCTGACTTCAGCTATGGCCTGAATCTTTCCGCCAGCTATAAGGGATTCGATTTTGGTGTGGATTTCAACGGTGTTTATGGCAATGAGATCTATCGCTACTGGGGTAGTTCAGAACTGCCTTTCACCAAATTCAACTATCCCCAATTCAAGATGAACCGTTGGCATGGTGAAGGTACTTCGAACTGGGATCCGATCCTTGGTGATAACCACACCATCAACCGCCTGCCCTCTACCTATGGAATCGAGGATGGAAGCTATTTCCGCCTGAGGAACCTGCAGATCGGTTACAACTTCAGTACCGCTACCCTGCAGAAGCTGAGGGTTAAATCACTGCGCGTTTACTTCAACGCCCAGAACCTGAAGAC
Organism: Flavihumibacter rivuli; assembly: GCF_018595685.2. Lineage (NCBI taxonomy): Bacteria > Pseudomonadati > Bacteroidota > Chitinophagia > Chitinophagales > Chitinophagaceae > Flavihumibacter > Flavihumibacter rivuli. The sequence goes on from NZ_CP092334.1 coordinate 3,607,553, forward strand.
CTGGAAGAACAACTCCGGTTATACACCAGAGTTTGGCGGTACAGCTACTTCATTCGGAATTGACAATGGTAACGGTCCGCTTCCCCGCGTGCTGACCGGTGGTATCAACCTGACTTTTTAATTGACTAAAATATTTACAACTATGAGTAGAATTAAGAATAGTATCAGGGCTATGCTAATGGCATTGCCGCTCTTAATGCTCCTTTCAGGTTGCTCAGACTTTTTGGACAGAAAGCCCTTGACGGCTACGCTGGATGACCTGAACCAGGGAGGCCTGGAAGGACAGGTATATGGATTGTATGGTGCGATAAGGAATGGTGACGTTGCAGGCCAGGCCTTCGGCGGTATTCCCTGGCTGGCCATGCATGGCTTCCGCGCTGATGACTCAGAAAAAGGAAGCAGTCCTGCTGATGGTGCTGACTGGGGAGTGATCTTCGACCAGTTCCAGTATGCCAAGGACCACTGGGCGCCTACCATCTATTGGGACCAGCACTATGTACTGATCGGGCAGGCCAATACGGCTTTGCAATTGGCGGACTCATTAGGACTGGTTGATGAGGCCTCCAAAAAGAACATCGGCGAAGCCCGTTTCTTCAGGGCATTTGCCTATTTCGACCTGGTGCGCACTTTCGGCCAGGTTCCTAAGATCGACTTCCGCGTGTACAGTCCTGCAGACTCCAAGGTTCCCAAGTCTCCTGAATCCGAGATCTATGCATTGATCGATGCCGACCTTGATTCAGCCATTGCCTACCTGCCGGAAGAATGGCCTGAGAAATTCAGGGGCAGGCTGACAAGGGCTGCTGCTAAGGCACTGGCTGCGAAGACCCACTTGTTCAGGGCAGGAACCAATCCGGGACATTATGGCACCGCATTGAACCTTTGCCGCGAAGTGATCGCCAACCCTCGTTACGGACTGGTAGAACCTTTCAAGAATATCTGGCTGGAAGCCGGCGAGAACAGCAAGGAGTCCATATTTGAGATCCAGGCTACTATTGGTGCCAATGGTACAGATTCTTACACCTCCTGGTATGCCGTTGCCCAGGGTGTCCGTGGTTCAGGCGAATGGGACCTGGGTTGGGGTTGGAATACGCCAACGCAATCGCTGGTTGACTTCTACAATAGCTTTGACAGTAACGATCCCCGCAGAAAAGCTACCATCCTTTATTCAGGCGAGCAGGATGATTTTGGCAAAACCTTGCCTCAATACCCATCGATCCCGCGTAAATACTGGAACAAGAAAGTTTACCCGGAACCATCCATGCAAACCTATACGGCAAATCGCCAGGGTGGATGGATCAACCAACGCATCATCCGTTATGCAGATGTGCTGTTGATGGGGGCTGAAGCTGCCACGCAGGTAGGTGGGGCACAGAATATTGCTGATGCCGTGAATTGGGTGAACATGGTGAGGAGAAGGGCACGTAATAGTGGTAGTGTTTCTACTGCCTTGCCAGATGTGACTTATGTTGATAAGGACCAGTTCATAAAAGTGATCCAGAACGAACGCAGGGCAGAATTGGCTATGGAAGGTGAGCGTTTCTTTGACCTGGTGCGCTGGGGATTGGCAGAGCAGGTGCTCGGACCCCTGGGTTACCAGCCGAAGAACAAATACTATCCAATTCCCCAGGCTGCGATCGACTTCTCAGGTGGTGTCCTGATCCAGAACCCAGACTATTGATCCTGAATCCGTCATCATCAAAAACCTAAACAATGAAACTTAATATAGCATCGATTATTCCCGGTAAGGCAATTGCGGTTGCCGGAATGGTTATGACCCTCTTCTCCTGCCAGAAGATGGATAAGCCTGAATTAGGCGATTACACCCAGGACAGCAACCCTCCTGGGGGTCCCTTGAAATTCTATACGGCATTTGATGGCACCACCAGCAATCCGCTGATGAATGCGGTGGATAGCATCAGGGCCAACTTTGCTTCCGACAATCCATTTGAGACCGTTGATGGTATTAGTGGTAAGGCCGTAAAAGGTGTAAACCAGAAGTTCATCAAGTATGCCAAGCCCAATGACTGGGCAAGGCTGGCAGAAAGCGCTACCATTGCTTTCTGGTACAAGCATGATGGACAAACCAAGAACAACAAGGGCGGCAATGGTCCGGGGCATGTCATCTGCCTCAAATCTTCCAATGGCCACTGGTCCGGTGCAAGCATGTTGGTTTTCCTGGAAGGAAACAATGATGGTTGTGCGGTAAAAGTGATGTTCGTAGATAAGAACATGAAGGACGCATGGTTCACCTGGGAAGGAGGAAAAACCATTCCTGGAATTATGGATAACAAATGGCACCATATTGCAGTAGTGTATAACGCGGGTAGCAGCGAAACAACCCTTTATGTTGATGGAGCAGCCAATCCGGAGACCAGGAAATGGATGGTAGGAGACCAGCCTCATGGCGCTTTGAATTTCGATGATTCCAAGATCACCGAGGTGCGCATTGGTGCAGGTCCTTCCACCAATTACGATTCTGACGATTGGCTGGCGGCTTCCTGGAAAGGCGCACTGGATCAATTCAGGTTATATGCCTCCCCACTGTCAGCGGCAGATGTACAGGCCCTGTTCAACGGCAAGAAGTAAACAACTTCAAAATAGCTAAGTAGCAAAGCGTAGCAGTAGAAAAAAGGGCTGATCATGAATGTGTATCAGCCCTTTATTTTACGCTCCTGAAAATTCACGCCCATGTTCTTTCATGGAAAAACTCCATCGATTGTTTGCGCAGGATGGCTATGCGGCATCCTGTTGGTCAGTTCCTGCTCCGGAAAGGAGGAAGGATTATTCACGAGCATGCCTTCTTCTACCACCCACATCAGTTTTGAAAATAACCTGGAAAAGAAGGAACGCTTCAATATCCTGTATTATCTCTACTACTATAATGGTGGCGGAGTGGCTACCGGGGACATAAATAATGATGGACTACCTGATGTGTTCTTTACCGCCAACAGCAGTGGGAACAATAAGCTCTATCTTAATAAGGGCGGTTTCGAGTTTGAAGACATTACAGGGAAGGCAGGTGTCGCTGGTAACTCAGATTGGTATACCGGTGTGACCATTGCCGATGTGAATGGCGATGGCTTCAATGATATTTACGTATGTGCCATTGGCAATTCATTTGGCCTCAACGGTCGCAATGAACTCTTCATCAATAATGGCAATGGTAGTTTCACTGAACGAGCCCCGGAATATGGCCTGGACTTCTCCGGGCTTTCTACCCAGGCGGCTTTTTTTGATTATGACCATGATGGTGACCTGGACTGCTACCTGCTTAACCAATCCAAACAACCCCACGCGAATATTATCGATACTTCCAACAGGAGGGGGATCGATCCTTTGTCTGGTGACCGGCTCTACCGCAATGAATTGAATACAGGTCAGAAGAAGTTCACTGATGTTTCCAGGGAGGCGGGCATTTACCAGAGCAAACTCGGTTATGGATTGGGCTTAGCCATTTCCGACCTCAACAATGATGGTTGGGAAGATGTGTATGTGGGCAACGACTTCCATGAGAACGACTATTATTATGTCAACAATGGCAACGGGACCTTTACTGAAAGCGGATCGAAACACTTCAGGCACTATAGTCGCTTTAGCATGGGTAATGATATCGCCGATTACAATAACGATGGCCAGCCGGATATTGTGACCGTAGACATGTTGCCTCCTGATGAGAAGACCCTGAAGACCTATGGCAGCGATGAGAACCCGGATGTATATAAAGTTAAGCTGGAGATGAATGGCTACCAGCACCAGTTCTCCCGTAACTGCCTGCAGCGTAATAATGGTAATGGTGAAAGTTTCAGTGACCTCGGCCTTGCTGCGGGAATTTCGGCTACAGATTGGAGTTGGTCTCCCTTACTGGCTGATTTTGACAATGATGGCAATAAGGACCTGTTTATTTCAAGTGGCATTGTGAAAAGACCAGTTGACCTGGATTATATCCGCTTTGTTTCTGATTTGGAAAGGAACAAGGGAATGAACCGGACAGATGCTTATGACGACCAGGCCATCGAAGCGATGCCGGATGGCAGTTCCCATCCTTTCTTTTTCACGGGAGATGGCCAGATGGCTTTCAGGGAGGTAAGTAAAGAATGGGGGACGGCTTCAATGAAAGGCTATTTCAATGGGGCCGCTTATGCCGACCTGGACAATGATGGCGACCTCGACCTGCTGATCAATTCCCTGAATGCAAAGGCAACTGTGCTTCGCAACAACACAGCCAATAAAAACTTTTTAAACCTTTCCTTTAAGGGAACAGGCATGAATAGATCCGGTATCGGGGCCAGGGTTTATCTCTACACCTCAAAGGGCTTGCAATACCAGCAGCTCATGCCCACCAGGGGATTTCAATCGGCTTCCGACCTTCGCCTGCATTTCGGTCTCGCTTCAGATGCTGTCATCGATAGTTTACTGGTAGTATGGCCCGACCAGCGATGCCAACTGCTTAAACAAGTAAAGCCTGCACAGTTTCTCGTCATCGACCATTCAGCAGCAAAGGATAAGTTTGATTACAATAAGTGGTTCCCTGCTACTGCCTTGCCATTGGTGCCAAATGGCCAATCCACTTCATGGGTTCACCATGAGAATAATTTCTTTGACCATAATGTACAGTACCTGATCCCACATGGGCAGTCGACGCGCGGACCCAGGATCGCAGTGGCTGATGTGAATGGTGATGGGCTGGAAGATATGTATGCCTGCGGCGCCCTTGAACAGGCTGGGGCCTTGCTGATCCAGCGGCCTGACGGAAGTTTTGTTAATGCAGATACTGCAGTATTCAACCCAACAGCTTTCTCGGAAGATGTGGATGCCCTCTTTTTTGATGCCAACAATGATGGGCAGCCGGACCTCTATGTAGTGAGTGGTGGAAACCAATACGAGGATGGCGACCCAAGGCTGGCAGACCGGCTTTATCTCAATAAGGGGAATGGGCATTTTGAATTATCTGCTTCGCCTATTCCTACCCAGTTGACCAATAAATCATCTGTGACAGCTGCCGATGTAGATAAGGATGGTGATATAGATTTATTTGTTGGCGGGTTAGCCAACTCCCGGCAATACGGGATCGCTTCTTCCTCATGGCTTTTGCTGAATGACGGGAGAGGCAATTTTAGTCTGGCGCCAATTTCTATGATCGATGCTGGTCAGTTGGGTATGGTGACCACAGTGGCTTCGGCCGACTTCGACAAGGATGGCTGGCCCGACCTTATAGCGGCCGGCGAATGGATGGAGCTCACCCTCTACATGAACAGGAAAGGGAAATTCATGAAACAGGCTGTGACGGGGTCCACTGGTCTTTGGCAGTCTTTGTATCCCGCCGACGTGAATGGTGACGGTTACATGGATATTCTAGCAGGTAACTGGGGGAAGAATTCCAAACTCTGGGCTGGAAAGAATGGCCCTTTGAAGCTCTATGTAAAGGATTTTGATAAGAATGGCTCCATTGAGCAGGTGATGGCCTATACCATTGATGGGAAGGAATATCCCTTCCTGGCCAAGGATGAGCTGGAGCGTGCCCTTCCTGTCCTGAAGAAAGCCTACCTGACCTATGGTGAGGTGGCCGGCAAGACAGTCGATTATATTTTCTATGACCTTTTCAAGGACTACAAGGAATTGAAAGCAGAAACCCTAACTTCCACTTGCTTCCTGAACGATGGGAAGGGAGGATTTCAGCAACTGGCCTTGCCCGATGCTTTGCAATTGGCTCCCTTGATGTGCTTCGCCAATTTGGCACCTGTAGGGGGAACAGGGTTTCTTGCGGCAGGAAATTTCTTTAACGTAACACCCTATGAAGGCCGCTACGATGCGTTGCAACCGACTTTTTTCAGCTACGACCCCAAGGCAAGGCAATGGCGGGTCAATGGCACCTTGCCAGGTATAGCTGGTGAAACCCGTGACCTGAAATGGATAAGAGGGAAAGCAGGGCATCACTCACTGGCCCTGGCCCGTAACAATACACCTATCGTATTCCTGGAACAAAAAACTAACTAATTTATGAAACACAGATTAGCTGCTTTGTTGTTTTCATCCACTGTTTTCTTTAGCTGTTATGCGGGATGTTCAAAGGACGGGAGCCCCGGTGAACCTGATCCTCTTCCCAATGCGGTAAAGGTTTCTTCCTGGCTGACCAGGGCGGACCAATCGGCCTTACTGCAACAACAGCCAGTCATTGCCTTCTCGGACAAGAAGGGTAGTGGCCAATTGATCAATGTGGATAGTGCGACCATCTTCCAGGGTATCGATGGTTTCGGTTATACCTTGACGGGAGGAAGCGCCTACCTGATCAATCGCATGCCGGAAGCTGAAAAGAATAGCCTTTTACAGGAATTGTTTGGAAAGGCCGGGAACAGTATTGGTGTCAGCTATCTCAGGCTCAGTATTGGCGCATCAGACCTGAGTGCTGAGGTCTTTAGTTACAATGACCTGCCTGCCGGCCAGGTAGATCCGGAACTGAAGCATTTCAGTCTTGCACAGGATACTGTTGATCTCATTCCGCTGCTCAAAAAGATACTGGCCATAAATCCGGATATTACCCTGATGGCCTCTCCGTGGAGTCCACCGGTTTGGATGAAGGACAATGGCAAATCAGTTGGGGGAGGGTTACTGCCACAGTATTATGGCACTTATGCCAATTACTTTGTGAAGTATATCCAGGCCATGAAGGCACAAGGCATTACCATCCATGCCATCACCCCTCAGAATGAGCCGCTTCATGGAGGGAACAACCCGAGCCTGGTAATGACACCGGCTCAACAGGCCGACTTCATAGGCAACCACCTGGGGCCTGCATTCAAGGCGGCAGGAATTACAACTAAGATCATTATCTATGACCATAACCTGGATAGGCCCGATTATCCCATTACCGTTCTGAATGATTCCAAGGCAAAACCATTTATTGATGGGTCGGCCTTCCATTTGTACGCAGGTGACGTGAGTGCCATGAGTACAGTAAGGAATGCCCATCCCGACCGCAACCTCTATTTCACTGAGCAATGGACCGGTTCCAGGGGAACATTTGATGGTGACCTTCAATGGCATACCAAGAATGTGATCATTGGGACCGTTCGCAACTGGAGCAGGATAGCCTTGGAATGGAACCTGGCCAATGATCCAACATTCGGTCCCCATACCCCCGGTGGTTGTACCGAATGTCGCGGTGCCCTGACCGTTACCCCTGCAGGCGTTGCGCGCAATGTCTCCTATTACATCATTGCACACGCGTCAAAATTTGTTCCGGCGGGTTCTAAGCGCATTGCGAGCGACCTGAACGGAACATTGCCCAATGTTGCCTTTTTAACCCCGGATGGAAGGAAGGTGATGATCGTATTGAATGAGTCCTCCAGGAGTGCTGAATTATCCATTGGCTACAAGGGTAAATATGCGTCCATCAGCCAGGCTCCTGCATCTGTAGCTACTTATGTCTGGTAAACTGTGCTTATTGAAGGGCCTAATTAATCACCAATATGAATCAATTGCCTCTGCCATTGACCATGAAGAATAAATTGCAATTCTTATTAGCGGCCTCCATATGCTTGTTAACAAGTTGTGGCAAGGATGAGGCGGACCCTCCCGCGCCAGTCAATCCGCGGCAGGTCAAAACCCAGTCTGTATTTCTGGAAGGGAAGCCCTGGGATGGCCTGGAATATAATCTCGGTAACCGTCCTGTTATCAGGGTGAAATTCACGGAGCCTGTAAATCCAGCTACAGTGGCAAATGCTGTTAAGCTTAGCAGCAGTGATGGAAGTTTGCCTGCCCTGACTACAACGCTTGAACAGAAAGATTCCGTGCTGGTTGTGAAACCCGCTTCAAACCTGGGCTTTCTCACCCGGTATAATTTCACGATATCAGGTGAATTGAAGTCGGCCAGTGGAGGCAATTTTATTTCTTCCGTCAATAAGTTACTGGTGACCAGGATGGATTCGACGGCCAAGTTCCCGTTGATAGCCGATGATAGTCTATTGACCCTGGTGCAAAAGCAGACCTTCAAATATTTCTGGGACTTTGGGCATCCCGTAAGTGGTATGGCAAGGGAGCGCAACAGTTCTGGTGATGTGGTGACGACGGGTGGGACCGGATTTGGGATCATGGCCATTGTCACGGGCATCAACCGTGGATTTATCAGCAGGACCGACGGGCTTGGCAGGATGCAAAAGCTCGTAGGCTTTCTCAAGAACACCGCCCAGCGTTTCCATGGCGCTTATCCACACTGGATGAATGGCATCACCGGTGCCGTAGTCCCCTTTAGCACAAAGGATAATGGCGCGGACCTGGTGGAGACTTCCTTCCTGGTAATGGGCCTGCTGACTTCCCGCCAATATTTTGACGGGGTGGATCCGGCGGAAACTGTATTACGCAGTGATATCAATGCGATCTGCAATGCAGTGGAATGGAATTGGTTCAGGAGAAACAATGAGAACGTTCTGTACTGGCACTGGAGCCCAGGCTATGGGTGGGAAATGAACCTGCCGGTCAGGGGCTGGAATGAATGCCTGGTCACTTATGTGCTGGCAGCATCTTCTTCCAGCTATGGCATCCCTGCTTCCGTATACCAGAATGGCTGGGCGAACAATGGGGGCGCTGGCTTCATCAATGGTTCCAATTATTACAATATCAACCTGCCGCTCGGGCCTGCCTATGGAGGCCCATTGTTCCTGTCGCATTATTCCTTCATGGGTATTGATCCCAATGGTCTCAGTGATGCCTATGCGAATTATGCTACCCAGGTAAAACATCATTCCCTGGTCAACTTTAGTTATTGCGCAGCTAACCCCAAAGGATATTATGGGTACAGTAATACTTGCTGGGGCCTCACGGCCAGTGATATCCAGGGTGGCTATACAGCGAGCTCGCCAACCAATGATGTTGGCGTGATCGCTCCTACTGCTGCTATTTCATCCATGCCCTTTACCCCGGAGCAATCGATGAATGCGCTGAAGTTCTTCTACTACACGATGGGCGATAAGCTGTTCAAGGAGTATGGCTTTGTAGATGCTTTCTCCCTTAAAGATCTCTGGTATGCCAATTCCTTCCTGGCCATCGACCAGGGCCCAATCGTGGTAATGCTGGAAAATTACCGCTCAGGCTTGTTGTGGAAACTCTTTACCAGCTGCCCTGAGGTGAAGCAGGGTATGAAGACCCTTGGCTTTTCCGCGCCATACCTCTAAATGAAATTGAAATGAAAAAGTTAGTTACGATAGTTGTTTTGGTTTTAGTCGGGTGTTATTTGTATGCACAAAAAAAGAAAGAACCGGTAAGGCCTGTTGTGGCCAGGCCTGCCGGACTTTCTGATTCTGCATTGTTAGACCTGGTGCAGCGGCAGACCTTCCGGTATTTCTGGGATTTTGCCCACCCCGTGAGTGGCCTCGCCAGGGAGCGGAGTAATGTTGCATTCGATTATGGTGCTGAAGTGGTGACAACCGGCGGAACTGGTTTTGGGATCATGTCCATTGTGGTGGCAACCGAAAGGAATTGGATCGGTCGCGATACTGCCGTTAAGCATTTGCTGAAGATGGTAAGGTTCCTGGCCAAGTCGGACCGCTACCATGGCGTATTCCCGCATTGGTTGAACGGGGCTACCGGCAGGACCATTCCTTTCAGTTCCAAGGATGATGGCGGCGACCTCGTGGAGACTTCTTTTCTCTTCCAGGGATTGTTGACAGCCCGGCAATATTTCAATGGTGGAAACCAACAGGAGCAGGAATTGCGTAACCGCATTACCTGGCTCTGGAATGATGTGGAATGGAACTGGCATACCAGGGGTGGCCTAAACCTGCTGTATTGGCATTGGAGCCCCAATAACGGTTGGGCTATGGACTTTGACCTGCGTGGCTGGAACGAGGCCCTGATCACCTATGTGCTGGCAGCATCTTCCCCCAATCATAGCATACCGGCTTCGGTATACCATAAATGTTGGGCCAATAGCAACCATTTCAGGAATGAAAGGGAATATTATGGCATCCCCTTGAAACTCGGTTTCGACTATGGGGGACCGCTATTCTTCACCCATTATTCATTCCTTGGCCTGGACCCCAGGGGATTGAAGGACAGGTATGCCAATTATTGGGAACTGAACCGCAACCACACCCTCATCAATCGCGAACATTGCATTCGTAATCCTAAAGGATATAAAGGGTATGGCGAGCAATGCTGGGGGCTCACGGCCAGCGACAGCTATGTAGGTTATGCGGCCCATTCCCCGACGGAAGACCTTGGTGTGATCAGTCCTACCGCTGCATTATCCGCTTTCCCCTACACCCCTGAATACTCCATGCAGGCCCTGAAGCATTTTTACTTTGATCTGGGCGATAAAATATGGGGTGAGTATGGTTTTGTTGATGCCTTCAGTGAATCCAGGAATTGGTATGCGCAATCCCACCTGGCGATCGACCAGGGTCCCATCATTGTGATGATCGAGAACTATCGCAGCGGTCTTTTGTGGAAATTATTCATGAGTATTCCCGAAATTCAGGGTGGCTTAAGAAAGCTGGGATTCACCAGTCCCTATTTTCCCGGCTAGTTCGATCCTGTATTGACCATTCTATAACCAAAACCAACAGGCTATGCCCGGCAATTCTGCCACAAACCAACCAAATGCCACTCCGCAACACTATGATGCCATAGTGATTGGCAGTGGTATCAGTGGTGGTTGGGCAGCCAAGGAACTTTGCGAGAAAGGGCTGAAAACCCTGGTATTGGAAAGGGGCAGGAATATTGAGCACCTCAAGGATTATCCCACCATGAACCTGCATCCTTGGGAAATGCAGCACAGGGGATATATGCCCCTTCAATTCCTGAAGGAGAACCCATTGATCAGCAAGGCCGCCGGGTTTGCGGAAGATACTGCCCATTTCTTCATCAGGGACAAGGATCATCCTTATATCCAGGAGAAGCCATTCGACTGGATCAGGGGCTACCAGGTTGGGGGCAAATCCCTTACCTGGGGAAGGAGTTGCCAGCGCTGGAGTGATTTCGAATTCAATGCGCCAAAACAATACGGGTTCGCAGTTGACTGGCCCATCAGGTACAAGGATATTGCGCCCTGGTATAGCCATGTTGAACAGTTTGTAGGGGTTTGCGGCGACAGGGAGAATATCCCGGCCATGCCGGATGGCGAGTTCCTGCCGGCCTATCAGCTGAATTGTGTGGAAGAACATATGCGGAAAGTGCTGAAAGAAAAATTTAACAGGCATTATATTTCTGGCAGGTGGGCGCATATTACCCAGCCAACAGCGTTGCACCAGCAACAGGGAAGGGCGCAGTGCCAGAACCGCAACCTATGCATGCGGGGTTGTCCTTTCGGTGGGTATTTCAGTTCGGTTACCTCTACACTGCCTTGGGCAGCTAAGACGGGCAACCTTACTGTTCGTCCCCACTCCGTAGTACATTCCATAATTTATGACGGGAAGCAGGGAAAGGCAACCGGTGTTCGGGTAGTTGATGCCGTTAGCAAGGAAATGACCGAGTACTACGCCCGGATCATTTTTGTGAATGCATCTGCGTTGAACACTAACCTCATATTGCTGAACTCCACCTCCTCCCGATTTCCCAATGGGTTGGGAAATGATAGTGGCGTATTGGGTAAGTACATCTGCTTCCACAATTACCGCGGCTACATGAATGGGGCGATTGATGGTTTTCGTGACAAATACTACTATGCGCGAAAGCCGGCGGAATGCGTCATCCCCAATTTCCGTAACCTTGGTAAGCGGGACACTGATTTCATTGGTGGTTATGTCATCTTCAGCGGTGCCTACCGGGAACGAACAGATACCGAGTCTGTGGAGATCGGCACATCACTCAAGGAGGCAGTCATAGAGCCGGGTTCATGGCGGGTGTACATGTATATGCAGGGTGAGACGATTCCAAAGGAAGCCAATCATGTTCGGCTGAGTGAATCGGAGAAGGATCAATGGGGTATCCCCTTGTTGGTTACTTCAGTTGGCTATGATGAGAATGATGAGAAGATGGTGAAGGATTTCCTTGAGCAAGGGAAGGCCATGCTGGAGGCTGCCGGTTGTCATGATATCATTGCCCATGATTCCAGGCAGGCGCCCGGATTGGATATCCATGAGATGGGAGGGGTGCGGATGGGTAGGGACCCTAAAACCTCAATGCTGAATGAATGGAACCAGATGCATGCCTGTAAGAATGTTTTTGTTACGGATGGGGCCTGCATGACCAGTACCGGAAACCAGAGTCCTTCCATCCTTTACATGGCTTTTACAGCAAGGGCTGTAGACCGCGCGGTTGCTGAAATGAAAAAATTAAATCTTTGATCTATGGCCATTAATGATTTCTTTTCTCCCGGTAAACGGATCTGGTTGGAGCCGGGGATAGCAGTACTTCGCATACTCACGGGAATGTTCATGGTCTACCATGGATGGGAGATCTTCCAGGCGAAGCAAATGCAGGATTATGCCAAATGGCTGACCGATCTTCATTTCCCTGCGCCGGAAACAATGGCCTACCTGGGCAAGGCGGCAGAATTGGTTGCGGGGATAGGGATTACCCTGGGCTTGTTCACCAGGATCGCGATATTCCCCATGATCCTAACCATGCTGGTGATCTGTTTCGGTATGGGGAAAGGAAATATCTTTTATGGGGAGCAACATCCATTTCTTTTTGTAATGCTTGGCTTATTGTTCTTTTTCTATGGGCCAGGGAAATATAGTCTTGACCAAAAATTATTTGCAAACAGATGATGATCAGGTTCAGGTATTTGACCATGCTACTTCTGATAGTAGGCGCATTGCAGGTGAAGGCACAGCAACGGACCTATTGCAATCCGATCAATATTGATTATGGGTATTGCCCAATCCCAAATTTTTCTGAATGGGGCAGGCATCGGGCTACGGCGGACCCGGTCATAGTACGGTACAAGGATGATTATTATCTCTTCTCTACCAACCAATGGGGGTATTGGTGGAGCCCGGACATGGTGAACTGGAATTTTATTTCCAGGAAATTCCTCAAGCCCTACCATAAGGTATATGATGAGTTGTGCGCCCCGGCAGTTTGGGTGCAGGGTGATACCCTGCTGGTCTTCGGTTCAACCTATGCTTCCAATTTCCCGATCTGGATGAGTACCAATCCCAAGGCCAATGAATGGAAGGAAGCCATTGATTCCCTGGAAATCGGAGGCTGGGATCCTGCATTCTTTGTGGATGATGACGGGAAACTATATATGTACAATGGGAGCAGCAACCGTTATCCTTTGTATGGGGTTGAAATGGACAGGAAGACCTTTAAGCCCAAAGGCGCCCGTAAGGAATTGTACCTGCTGGAAGATTGGCGGTATGGCTGGCATAGGTTCGGGGAATACCAGGACAATACCTTCCTGGATCCTTTTATGGAGGGTGCCTGGATGACCAAGCATAATGGCAAATATTATTTACAGTATGCGGCGCCGGGAACCGAGTTCAGTGGTTATGCCGATGGTGTAGTGGTGGGTGATTCCCCTTTAGGGCCCTTCACTCCGCAATCTGATCCCGTTAGTTCTAAGCCTGGTGGTTTCGCGCGGGGTGCCGGCCATGGTGCAACCTACCAGGACAAATGGAATAACTACTGGCATGTATCCACCATGGTCATCAGCGTTAAGAATAATTTCGAGCGTCGCAATGGTATCTGGCCGGCAGGCTTTGACAGGGATGGTGTGATGTATACGAATACGGCATTTGGCGATTATCCCCATTACCTTCCTGATGGTGAGACCGATCACCTGAAGTCAAGGTTTACAGGCTGGATGTTACTGAACTATAAGAAGCCCGTGAGGGTTTCGTCTACACTTGGCGGTTATAGGGCCAACCATATCAATGATGAGAGTATAAAAACCTATTGGAGTGCCGCCACCGGCAATAAAGGGGAGTGGGTGGAGTCTGACTTGGGTGAGTTGTGCACTGTGCAGGCTGTGCAGGTGAATTATGCCGACCAGGACGCGGAGTTCCTGGGCAAGCAAACGGATATTTTCCATCAGTATAAGTTGTTGTATTCCGTTGATGGCCGGAAATGGTCTGTGCTGGCAGATAAAACCACCAACCAAAAGGATGTTCCCCATGATTATATTGAGTTGAAGGATCCTGTTAAGGCCAGGTATATACGGATGGAGAATGTCCATATGCCTACCGGGAAGTTTGCAATAAGTGGGTTGAGGGTATTCGGGAAGGGAAATGGCAAGGCACCTGAGGAAGTGGAGCAGTTTTTTATCCTCCGCACGGAGAAGGATAAGCGAAGTGCCTGGATCAAGTGGAAGCCCGTGGATGACGCTTATGCCTATAACATTTATTATGGCACCCATCCTGATAAACTTTATAATTGTATCATGGTCCATGATGCCAATGATTACTATTTCAAGGGAATGGATAGGGAGAAGACCTATTATTTTACTATTGAGGCCATTAATGAAAATGGCATTTCCAATCGCTTTAAAACAATTGAATCCAAATGACCATGTTTGTTAAACGCTTATACCTGTTTGTGGTTTTTTCCCTATTGGTGGTTTCAGGGTTCGCCCAGGAACCGCCTTTCTTCAGGGATATCCAGGCTTTTAAGCGGCAGGACAGTATTGCGCCTCCGCCTGCCAACCAGATCCTTTTCATTGGCAGTTCTTCCTTTACCTATTGGAAAGATGTGCAGGACTATTTCCCGAAGCACAGGATCATCAACAGGGGATTCGGGGGTTCATCCCTTCCCGACCTGATCAGGTATGCCAATGAGATCATCTTTCCCTATTCACCCAGGCAGATCGTTATCTATTGTGGCGAGAATGACCTGGCCGCCTCAGATACCGTTTCCGCTGCCACGGTGATCGAAAGATTTCAAACCCTGTATTCCATCATCCGTTCCCGCTTGCCTTTAGCAGAGGTGACCTTCGTCTCCCTCAAACCCAGTCCAAGCCGTCAACACCTTTTCCCTAAAATGATGGAAGTGAATGCCGGGGTAAAGGCCTTCCTGAAAAAGAAGAAATGGACTTCCTTTGTGGATGTATTTAGTAAGATGCTAAATGCTGATGGGGCTCCGATGGAAGACCTGTTTGTGAACGACAGGCTTCACATGAACCCAAAAGGATATGCCATCTGGAAGAGAGAAATAGAACCTAAATTGATCAAGTAAACAAACAGCAGATATGAGGACTTTTCGAATTGTAGGGGCAGCAGCCCTGTTCATGTTCAGTACCGGTGTGCTCCAGGCGCAAACGGGCGAACAACAGAAAATGAAAACCTTTATCGATGGGTTGATGAAAAAAATGACCATCGATGAAAAGATCGGGCAGCTCAACCTGGTGGTTGGCGGCGAAGCCACAACCGGCTCGGTGGTGAGTACGGATGTTGATACCAAGATCAGGAAGGGACAGGTAGGCGGGATATTCAGTGTGACCTCACCTGGCCGGATCCGGAAGATACAGGAGCTGGCGGTCAACCAGAGCAGGCTGAAGATCCCGATCATTTTCGGCCTGGATGTGATCCATGGCTATAAGACCATCTTCCCGATCCCGCTGGGACTGGCCAGTACCTGGGATATGAACCTGATTGAGCAGAGTGCCCGGATAGCTGCCCAGGAGGCGAGTGCCGATGGGCTGAACTGGACCTTCTCGCCTATGGTAGACGTTTCCCGCGACCCTCGTTGGGGAAGGATCTCTGAAGGCTCAGGGGAGGACCCCTACCTGGGTTCAGTGATCGCCAAAGCCATGGTCAGGGGCTACCAGGGCAAAAGCCTGGCCGATAACAATACCATCATGGCCTGTGTGAAACATTTTGCCCTCTATGGTGCCGCAGAGGCTGGCCGTGATTACAATACCACCGACATGAGCCGGGTTCGGATGTACAATGATTACCTGCCTCCCTATAAAGCAGCGATCGATGCGGGCGTGGGAAGCGTGATGAGTTCCTTCAATGAAATTGATGGCATCCCGGCAACTGCGAATAAGTGGTTGTTGACAGATGTGCTTCGAAAGCAATGGGGTTTCAAGGGAATGGTGGTGAGCGACTATACTTCCGTAAACGAAATGATCGACCATGGGATGGGCGACCTCCAGCAGGTTTCTGCCCTGGCCCTGAAAGCAGGACTTGATATGGATATGGTAGGCGAGGGTTTCCTCACTACCCTGAAGAAGTCCCTGAACGAGGGTAAAGTGACAGTGGCGGATATAGACCGCGCCTGCAGGATGGTGCTGGAAGCCAAATATAAATTGGGTTTGTTCGAAGACCCTTATCGCTATTGCGATGAGAATCGTGCCCGCACGGAGATATTTAACGAAGCCAATCGCAGGAAAGCAAGGGAGATCGCTGCCAAATCCTTTGTGTTGTTGAAGAACCAGCAACAGGTGCTGCCACTCCAGAAGAAAGGGACCATTGCGTTGGTAGGACCCCTGGCCAATGCCAAAGAGAATATGGTGGGTACCTGGAGCGTTGCTGCTGATGTGACCAAGCCCATTTCCCTCCTTGCAGGTTTAAAGGAGGTGCTGGGAGCAAATGGCAAGGTGCTTTACGCGAAAGGCGCCAATGTTACGGAAGATTCCCTACTGGAAGTCAGGACCAGCATATTTGGTAAACCTTTTGAAAGGGATAACCGCCCCGCTGATGTAATGATCCGGGAAGCGCTTGCTGCTGCTGAACAGGCTGATGTGGTAGTGGCGGCCCTGGGTGAGCTGGCCGAAATGACGGGTGAAGCTTCCAGCAGGTCTGACCTTACACTCCCTCAAAGCCAGGTGAACCTGCTCCAGGCATTGGTTAAGACAGGCAAGCCGGTTGTGGTGGTTCTGTTCACCGGTCGTCCCCTTGCCATACCTGATGTTGATAAGATCGCCCCGGCTATCCTGAATGTGTGGTTCGGTGGTTCAGAGGCGGGCCATGCCATTGCCGACGTACTGTTTGGGGATATCAACCCTTCCGGTAAACTCACTGCCACCTTCCCGATGAATGTTGGTCAGGTGCCGATTTACTATAGCCACAAGAATACCGGTCGTCCTTTGAACGGACAATGGTTCCAGAAATTCCGTTCCAACTACCTGGACGTTCCCAATGAACCACTCTATCCCTTTGGCTATGGACTGAGCTATACCACCTTCACCTATGGTGACCTCAAGCTGAGCAGCCAATCGCTCAAAGGGAACCAGCGTCTTACTGCCAGTATAACCGTGACCAATACGGGAAAATATGCAGGTGAGGAAGTAGTGCAGCTTTATATCAGGGATGTGGTGGGAACCAATACGCGCCCCTTGAAAGAACTCAAGGGATTCCAGAAAATCTCCCTCCAGCCGGGTGAATCCAGGCAGGTAAGCTTTACCATTACCCCGGAAGACCTGAAGTTCTACAATCATGAATTGAAATACGATTGGGAAGCTGGTGATTTCACCATCTTTATTGGCGGCAACGCGAGGGACCTGAAATCAGGTCAGGTGAATTGGCAGAAATAACTAGTGTTAAGGTTCTGAATCTCAACGCAGGGTCCTGGTCCTTGGATCCTGCGTTTTCTTTTGCCCGGTTCTCTGCCTGCATTTTTCATTGGGTCCCTAACTTTGCCGGCATGCAAGGCATCAAGAACATACTACTGGACCTGGGCGGGGTGCTGCTCAATTTAAGTTATCCCAAAACTGAAGCGGCTTTTGCCGAACTGGGACTGACCAATTTCCATGATCATTTCTCCCAATTCAAAGCCTCACCCCTATTCGAGGACTTGGAGACCGGCAGGATCAGCCAACAGCAATTCCTGGATCATTTCCGGTCACAGACAGGCCTTACAGCAAGCAGGGAAGAGGTTTTTGTGGCCTGGAATGCCATGCTGTTGGATTTTCCTGCCGAAAGGATCGATTGGTTATCAACCCTGGGTGAAAAATACCAGGTCTACCTGTATAGCAACACCAACGCCATCCATTACGATGCCTTCCAGGAAAAATTCAGCCTGCATTACCCGGGCAAGCCTTTCGATGAATACTTCAATAAGGCCTATTACTCCCATATCCTTGGCCATCGAAAACCCTATGTGGAATCTTACCACGCCCTCGCTGCCGATGCAGGCATCCAGCCTGCCGAAACCCTCTTCATTGACGACACCCTCGTCAATATCGAAGGAGCACAAAAAGCTGGTTTTCATGGCTTTCACCTTACCAATGGCCTGACCGTCCTGGATATTCCCCTACCCTAAAAACTCCTTTTCCGCAGGGTGTTTTCACGGTTCAGGTCGGAGCCGGGTCGGAGCCAGGTCGGAGCCAGGTCGGAGCCGGGTCGGAGCCGGGTCGGAAACGGGTCGGAGCCGGGTCGGAAACGGGTCGGAGACGGGTCGGAGCCCGAGGGAATTTCCAGGTGAAAAAACGCCTGTTCCCCTGTTGTAATCACGGGGAAGAATGATGTTGGTACCGGAATGGATTGTTCCATCCGTCAATGGTTGGCAAAAAATAGATGGATTATTTGACCTCTTCGAAATCGATGTAATCGCCTGTATCGGTGGGGGTGTTGCCGCGGCTACCCGGACGCTCTGCCCTGGCCTGGGCGGTTTGGGCCTGTTGTTGTTGCTGGTAGTACTCCTGCTGCGCGCGCATCTGGGCCTCCATCTGTTCCTGGGCAGCTTTGAACTGTTGGCGCACATTGCGGGTGGCGCGGGTTACAGGGATCACGAACCCAAAGATGAAACGGTAAGCAATATAGATCAGCAGCAGTAAAAGAATAGTCTTCAACATAGCTTCACAAAGGTAAGCGGCTTTCACCTGATCTTTTTGTTAATGTTGAAAGGATGCTTATTTGGAATGTATACTACTATTACCTTACCTTTGCCCCGGTAAAATGATTCAACTGAAGGGAACGGAAGCGTTCCCTTCTTTTATTCCCATGACCAACGAGACCATAATACAGCAAGTGAGCCAGTTAGCCAATGAGTTGCTGGCAGGTGACCCGGACTATTTTTTGGTAGATGTGCGCATCAAGCCCACCCATAACATCAAAGTGTTCCTGGATGCGGATTCCGGCGTTTCGATCGCGCGTTGCGCTACCTTCAACCGTGGCCTTTACAAGAAGATCGAAGAGGCTGCTTGGTTCCCGGAAGGGGATTTCTCCCTGGAAGTATCATCGCCCGGACTGGATGAGCCGCTGAAAATGCTGCGCCAATACCGCAAGAATATCGGCCGGCAGGTGGAAGTGACCCTCAACGACGCCACAAAAAAGGAAGGTAAGTTGCTGGAAGTGACCGATGATGGCATTATTGTAGAAGAAACAAAAGGAAAGAATAAAAAGAAGGAACTGATCGCGCATTCCCTCTTATTCGATAACATCAAACAAACAAAAATTCAGGTAGTATTCTGATTCATGGCCCTAGGGCTGTGGTGGAGTTTTTAAAACACACTACTATGGCAAGTATCAATTTGATTGAAGCATTCCAGGATTTCAAAGAAGCGGAAAACATTGACCGTCCAACCATGATGAAAGTGGTGGAGGATGTATTCAAAACCCTTCTTCGGAAAAAGTATGGCAGTGACGAGAACTTCGACGTTATCGTAAACGCTGAGAAAGGTGACCTGGAAATCGTGCGTCGCCGCATGATCGTGGAAGATGGAGAAGTGATGGATCCGCTGGCCGAGATCGCTTACAGTGAAGCCCGCAAGATCGAGCCGGACTTCGAAGTAGGTGAAGAACTCTACGAAGAAGTGGACATCATGGACTTCGGTCGCCGCGCCATCCTGGCCGCCAAGCAGACCCTTGCCAGCCGTATCAGTGACCTGAAGAAAAATGTCCTGGTAAAGAAATACGGTGACCGTATCGGCGAGATCATCAGTGCCGAAGTTTACCAGGTTTGGAAAAAGGAGATCCTCCTGCTGGATGAAGAAGGTAACGAACTGATCCTCCCCAAGAGCGAGCAAATCCCACAGGATTATTTCAAAAAGGGTGAGAGCATCCGTGCCGTGGTGAAGAAGGTGGAATTGAAAAATAACTCACCGGTAATCATTCTTTCCCGTACCAGTCCGCTCTTCCTCGCTAAATTGCTGGAAATTGAGGTGCCCGAGATCTTTGACGGACTTATCGTGATCAAGAAGATCGTTCGTGAACCAGGCGAGCGCGCCAAGGTGGCCGTAGAATCCTACGATGACCGTATCGACCCGGTTGGTGCTTGCGTAGGTATGAAAGGTAGCCGTATCCACGGTATCGTTCGCGAACTGAAGAACGAGAATATTGACGTGATCAACTGGACCAATAATATCCAACTCTTGTTGCAGCGTTCACTCACGCCTGCCAAGATCACCAGCATGGACATAGACAACGAAAAGCACCATGTGAATGTCTTCCTGAAGCCTGACCAGGTTTCCCTGGCCATCGGCCGTAAGGGTGTGAACATCAAACTGGCACAGGAGCTGACCGGTTTTACCATCGACGTATTCCGCGATACCGAAGGTGAACCTGAAGAGTTCGATATCGACCTGGATGAATTCAGCGATGAGATCGAAACCTGGATCATTGATGAACTAAAACGTGTGGGTTGTGATACCGCACGCAGCGTTTTGGACCTCACAATTGACGAATTAGAGAGAAGGACCGACCTGGAGCGTGAAACCATTGTGGATATCCAGCGCGTCCTCCAGGAAGAGTTCGACAAGGAATAATTAACCTGTTTCATCACTGCTCCATTGAGCGGTGGTGGTGACCATAAAAACAAAACAAGGTCTGCAAGGGGCAGACGCAAATAGTAAGAATGGCAGAATCTACAACACCAAGATTGATGGCGGCAGCCAAGGAGTTCAACATCGGCAAGGACACGCTGGTGGACTTTTTGGTAAGCAAAGGCTTTAACCGTGATGATCTTAAACCAACTTCCAAGCTGACGGATGATATGTATCATGCCCTCCAGCGGGAGTTTCAAGGCGATAAGGTTGCTAAGATCAAGAGCGACCAGATCGACCTGCCCAAGGGTGGTATGCAGGACCAGAAGAAGAAGAAGGAAGAAGAACTCGCGGTAAAACGCGATGTAAAGAAAGCAGCTGAACCAGAAAAAGAAGCTCCTGCCATCTCCCAACCTGCACCTGAGCCGGTTGTGGAGCCAGTTAGTACTGTTGCGCCTGAGCCAGTCCCTGCTCCCCAGCCCGCACCTGAGCCAGAACCTGCTCCGGTAGTTGAGGTGAAAGCTCCGCAATCCCCTGTTGCAGAGGAGAAGGAGCCAGAAGTGAAGCCTGCGGAGCCAGTCGTAGTCGGTGGTCCCAAGATCATCGATAAGATCGACCTGTCGGCTATTGATTCCTCTACCCGTCCCAAGAAAGTAGTGAAGAAACAGGAAGAGCCAAAAGCCCCTGCTGAGCCGCAACAAGTTGCCCAGCCTGAACCGGTAAAAGAGCAGCCTGTGACTGCACCGGAGCCTGTAACAGCCGTGAAGCCTGAAGCCCCGGCTGAAGAGGAAGCTCCGCCAGTTATTGAAAATATCCAGGCAGAACGCCTAACCGGACCTAAGATCCTTGGTAAGATCGAACTGCCTGTTGACAGTGATACCCGTCCTAAACCCGGCGCTTCTTCCGCTGATGAGAAACGCAAGCGCAAGCGCATCCCCATTGACAAGAAGGGTGATAATATCCCCCGTCAACAGGGTGGTGGTCAGCAGCAAGGCGACAGAAGAGGTCCTCAACAAGGACAGCAAGGTGGTGGTGGACGATTCCAGCGACCCGGCCAGGGTGGCGGCCAACGTGGCGATAACCGTCGCGGTGGACAACATGGTGGCCAGCGTGGTGATAACCGCAGGGAAGTGAAGGAGATCGACCAGAAAGAGATCCAGGAGAAGATCAGGCAAACCCAGGCCAAACTTGCCGGTGGAACCGGTAAGGGCAGGAGCCTGAAAGCTAAGCTCCGCAGGGAAAAGCGCCAGGAAATGGCTGAACAGATGGGCGATGAAATGCAGGATAACACGCTGCAGGTTACTGAGTTCATCAGTGTAGCCGAACTGGCCAGCCTGATGGATGTAAGCTATGCTGAAGTGATCGGCAAGTGTATGGGTCTGGGTATGATGGTAAGCATCAACCAGCGCCTGGATGCCGAAGTGATCGAACTGGTGGCCAGTGAATTTGGTTTTACCGTAGAGTTCATCGGATTGGAAGATGCGGAAGCCATGGATGAAGAGGAAACAGTAGACGATCCGGAGGACCTGAAGCATCGCTCTCCGATTGTTACCATCATGGGTCACGTTGACCATGGTAAGACCTCCTTGCTCGACTATATCCGTAGCGCCAACGTAGTGGCCGGTGAGGCGGGTGGTATCACCCAGCACATTGGTGCCTACACGGTGGATGTGGGTAATGGCAAGAAGATCACCTTCCTGGATACACCTGGTCACGAAGCGTTTACCGCGATGCGTGCCCGTGGTGCCAAGGTTACCGATATCGCTGTTATCGTGGTTGCCGCAGATGATGCGGTGATGCCACAGACCAAGGAAGCCATCAGCCACGCACAGGCTGCAGGTGTTCCCATGATCTTTGCCATCAACAAGATCGATAAGGACGGAGCGAATCCGCAAAAGATATATGAGCAACTGGCCGGTATGAACATCCTCGTTGAAGAATGGGGTGGTAAGTTCCAAAGCCAGGAACTGAGTGCCAAGAAGGGCCTCAATGTTGACCTGCTGCTCGAGAAGATCCTGCTTGAAGCGGAACTGCTTGAACTGAAAGCCAATCCGGAGCGTGAAGCCAATGGTACCATCATCGAAGCCTCGCTGGACAAGGGTCGTGGTTATGTGGCAACAGTACTGGTTCAGAATGGTACCCTTCACCAGGGCGACCTGGTAGTTTCAGGCCAATATTTCGGTCGCGTTAAAGCGATGTTCAACGAACGCAACAAGAAGATGGAAAACGCACCTCCATCAACCCCGGTATTGATCCTGGGCCTGAATGGTGCGCCACAAGCCGGTGAAACCTTCCGTGTATTTGAAGACGAAAGTGAAGCCAAGGAAGTCGCCAACCGTCGTGCACAGATCCTGCGTGAGCAAGGTATCCGCACGAAGAAGCACATTACCCTGGATGAAATTGGTCGTCGTCTGGCACTGGGTAACTTCAAGCAGCTGAACCTCATCATCAAGGGTGATGTGGATGGTTCCGTAGAAGCGCTGAGTGACTCATTGATCAAGTTGTCAACCGAAGAGATCGCTGTTAGCGTGGTACATAAGGCTGTAGGTGCCATCACCGAAAGTGACGTATTGCTGGCAACAGCCTCCGATGCGATCATTGTTGGCTTTAACGTACGTGCCTCCAACCAGGCTGCCCGTCTTGCTGATAACGAAGGCGTTCAGATCAAGACCTACTCCATCATCTACAACGCAATTGAAGAGATCAAGAGCGCCATGGAAGGTATGTTGGAGCCCAAGGTTCAGGAGAAGGAAGTGGCTACCGTTGAGATCCGTGAGGTGTACAAGTTCGACAAGGCTACCGTCGCCGGTTGTTTGGTTACCGAAGGTAAACTCAAGCGTGATGGCAAGATCCGCCTCTTCCGTGACGGTGTATTGATCTACCCACGTACCGAAGGTGCGTTTGCTGAACTGGGATCATTGAAGCGCTACAAGGACGATGTGAAGGAAGTGCCCAATAACATGGAGTGCGGTCTTACCCTCAAGAACTTCAACGATATCCAGGTAGGCGATACCATCGTGGCCTTCGAGGAAGAAGAAGTAAAAAGAACCCTGTAAAAGGAATGGTCCGTTTGGCAGTACCAACTGCCAGACGGACCCCTATTATATTGTTAAATCCCCGGGCCAGGAAAGGTAAAGCGGTTAAGCTGCCCTATCTTGGCCTTTGCTATTGGCAAATATGAAGAAGTTAAGTGTCCTGATATTGACCCTGCTGGGAACCGGCCTGGCCTTTGCCCAGACCAAGAAAGTTGTGGCTGATAAGATCATTGGTGTAGTGGGAGACAAGATCATCCTGCAGTCGGATATCAACAATGCCATTCTGGACGCCCAAAGACAGGGCGGTGCCCTGCCTCCCAACCCGGAATGTTTTATCATGGAACAGGCCCTGGCCCAAAAGGCCCTGGTACTGCAGGCCGAGAAAGACTCCCTCGTGGTTAGTGAAGACGAGATCGAAGCCCTCCTGGAAAACCAGATCCGCGGCTTCGTGAATATGTATGGATCAAAGGACGCACTGGAACAGATCGCCGGCCGGACTGTTTACCAGATCAAGGAAGATTTCCGCCAGTCCTTCAAGGAGCGTAAGCTGGCTGAAATGATGCGGAACAAGATTGTGGAGAATATCAAGATCACCCCAACAGAAGTAAAAGCCTATTACGATAAGATCCCCAAAGACAGCCTTCCCTTTTATGAAAGTGAAGTGGAAGTGGGTGAGATCATCATTTACCCAAAGGCCAGCAGGGAACTGGAGTTGTATGCCATTGAAGAGTTAACGGATATGAAGCGCCAGGTGGAAGAGGGCAAGAAGAAATTCGAGACCCTTGCGAGCCTTTATACTGATGACCCCGGAAGCAAGAACAGTGGCGGCATGTATAATGTCAACCGTACTGAGAAGCAATGGGACCCCGCTTTCCTGAACAACGCATTCCGTCTTAAGGAAGGCCAGATATCCCCTGTATTTAAATCCCGCTTCGGTTATCATATCATTCAAATGGTTAACCGTGCCGGTGATGATGCTACCGTGAGGCATATCCTCAAGATCCCCCAGATCACAGAAACTGAGATCGACCTGGTAAAGAACAAACTCGACTCCATCCGTAATATGATCCTTGAAAACAAGATCGGCTTTGGTGAGGCGGTGAACAAGTTCAGCGATGATGAAGGATCGAAATTCACCGGTGGAATCAGGCAGTGCGGCAATGGTACCTTCTGCGCCATTGACCAGTTGGACAAGGCGATGGTAGTGGCTTTGCGCGACCTTAAACCCGGTGATATTTCCAAGCCTATCCCTTATGAGGATGAGCGTGGCAAGAAAGGGGTTAGGATCGTCTACTTCAAGAACAGGACAGAGCCGCACAGGGAGAACCTGAAAGATGATTACGACAGGTTGGCCCAGAAAGCCCTCGAGGAAAAGAAGTTTGAAGCGATTGAAAAATGGTTCACCTCCAAGATACCAACTTACTACCTGGTAATTGATCCCCAATTTACCACTTGTGACCAGCTGGGTATCTGGATGAAGAATATTACCAGGAATCAATGATCCGCAACGCATTATTGAAGAACCAATAATTCAATTCCATTGAAATCAGCAGAGCAGTGACCGGCATTACAAATGCCGGTCATTTTTTTGGTGATAAATGTCACAGTCATGGCCTTGTAAAACATGATAAGATTCCTTGTCCGGCCGCTACAGGACGGTGTTTCACTTGATAATTAATTGTACATTTACCCTTAGGCAGGAATACCTGATGGAGTTGTATGATTGAAATCACGCCATTAAATACAGTCGGAAACAAGCAGGTGCCTTTTAGGTTGACCACCGACAAGGACATGTTTGTAAAGGATAATTGTGTGCGTGTACAGGAACTTTCGGAAAGATGGCCTGATTTCATGCAGCGGCCCTTTACTGAAAGGCTGCACCTTGATTCCTCGGCGAGGACCATGCTTCGCCAGTTACCTGAATTAAATGCACCGGTCTGCTTTCACGCATCCATTCCCAAGTCAGAAGGCGGTGCCATCCAGATTCTCTGGACGGTAGTGCCTGAAAATGGCCAATACAGCTGGTATGGATTTCCGGCTGCCCCTTCCGCGTTTACTGAGGGCCGGATGCGCGAACTTGAACTGGTTGTGGGCTCCCTGAATGATGTGGTGCTGCATCTTGACAAAGATGGCAATTACATTAATTATTGGGTTCGCGATCCGCAGCGTTTATACCTCAAGCCTTCATTGTTCCTGGGAAGGAATATTTATGATATTTTCTCGGAGCATATCAGTGAATTGGCTGACCTGTTTATTACCTCCTACGAGAAGGCGAGGAAAAACCATATGGTTGACGAGGTTGAATACCAGATCCCCGCCAATAATGAGAAATGGTTCAGTTGCCGGTTCACCCCGGTTATGGATGGGAAGGATGATGTGGTGGGGATGCTTCAGGTGATCTCTGATATCACGAAGAAGAAGTCGATGGAAATCGAGGTCCAGAAGGCTGAAGCCAAGTACCGCGATCTTTTTGAGAATGCCAATGACATCATTTATATCCTGGATATGGCAGGGCGCATCCTTTCCATCAACAGGATAGCGCTCGAGAAACTGGAGGTAAAGGAAGAAGAGGTATTGGGTAAGTACGCCAGGGATTTTTTCTCCCCCGATAAGCTGGACCATGCAATGGAACAACGGCGCATCAAGATCGAGGGGGAAAGCGAGGCCACTATCTATGAATCTGAATATACTACCAAAAGTGGCCGGAGGATCCCGGTAGAGATCAGTTCCAGGCTGATCTATTCGGATGGTAAACCATCCGGTATCCATGTAACCGCCAGGGATATTAGCCGCCAGAAAATGTCGCAGATCGAATTGGCGAAGAGCGAAGCCAAGTTCAGGTTCCTTTCAGAGTATTCCCGCGACCTGGTCTGCCTGCACAAGCCAAATGGTGAATACATCTATGTTTCCCCTTCTTCCCGCCAGCTATTGGGTTATGACCCATCGGAGCTGATCGGGAAATCACCTTATGAATTCTTCCATCCGGATGAGGCCGATAATACCGTCCGACTCACTCATGAGAAGATCCTGAATGGGGAAGTGTCCAACTCGGTGCAATACCGTTACAGGAGAAAGAACGGTGAATATATTTGGATGGAGTCCGTGTCCCACCCCATCATTGAAGATGGGGAGGTGGTGTTTATCCAGACCAATACCCGTGATATTACTGAGCGAAAGCATACAGAGCAATTACTGATAGAAAAAGACAGGCTTTCCTCTGCACTTTCAAATGCATCGAGGACCTTCCTTTCCAGCGCTTCGTTGGATGAAGCACTTCGTGTGTCCTTTCCTGTTATAGGGAATGCGACCGAAGCTGACGGTGTCTTCCTGGTTCAGTACGACCAGAATAGTTCCCATCTCGTCCAGGTATGGGGGCTTCCCCATTTCCAGAATAATCCTGATATCATCAGGTTGCTCAAGGATTCCAGTGCCCTGGTGCTTCCAGCGGAATCCTGTAAGCCGGGAGTGCCGATATTTTTTGATGCGGAGTGGATTGGTAATAATAATCCGGGTAAGATATGGCTGGCGAAATCAGGGATTAAATCACTTCTGCTCGTACCAATAGTTTCCAGTTATGGCACCTGGGGCGTTCTGGGATTGGCACAATCCACCCGTTTCAGGATCTGGAATATAGCGGTCATGGACACCATGACCACCTTCGCTTCCGTGATCGCCAATATGATCGAGAGGACCAGCAGGGATGAGTTATTGCGCCGAAGTGAAGAGCGCTTCCGCTCCCTGTTCCAGAACTCTTTGGACATTGTTTATGTGGTGGATGCAGAAGGTAAACTAACCTATGTTACACCAAGCCTTACCCAGATATTGGGATACCAGGAGCAGGAAGTGCTGAACCAAAAGATCTTCCAGCACATTCACCCTGAAGAGAAGGTAATGATAGAAGCTGGTTTCAAGCAGTTGATTTCCGGACCCGACCATTCCCTGATGATGCCCATGCGGGTAAAACACAAGGCAGGACATTGGATCTGGATGGAGATGAAGGGCCAGAACAAGTTGAGTAACCCGGATATCAATGGCGTGATCCTTAGTCTTCGCGATATTACAGAACATATCCAGGCACAGAAAACATTGAAGCAGTATTCAGACCGCATTACCGGCATGCTGAATAGTGTGACGGATGGTTTTATTGCGGTGAATAAGGAGTTCAAGATCATTATGTGGAACAAGGTGGCTGAGCAATTACTGGGCAGGTCATCCATGCAGGCGCTTGGCGGTTCCTTATGGAGCCTTTTTGAGAACTCAGAAACCTCTGATTCCTATAAGGCCCTGCAAAAAGTTTTAGTTGAGAATAAGACCGTTCGTTTCGAACAATATATCCAGGTATTGAACAGGTGGTTCGATGGTAGCGCCTATCCTTACCAGGATGGTATCTTTATTTATTTCAAGGATATAACCGATCGTAAGCGACAGGAGAAATTACTGGAACTCGAAAAGGATGTCCTGGAGATGAATACCGGTATGGCTTCCTCCATCGCGGAGATTACGGAACGATTATTAAAAGGACTGGAAGGAATAAACCCGGGTTTGCATTGTGTGGTTTGTATGGTCAGGAATAACCAGGGTTATGTGAACTGCTTGTCCGCACCAAGTATGCCCGATTCCCTGAAGGTTGAGATTGAACGGGCGCCCCTCGGGCCGGATGTTTCTGTTTGTGGCAGGTCCATGGCCACCAGGTCCTCAGTTTCCATCCCTGATATTTCGAAAAGCGACCTCGCTGTGGGTACCAGGGATTTCGCTGCGCTTTTAGGCCTGCGCTCTTGTTGGTCCCTACCTATTATCAGTTCTTCCGGCGAATTGCTGGGGACCTTTACCGCTTACTATGAACAGCTGAACATGCCTAACCAGGAGGAGAAAAATGTGCTGAGCCAGGCTGCGAATATCCTCCGGATCATTATTGAGAATAAATTATCAGCGGAGAAGGTAAGGATCAGTAACGAACGGTATGTACTGGCCACAAGGGCTACCAATGAAGCGATCTGGGACTGGGATGCAATCGCCAACCAGTTGTTCTGGGGAGAAGGATTCGCCAACCTTTTTGGCTATAGCAGCGGATTACAGAATTTGGAATACCATACCTGGGAGGAGAATATCCATCCGGAAGACAAGGAACGAGTATTGAAACATATTCGTGAATACGATACCGGCAAGAAGAGGGGATTGTTCATGGATGAGTACCGTTTCAGGAAGGCAGACGGAAATTATGCCATTGTGCTGGATAAAGGTTATTGCATGTATGATGAGCAAGGTAAGGTGATCAGGATGATCGGTTCAATGGAAGACATCACGGAAAGGAAGAAACTGGAAGAGCAACTGCTGGAGCAGGAGATCCAGAAGCAAAAACAGATCGCCCAGGCAGTAGTGGAAGTGCAGGAGTCGGAAAGGGAGGAGATCGGCAAGGAATTGCATGATAACGTAAACCAATTGCTCACCACCGCCAAGCTTTTCCTTGAAGTAGCCTATCAGGATCCGATTGGCCAGCAGCAGCTGATCAAGAGGAGCTCGGATACGATCATGAATGCTATTAATGAGATCAGGAAGATCAGCCGTTCGCTAATGCCTGCCAGTGTTAGTGATATTGGCCTGATCTCTTCCATCAATGATATTATCCAGAATATTTCCATTGCCAGGTCAATTGTGGTTGATTTCCGATATGACGCCAACCTGGATAAGATCCTTGATCCTAAGCAAAAACTCACCTTGTTCAGGATCATCCAGGAACAGATCAACAATATCCTTCGCCACGCAATGGCAAGCAGTCTCCTGATCGAGATCAGGAACAAGAAAGACAGTATTAAACTGGTCATAGCAGATAATGGTATCGGATTTGACCTTGAAGCTGCAAAAAAGAAAAACGGGGTGGGACTGTCCAATATTATGAGCAGGGCCGCGCTGTTCAATGCCAGGGTGAAGGTGAATACTGCGCCCGGAAAAGGCTGTGAATTGATTATTGAATTACCCAATGCCCTAAAAACTTAATGGTATGAGTAAGCTTTCTATATTGATTGTGGATGATCACAAGTTGATCCGCGAAACATGGAGTTTTATCCTGGCCAGTGACCCGAGATTTGAAGTGATCGCGGATTGCGGCGATCCCGATGAAGCAATTGAAATGGCTTCGAAGCATCATCCGGATATTGTATTGATGGATGTGAATATGGCTCCGATGAGCGGATTCGATGCCACTGAAAAGATCAAAAAGGTATCGCCCGAATCCAAGATAATAGGGGTTTCGATGCATAGCCAGCCGGCATATGCAAGGAAAATGCTGCAAGTGGGTGCAAGGGGGTATGTGACCAAGAATAGCAGCAGGGAAGAAATGGTGAAGGCAATCCTTGAAGTGGAAAAGGGTAATAAGTATATCTGCGAGGAAATCAAGAACATCATATCTGAACAACTTACCGATCCCCAATCAGATGGTCCTGATATCCAATCCCTGACGGATAGGGAGATCCAGATCATCCACTTCATCAAGAATGGGCATTCTTCCAAAGAGATCGCCCAGGAATTGGATATTTCCTTAAAAACAGTTGAGGTGCATCGACATAACATTCTGAAGAAGCTGAAACTGAAGAATGCTGCAGCCCTTGTGAACTTTATTAATAGTAATCCAAGTTTGTATTGATAGGTATTCCCGGGTAAGTTACCCGGGATTTTTTATTTGTCAGGGAGTTCAGGTGCTTGCGGTTTCCATTCATTGGTTTTGAACGAAGAGACATGTCCACCTTTGCCAACAAGGCCATACGATTTTTTCATTCCCTCCAGCCTCCTCCTGCGATCCCGGGGGATATAGGTGTATTGTTCCCTTTCAATGATCCTGCAGTCCGGAAGGTCATTCGCGCCTTCTTTATGAAGTATTACAATGACAAGACCAGCAGGCATTTGATGATAGGCATCAATCCGGGAAGGCATGGTGCCGGCATCACAGGCATCAACTTTACAGCACCCAGGCAGCTCAGGAATGATTGCGGTATCGACCATCCTTTCCCGGACCAGTCAGAGCTTTCTGCAGAATTTATCTATGCGGTCATCGATGCCTATGGCGGACCGGTCGATTTTTACCGGGATTTTTTTATAGCTGCGATGAGTCAATTGGGGTATACTCGTGATGGCAAGAACCTGAATTATTACGATGACCAGCGCTTAATGGAGGCCGTTTACCTTTTTGCGCTACAATGCCTGGAAAAAGAGTTCGCATTCGGCGTAAAAAGGGAAACGGTGATCTGCATTGGTGGAGAAAAGAACTTTCGGTTCCTTCAACAGCTGAATAATGAGAATCAATTGTTCAGTAAAATCATTCCATTGCCACATCCCAGGTTCATTATGCAATACAGAAGGTCAAGGAAGCAAGACTATATCAATGAATACCTTAAGGCAATGGAGGATTGCATGGGCTGAAGGCAAGCTTCACTATTTTTTGCTACTGGACTAGTCAGGCCATGATATTTCGGGCTCCGGTAAAGGCGTCTATTAGCGCGAATTAAGTATTTTAGGGTAAATACAAAGTATGGAGCAGCTGAACCCCAATAAGGTAAGACAGATCTTTTTCCTTGTGATCATCATTCTGCTTGGAGCATTGTTGTTCTATGAATTGAATGGCTTCCTGCCTGGCTTCCTTGGCGCGCTCACCTTATATGTGATCCTTGATAAGTGGATGAGGCCCCTTGTAAGGAAAGGGTATAAGCGTTCCAGTGCTGCATTGCTACTGATGTTGATTTCTTTCATCGTTATTGTGCTCCCTATCGTGGCGGCCATCAAGTTATTGGTCTCCAGGCTGAGTATTTCGGGTGACCAGATCAATGCGGCATTACAATCGGTACAGGTATTTATTGAAAAGACAGAAGCCCGCTTCGGCCTGGATATCTTAAATGAAAAGAACCTTGGCCAGATCAGCAGTATCGTGGCGAAAGAGGTACCGGTAGTGCTTAATGCCACCCTTAATACCTTAACAACCATTGTGGTAATGTATTTCATTCTTTATTTCATGTTGGTGGAAGGGCACAAGATGGAGAAGGCCTTCTTTGATTTACTTCCCGTTGGGGATGATCATATTGACCAGGTCAGGAACGAAATAGGCACCATGGTTATATCCAATGCAGTTGGAATTCCCTTGATAGCTGTATTACAAGGCGTCGTTGGATTGATTGGCTACCTGATATTGGGCGTTAAGGATCCATTCCTCTGGTTTACCATCACCTGTATTACCGCCATGATACCTCTAGTAGGCGCAGCCCTTGCCTATGTTCCATTGGCGATCGTGTTTTTTGTTGAAGGTGTTACCTGGAAGGGAGTCGCCATGCTGGGTTTCGGCTTCGGTATTATCGGGACTGTTGATAATGTTTTCAGGTTCTGGTTGCAAAAGAAGATCGGGGATGTGCACCCCTTGATCACAGCGTTTGGGGTAGTATTGGGACTAAAATTATTAGGGTTTTTCGGACTTGTATTTGGCCCTTTGCTCATCAGCATTTTCATACTGTTGGTCAGGATATACAGGTTGGAATTCGGTGGCGAGGATGAGTCTCCTGTTACCCCGGTCGCCCCAATACAACAAGGGCCACAACAGGAGGGAAGCGAAGGTAACGGTTCCCCTGGCTGATCTATTGCGTCAAAGTGTTCTTTTCTGATTCAGGGGTTATTGGCATACTATTTTTTATTTCTATGCGTTTTTCCTATCCAAACCTTTGAAAAACCGTAGAAAACCCCTTTTCGCATGCAATACGTTGCAAGATCCTTATCTGCAGGTCTGTTCCTGCTTGCTTCGTTGGCATCCCCGGTTGGGATGACGGGTTCTGGCAAAAGAGCCCCCCTTTCATCCACCGTCATGGAGGCCCTAAAGCCTGCGCATAAAGAAGCAATTAAGCTTAAGGATGAGCTGCTGGTGGAAGTATCCCGATCCCTTTACCAGGAATTGAACCTTAAGAAGTTCGGACTCTCTGAACAGGCTTTTCAATATGCTTTTAAAGGATATACACGGTTGAGGGAAAAAGGATTGCTCAATAGGGAGGATGTGTTATCTATCTGTGATTTCAGTCAATCTTCCCGCAGGAAGCGCATGTATATCATTGATGTGGAGGAAAAGAAAGTGTTGCTGAATACCTATGTGGCCCATGGCCGCAATTCAGGGGGCGAGTATGCGAAGAAATTCTCCAATCGTCCTGAATCCCACCAGAGCAGTTTGGGATTCTATATCACCAGGAATACCTATTATGGCGAACACGGTCTCGCTTTGAAGATCGATGGGGTAGATAAGGGATTCAATGACCTGGCTAACGCCAGGAACATTGTAGTGCATGGTTCTGATTATGTTGGGGCTGGATTTATCCGGTACAACAAGTTCAATGGACGCAGCTTTGGTTGCCCGGCAGTTCCCAAAGCCCAATCGGAGAAGGTGATCAATACAATCAAGCGCGGGACCTGTCTTTTCATTTATCATCCATCCAGGAAGTATCTCACCCAATCGAGGATCCTGAATAGCTAGAATGGTTCAAAATTTATTGTGTCAACCAGTGATGAACTGGCTGTAAAGCATACTATCCCTAATGAAAACGTAGAACAGTCGCTTGGATTTTAACTACAGATGGTTTGGACAACCCTAAAGCTCAATCGAAGATTGGGCTTTTTTTATGCTTAACCATCAGGGAATGGCTTGACAATCTTGCCTATCCGGACACGAGCATGCCTATCAGCATGGAGATGAGGCCTGTCAGGAAGCCCCATCCCATTTCCCTGTTGGTATGATCGCTAACCAGCATCCTTGATGTGCCGGTAATGCCCGCGATCAATAAGGAGATCGCGACAAATACACCCATTGGCACAACGCTGCTCCAGGCCATCATGATAAAGAAACCTACCAGTATTCCCATGGCAATGGCATGCAGGCTGATCTTCATGAAATTATTGGCAGTGAGGGCGATGATACTGGATACAAAAACAGCGCAAAGCATTTGAACCAGCTCAGGCGGATTGTCCGGTTGGTTCTTGCTAACATAGAATGCCCAGAAATAGAAGATCATGGATGCCACAATGGGGATGATCCTTTCTTTTTGGGTCCTTAATTGCATACTGGAAGCAAATCCCAATTGTTTCAGGAGCAGCACGGTGAAAGCCGGGAAAAAGGTGGTGCTGAAAACCACTGATGCCAGCTTGAACAATTTATACCGGTCGTCTTCACCGGCAAAGGCAAAAGGATGCAGGTACAGCAGGTAGGCTGTAATGTATCCCGGGATGAATATGGGGTGAAACAGGTAGGAAAAAAAGTGAGCCAGCAGCCTCAGGGGCAGGGGGGCTTTTGACAGTTCCTGTTCTTCAGTTATAACCATTTTACAATTCCTTTCTCAAACGGGCTACCGGTATATTCAGTTGTTCCCGGTATTTGGCCACTGTTCTGCGTGCAATGTTATAACCTTTTTCCTGTAAAAGTTCAGTCAGCCGTTCATCACTAAGGGGCTTGCGTTTATTTTCCCCTTCCACCATGTCACTCAGGATCTTTTTAACCTCCCTGGTAGATACTTCTTCCCCGCTTTCCGTGCTCAGGCTTTCGCTGAAGAAGAATTTCAGTCGGTAGGTGCCGAATTCTGTCTGTACAAACTTGCTATTGGCCACACGACTGACAGTGGAAATATCCAGTCCGGTCCTTTCGGCGATATCCTTCAGGATCATTGGCCGCAAGGTAGTTTCGTCGCCAGTCAGGAAGAACTCCTTTTGGTAATCCATGATGGTTTGCATGGTCATCATCAGGGTCTGTTGCCTTTGTTTGATGGCATCGATGAACCACTTGGCCGCATCAATTTTCTGCTTGATGAAAAGCACCGCCTCCTTCTGTCGCTTATCCTTCTTGCTGCCCTTATCATATTCTTTCAGCATATCGCGGTAACCTTCACTAATGCGCAGGTCGGGTGCGTTCTTGCTATTCAGGGTCAGTTCAAGTTTGCCGCCATTGTTATAGATGAAGAAGTCCGGCACCACATAGCTTTCGGCCTTGTTTACTTCGCCGACATTGCCCCCAGGCTTGGGGTTCAGCTTAATGATCTGGTTGATGACACTCTTGAGTTGGTCATCATCGATATTCAGTCCACGCTGTATCTTGTCGTAGTGCTTCTTGGTGAACTCATCGAAATAGCGGCTGAGTACTTCGATGGCCAGCTTTACTTCTGTTCCTTCCTTTAGCTTTCTTTCTAACTGGAGTAGCAGGCACTCCTGCAGGTCTCGGGCGCAAATACCGGGAGGGTCGAAATGCTGGATCTTGCGTATGAGGCCTTCAATTTCCTCTTCAGTGGCGATAATATTCTGGCGAAAGGCAAGGTCGTCCATGATGGAGGTGGTTTCCCGCCTCAGGTATCCATCATCATCAATGCTTCCAACAATTTGTTCTGCGATCTTTTGGGTGCGGTCGTCCAGGTCAAGCATGCCCAGCTGGTCAACTAGTGAGTCATGGAGGGAGTTTTCTATCTTAAAAGGCATTACCTGCTTGTCCTCCAATTCGGGATAATTATCATCCCTGAGCTTATAATCGGCTATTTCGTCATCACCTTCCTGTACATATTCGCTGATGTCAATATTTTCATACTCATCTTCGCTGCCTTCGGTCTCATAATCGTCATCAGCATTCTCGAATTCGTCCCTCGGTTCCTCAAAGTTTTCATCATGGTTCTCTTCGCTCAGTTCCAGTGCCGGGTTCTCTTCCAGTTCTTCCTTTATCCGCTCTTCCAGGTTGGCTGTTGGCACCTGGAGCAGCTTCATCAACTGGATTTGTTGAGGGGAAAGCTTTTGTAATAGTTTTTGTTGTAAACTTTGACTCAGTGCCATTCGTTAGGGGTTTGTGGCGACTGGTTTCCGGAGGAAGGCCGCCTATCCACAAAAATCAGGCCGTAATTTACTAAATTAATCATGAAACAGGGATGCAACGAATTCTTAAAATAATTGTTGTCGCCTTTCCGGTCTTTTGTGCAATCTCTTCAAATGCGCAACAGGCAAGTGTTTCATTGCCCCTGCGCTACCGTTTGGAGGATTCGGTGAAAGTGTATTCCGTGACGCAAAAAAATTCTGAAAATCTTGTAAAAAAACCAGCAAGCCTTCCTTCCCCAAGGGGATTAGCATTCCCAAATGCCAGTATATCAGCAGATTGGGTGACCAGGCAGTGGGGGCTGTTTTGTATTGGGGAATGGAAGTTTGAAAAGGCGACCGGAATACCCCTGCGAATCAGGATGGGGTCACTTGAACACACCGACTACCTGGAGGGTAAGCGTAAATAGGATTATCTGATATGAAAAACGGTCCCCGACAGGAGGACCGTTTTTTATCATTTTGTTGCTGGTGATCAGGCATTTGAGGTCTGCTCTTGCAGGACTTTCCTGATGGCAGCCGCCATTTTTTCGCCTTTTTCGCGGATCTGCTCTTCTGTCCAGCTTAAGCTGATGGCAGTAGAGATGCACCTGCCCATGATGGCGTCACTGGCACTGAAGTCCTGGGTTTGCAGTTTCAATAGTGCCGTTTTTTGGGCATCATTCAGGTTGTAGAGTGAGGTGGCCTGCTTCAGGTGGTCCCATTTACGGATATAGTGCCAGTTGTTATCGTACCAGTAGAAATTGCCTGGCAGGATACCCTGGGCCTTCATTTCCGCTACGGCAGCCCTGGTCAGTTCTTCTGTAGGCAGGAACCAGCTCAGGAAGGACGCGTTATCACCTGCAGGATCGGGGATGGTCCTGAAACTGATCTCCGGGATCTGCTCCAGGTAAGAGCGAAGCAGTTTGTTATTAGCTCGCTGGATGGCCAGGATGCGGTCCAATTTCTTGATCTGGGCTAATCCGACTGCAGCATGCAATTCACTAATGCGGAAATTATAGCCAATGAACGGATGAAGGTCGGCCCCACGGTCAACGCCTTTATGGTCGTGGCCGTGGTCGGTATATCCGTCACTCTTGATAAGCACTTCTTCATTATTGGTCATGACTACCCCTCCTTCACCGCAGGTAATGGTCTTCACGAAGTCGAAGGAGAAAGTGCCTGCATGGCCTATTGTTCCCAGCGACTTGCCTTTGTAGGATCCGCCAATACTCTGGCAGGCATCTTCGAGGAGGATCAGGTTGTGCTCCTTACAAATGCTTGCCAGTGCATCAAGGTCTGCCATGCTTCCGCACATGTGTACGGGCATGATGCATTTGGTCTTTGGGGTAATGGCCTTGCGTACAGCTTCAGGGTCAAGGGTCAGGCTGTCGTCTACATCAACCAGTACAGGGACAGCACCTACGCTTAACACAGCCTCGAAACTGGCAACAAATGTGAAGCTGGGCATGATCACTTCATCACCTGCTCCAATATTGAGAGCGGCCATGGCGGTGGTTAGTGCTGCCGTGCCACTTGAGGTAAGCTGGGCATATTTACAACCAAATGTTTGGGTAATTGCTTCTTCCAGTTCTTTAGCTTTCCAGATACCCTTGCGCGGACCATCGAAGCCGTAACGCATCAGGATTCCGGTTTCAAGCACATCGTTTACTTCTTTGCGCTCTTCAGCGCCCCAGAGTTCAAAACCAGGCATATTTTCGGTTTATAGTTAATCAATTCCCGCAAAGATAGGGAGTCTGACAGGTATAGCAGACCCCTTAAAAATGGCCCTATTTCAAAAAAGTTCCATACGGCATTGATAAACAGATCGGTACATATATAGTCGTTTTCGGAGGGTCGGAGACGGGTCGGAGTCGGGTCGGATTCGAGTCCGACCTTGAATGGAAAAGCCCGGCAAGAAGTCCGGGCTTTGGTATCATAAGAGAACGGTAAGGCTGCGGAGGACGGCACCCAGCCGGACAGCATCGTGGATGCGTTGTTTTTCTGTGCCGTGCTGCACCAGGTTCTTCTCGTGGCTGGTTACGCACATTTCACAGCCGTTGATGGAGCTAACCACCAGGCTGATCAGTTCAAAGAACTCCTTGCCGATCAGCGGGTTCATCATAATGCTCATGCGGATACCTGCCTGGGCATTATTGTAAAAGTCTTCGTGCATAAAATGGCGGAACCTGTAATACACATTATTGGTTGCCATCAGGCTGGCACAACTGATCACTTCAGCGATCTCTTTTTCATTTGCCCCTTCACCTATGGCCATTTTGGTAAAGGCTTCCTGTAGCAGGCTGTTCTTTTCATTTACCATTACGGCCAATGCGATCAGGTATGCTTCCTTCTTTTGCAGGGTTGCGGCGCCAAGCGCATTGCTGATGTTGATCTTCAGGTCACGCAGGTACCTGGTATCAGCATTGGCCAAAGCCTTGAGGCTTGGACTGAGCTGTTCTTCGGTCAGTCCCAGGTCATTCAATATCGCCACAGCGTTATTAACTGTTGTGGCAGCAGCTCCAAACATCATAATCTTCCGGTATTTTATAAAAGCGTCCGATCATTGGACCGGACGCCGAAGGGAATTGAATTCAATTGAAATGATTAGGCAGTGAGGGTAGCTTCACCTTTCTGCCAGTTACATGGACAGAGTTCATCTGTTTGCAAGGCATCCAGTACACGCAATACTTCCTTCACATTGCGGCCAACACTCAAGTCGTAGAGGCTAACCCAACGTACGATACCCTGTGGGTCCACGATGAAAGTGGCGCGGTAGGCGATCTTCTCTTCAGTTTCGAGGATACCCAGCTCTTCTGCCAGGGTTTTGGAGGTGTCGGCCAGCATGGGGAACTGGAGGCCTTTCAGGTCTTCGTGGTTGTTCCTCCAGGCCAGGTGGACAAACTCACTATCGGTAGAGGCACCAACCAGGACGGTATCTCGGTCGGCGAAATCCTGGTAATGCTTGTTGAATTCTGCGATCTCGGTCGGGCAAACAAAGGTGAAATCCTTTGGCCACCAGAACATCACCATCCACTTACCTGCATTCCTGATCTCTTCGTAGCTCAACTCATAGAACTCTTTTCCTTTCTCAATGGACACAACTGACTTTTTCTTGAACTCGGGGAATTGCGATCCCACTGACAACACTAAATTCTTCATACTGATTTTCCTTTTTGATTGCTTTTGGGGGCGCAAAGTTCTGGCGTGATCAATTGTCATCAAAATCACGACATGTTAAATCTGGGAATTCAGGATGGGACAACTAAAAATCAACCCCTGGAATCCTTTATGGAAAAGCATTCCAGGGGTTGATTGATTTTATTGATGGTTGATAGAAAAGAATTATCAGTTGGTTTCTACAGTTGGTTTGCCCGGCAGCCACTCCATAACCGGAAGGGGTACACGCGATTTATAGTAATTGTTTTGAAGGCTATCGCTCCAGCCATTGGGATTGCTGACAAATGATTTGCTGCTGAAATAGATCGCCCCCTGAACATTAGGCGTGTTGCGTATGGCCTGGATCATTTTGGGTAAGAGGCTCTTGTCTTTCCATGGGGCACTGGTTCCTGCCTTGTAGATACCCAAGCCTATATAGCAATGTTTGCCATAGCTGTGTTTGCTCCACCAGTCGAGCAAAACCTCGAAGGGCGCTGCCTTGTGGCCAAACTCCCAGTATAGTTGTGGCGCTACATAATCGATCCAGCCCTGCTTCAACCATAGCAGTATATCTGCATAGAGGTCATCGTAATTTGTCTGGCCGGCTTTGGTTTCACTGCCTTCAGGATCCTTGTCCTTGTTGCGCCAAACCCCAAATGGCGAGATGCCGAACTTTACATAGGGTTTCTCTTCCTTGATGGCCCTTGAAAGTTTCACAATGATGGAGTCGACATTGCTTCTCCTCCAGTCGTCCCGGTTCATGCCATTGCCAAATTGCTGGAAGGTCTTGTCGTCAGGAAATTCTTTCCCTGCTATCCTGTAGGGGTAGAAATAATCATCGAAGTGGATGGCATCCAAATCATAACGTTGTACCAGGTCACGAACTACATTGACCACATATTGTTGGGCAGCCTTGTTGCCAGGATCGAAATAGCGTTTGTCCCCGTAGGTTAGGAACCATTCGGGATGGAGCCTGGTAATATGGGTGGGGCTGATGCTGGAACGGTTAACATTGAATACTGCCCTGTAAGGGTTGAGCCAGGCATGAAACTCCATTCCCCTTTTCCTGGCTTCATTGATCATGAACTGCAAAGGGTCATAATAAGGTACAGGCGGCCTGCCTTGCTTGCCCGTTAGCCATTCACTCCAGGGTTCGTATTGGGAAGGGTAAAAAGCATCGGTTGCCGGCCTTACCTGCACAATCACGGCGTTCATGCCGTTCTTCTCGTGCATATCCAGCATGCGGATATATTCATCCTTTTGTTTCTCGCTGTCAAAATTGCCTTTGGTTGGCCAGTCTATATTGTCAACGGTGGCAATCCATGCTGCCCTGAATTCTGGCTGCTGCTCCTGGCCTTTAGCAGGAGCAAGGCCGTTAAGGATCGCGAGGGCGATCAATATCTTTTTCATACTGCTGATTTCATTGGGGTGAGGATAGTGACCTAATCTACTGACTGCCTCATCTTGTCAAGGAGGCCGCTTAATTGCTTGGCCTCTTCGGGACTGAGCTGGTTGAGGATAGCATCGAATTCGTCTTCGTGTGCATCCATGCGGGCAAGCAGTTCCTGGCCTTTTTCAGTTATGGTACAATCTACTAAGCGCCTGTCGGTTGGACAGGTGACCTTCCTGACCAGTTCCTTTTTCACCAGCCTGTCCACGATCCTGCTGGTATCACTCATTTTATCGAGCATCCGCTGGCGGATCTGCAGGGTAGAGAGTGGTTCCCCAGCTCCCCTCAGGATGCGCAGGATATTGAACTGTTGGGGGGTAAGATCATATTGATCCATGAAGTTCCTGGTATTTTCCATCAGCCAGTTATAGGTATAGATCATATTGATCATCAACCTCTGGTAATCATTCCGGAACTTCCGCTGGTGGATATCTTTATCTATGCTCATAGAAGGTCATTCTGGTTTAAAATTAGGGAAATCTGTGTGGCGACACCAATCAATATGTCATCCCCACACTTTGGTCCCTTCCGAGCAATTGGCGCAAATATCAATATTGGCGCGTCCTTGAAGGATCTTGCCACGGAAGTCCCGGTAAGTTTTACTTTGCCATATTTCCCTGAAACTCAGGTTTTTCAGGTCGCCCATACGGTGTTGGGCATCTTTGTCGAAGCAGCAGGGCACCACCAGGCCGTCCCAACTGATAACGGTAGCCTGCCAAAGTCGCCAGCAATGGTTATGCAGGGCGTTCTTGAATTCGAAGGCGCCATCGGCGTTCTTCCGGTAACGGCTGTACCTGTCGATAGATGGGATCAGTTGGTTCGGGTCTTTTTCATAATCATAGACCTGGGCAGTCTTCAGCCATACATCATCCACGCCAATTGTTTTGGCCAGTTCCTTCACTTCTTCGATCTGGTGTTCATTGGGTTTTACCACCAGGAACTGGAATACCACGAATGGGGTTTTGCTATTGAGTTCCTTCTTCCATTTTACGATATTCCTTGCGCCCTCCAGAACTTTCTCCAGTTTACCGCCAACCCTGTATTGCTGGTACACTTCCTGGGTTGTTCCGTCAATGGATATGATTAGCCTGTCCAGGCCGCTTTCCACAGTCTTCCGGGCATTCGTGTCCGTTAAATAGTGCGCATTGGTAGAAGTGGCTGTATAGATCCGTCGTTTGTTCGCATAACTGACCATCTCCAGGAAATCGGGATTCAGGTAAGGTTCTCCCTGGAAATAGAATACCAGGTAAAAGAGATCGCGATGGATCTGGTCAATGGTTTCCCTGAAGAAGTCTTTCTGTAACATGCCGGTGGGACGGGTAAAGGCCCTCAGTCCGCTTGGGCATTCCGGGCAACGCAGGTTGCAGGAAGTGGTAGGCTCGAAGGAAATGGATATGGGCAATCCCCACTGGATGGGCTTTCCCGACCATTTGCTGACATAATAACTCAATAACACTTTGCCGGCATTCCAGGCACGGCGAAAGGTCATCTTCCGGAAAAGGTTTATGTTATCGTTCCAGTTCATTGGCACCCGGCGAAAATAATGAAACCCTGGTTTATTGACCGGTTACTATTTCAGCCTACCAGGAACAGATGGGTTAAGAACCATATGGAAAGAACGCCAGGCTTGGGATCAGGAAGCTAGAATAGTCCGGTCTTAAAAATTTCCTTCTTCCTGATTGCCGTAGTTCTAAATTTGCTTCCGCATGGCCAAGAAGAAGAAACAAAAACTGCCCGGTGCAAAGTCCCTGATAGCCGTATTGATCATCCTCCTGGTCTTCGGGATGGGATATTGGTGGTACAAATTGTCCGAACCTGATTTTGTGCGGTATGATGCATTTGGTATCGAGATCCCTTCCAACTTCTCCATCCATGGCATAGATGTATCCAAGTACCAACAGCGGATCAATTGGGGGGCAGTGAAGGAAATGGAAGTGGAGGATGTGAAGATCGGCTTCGCGTTTATCAAGGCTACTGAAGGATTGGGAAGGGTTGATGCCCATTTTGCCAGGAATTGGGAGAAGAGCCGGGATGCCGGTATCACCCGCGGGGCCTACCATTTCTTCCTGGCTCCCAAGAACGGGGCCCTCCAGGCCGAGAATTTCATTCGCACCGTAGAACTGATGCCTGGCGACCTGCCGCCCGTATTGGATGTGGAGCAGACCTACGGGGTAAGTGCTGAGAAGCTCCGTGCTGAGGTAAAGGCTTTCCTCGAAACTGTGGAAACGCATTATGGAATCAGGCCGATCATTTACACGAATGTTGACTTTTACAATAAATACCTGAAAGGGGATTTTGACCAATATCCGCTATGGGTGGCGCATTACCTCCAGAAAGACCGCCCAAGGATCACCCGTAACTGGGCTTTCTGGCAATACAGTGAAACCGGTAATGTAAACGGGATAAGGGGAAAGGTGGATTTCAATGTGTTTAACGGTGATTCCTCGGATTTTGAAGATCTGCTGATCGATTGATCAACAATTCAGGCTGTGCGTTGTAATTTTATATCCAAACCGGAACAAGTATGAGTGGAATGGAACAGGATGCCCGCGACCTTCTAAAGCGTGTGTTGATTACCGTTAGCTTGGGCTGCCTTTGGCTACTGGTGAATTCGACCTTCGGGCTGATGTTCGGTTGGTTCTTCTTCGAGCATTTTCCCAAACTTGGGAATTACATCTTCTATGGCTGGTTTGTGGTCAGCCTCTTCTTCCTGATCAGGTATTTCATCAGGATCTGGAGCAAGAAATTCAAGGTTGATTGACTCTTTTTCCCTTGGATTGTCATGGGCCTGCCCTGAGTTAAACTGGTTAACTTTTGAATCCTTCCAGCTTACACAATTATTAATACCTGCGTTTCCTGCTCGCGAGGTATTTATCGTGGATGA
This sequence comes from Flavihumibacter rivuli, assembly GCF_018595685.2. Classification (NCBI taxonomy): domain Bacteria; kingdom Pseudomonadati; phylum Bacteroidota; class Chitinophagia; order Chitinophagales; family Chitinophagaceae; genus Flavihumibacter; species Flavihumibacter rivuli. The sequence continues at coordinate 3,650,497 of NZ_CP092334.1, forward strand.
TGGTACTCATGGGCTTTTCATACACTTTGCTTTCCACCCAGGATATGATATCGAGGTAGGCGAAAGCCCGGGTTTCAAAGCGGCTCTTCTCCAGGTGCTTGATCTTGTTGAGGAATTTTTCCAGTTCGGGTTTCATTTTACGTGGACTGACATCAAAGGAATGCCTGATAAAGCGGAACATTTCCTCCTCTACTACGGTCAGGTTCTTCATTTTGGCCATGAACCGGTAAACGGATTTGATCAATGACTCAATGATCTCATCATTGCCCAATTCGTAATGCGCCAGCATGTGCATCAGGCGGGCATAGCTCTGCAGGTCAATGCGCAGGTCTGCCGAGGTATCATAAATGATCTTCTGCAGGTAGTCGATACTGGTGTTGAAGTCGCCGCTTCCAAAATACAGTGTTGCAAACTTGTAATTGAATACAACGATGCGGTGGGGATCAACAAAAAGCGCATAGTCTTTCAGGTTATCCGCAATCTGCGGGACCAGTTTCAGGCCTTCCTTGAAGGTACCTGTCATGAGGTGCCAGTTCAGCCTGGCACTGTTGATATATATATCTGTATGGATACGGAAATTGTCGTGTTGTTGTGCGATCGGTGTTTGTGAAAATTCCTCGAATTCCTTCAGCACGATCTCGAATTGCTGGAAGTTTCGAAGGTCGAAATGCGCATTCAGCAGGTTATGCAGTCCCTTGATATAGTGACCGATCTCCACCTTCTTCATTACCTCATTTTCCGAGAAAAGGTCCACCCATTTCTGGGTGTAGCGATAATACATTAGGAAGTCCTGGCGGATAAAGGCATACCAGGTATAGCTTTGATAGAGGTAAAGCCGTTCATAGAAGTCGGTCAGCTCATAGGCATCTGCTGGCAATTGTTCCTTAAAATACCTCCGGATCCCTTCCTCATCTTTTTCATTACGGGCATGGCCATTTTTGACATACCAGCTGTAAAGGCGAAGGGCCAGATTGGATAGCTTGGTCACCCTATCGATATGCGTAGCGATCTCCAGGGCTTCCTGCGTAAGCTTGTCGGTCTTCTCACCCAGGCTGCGGGTAATATGGAGGGTTTCGATCTTCTTCTCCAGGGAGATCACCTGTGCCAGGTAATTGAACTTGCCATTGGCCTTGGCTTGTTCCCTCGCCCTTTCCAGGATCTTCATGGCCTGGTGCTTCAATCCCTTATTGTAGAGGATACGGGCGTTATCGAGTTGCTCCGATAACTGGAGCTCCAGTGTATCCGTGCTTTTCAGGTCGCGCAGGCTGGCAAGCACCTGCTTGTACAGGTGGGTTTTGATATTGTTCAGCTGGGGCTTCTGGATGGAAGGCAGTTTCTTCAGCAGGATCTTTTCATCATATTCCGGTAGCTTGTCCAGCGCATCGAAGAGTTCTACAATTTTCAGGTCTTCCTTGGCAGAACTTCTCTTGATGTATAGTTTAAAATGCCGCTTTTCCGACTTATGAAGGGATTTTATCAATTGAAATAAGGTATCTGTAGATCGGTTGGGCATCATTAATAATTTTTCCGGAAAACCTTGATAGATAAAGGTTTAGGTGCAAAAGTACCCATTTTGGAGTAATAAAAACCAGGCAAATTTGATTTGAAAACAGAAAAACCTGGTGCTACTTTTACATCAGAGTTTAGGAAATAAAAAAATACGGCAAGCAATCGTTAAGTAGCAAAGAATCGTAGAGGTCAAAATTCCTGAACAAGCTTACGGGGTAAGCACCAGGTTATACTAGAAGACTTTTTTATATGGCAAGCAATCGTTAGAGGTCGACTGTTTCTACAGTGGACCTTCTTTTTTTAGGCGGTTGTGAAGGTAAGAGATTCCAATTGAATTTAACAAATTATTGGGGGTAATTTTTTTGGAGATTTTTTGCCTTCGATTTCCACTTCAAGCGCTGGTTTTCCGAAATTCATGGGGGTTACTTTTTTCTAACCAATAACCACCCACCCATGCGCATCCTGCTGCTTTTACTGCTTTCTCCCCTTTTTACCTTCTCCCAGGACCAGTTATTCTATAACGCCAGGATCTTTACCGGCAATTACGATCAGCCTTTTGCGGAAGCCATCGCCATCCGGAATGGGAAGGTGCTGGCCGTGGGCTCTTTGAAGGATGTTGAAAAGAAGCTGGGCAAAGCAGCACTGAGAACAGACCTCAAGGGCCAGACCCTGTTGCCCGGTATGGTTGATAGCCATATCCACGCTATCAAGGGCGGCAAAACCCTGACCAAGGCCAACCTGAAGGACGTGCCCACCGATGTACCTTCCATTGCCGCCTATGCCCAAGAGGCCATCCGGAAGCAAGAGGGAATGACGGGGGATGTGTTGGATATGTATGGCCTTAACATCAGCACCTGGTCGCACCTGGATGAACTTTCAAAAGCTTTTAATAGCGGCGAACTGGCCAGGCATCCTGTCATCCTGAGGGGTTCCGATGGCCATACGGTTTTCGCTAACCAGGCCATGCTCCGGAAAGCAGGGGTGGATAAAGCCTATCTCCAAACCCTCTCTGGGGATATGAGGTCTTATTATGCCACCCTGCCAGATGGCCAACCCAGCGGTTTTGTGACTGAGGATGGGATCAAAATACTACATGCCGCTGTACCTAACGTGGTGGATTATGCGCTGGCTGCAAAAAAGACCATGGACTATGCCAATGGTTATGGCCTCACTGCCTGGCTGGAAGCTTCTGCTACCACCACCGCCACCACAGAAAGTGAGATCCTGGATGCTTACCATGGCTTGATCAGGGCGAATGCCTTATCTGCCCATGTTGTTGCAACCATTGTGGCCAAAGCCGATAGTTCACCGGAAAAACAGATCGACACGGTTTTGGCGATCAGGAAAAAATATGAACGGCCTAACCTGAAAGTCGCGGGCTTTAAAGTTTTTGCTGACGGAGTACTGGAGTACCCCACCCAGACCGCTGCTTTGTCTTCCAACTATACTGGCACCAACCATAAGGGGGTATTTATGTTCGAGCCCGGGAATTTTGCCCGTTTTGCAACAGCAGCGGACAAGGCAGGTATGCTGGTGCATGTCCATGCCATTGGTGACCGTGCGGTTACCGAGACCCTGAATGGCTTTGAACGGGTCCGGAAGCAGAACGGTAATACACGGATCCCGCATAGTATTACCCATATGCAATTGGTGGTGCCCACCGATTTCTCCAGGTTCCGCCAATTGAACGTCCTGACCTCCCAGCAATTACTATGGGCCTTTGGGGATGTCACCACTATTGATATTGTGCAACCCTATATAGCCCAGGAGTTGTATAAGTGGCAGTATCCGGCGAAATCCTTGCTGGATGCGGGTGCTGTGGTAGCCGGAGCCAGTGACTGGCCCGTTAGCAGTGCCAATCCATTCGAGGCTATTTACCATGCCGAAACGCGCAAAGGACCCAAAGGGGTATTGGACAGTAGCCAATGCATGCCCAGGATGGCCATGTTCTATGGCTATACCATTGAAGCGGCCAAGGTCTTATTACTCGAGAAGGAAATTGGTTCGCTTGAACCCGGAAAATGGGCCGATATGGTACTGGTAGACCGGGATGTATTTTCCGTAGATGCGGAGTCCATGCGCGATACCAGGGTCTTGTGGACCATGTTTGAAGGGAAGGTGGTTTGGCGCCGGCAGTGACCATCCGCAGGCGAAGGTCATTTCCCGGATTTTGCTATCTTTCCGGTCTATACTAATATCCAGTAAAAACCGTTATTAATCCAGTTAAACCAATAACTATGCGTACCCTCCTGCTTACCCTGGCATGTTTTGCCCTTTTTTCCTGTGACAAGGTTGACGAACTGACCCGCTTTACCATTTCTGATGATTCAGAAATAACGGTAAAGGCCGGTGTGGCAACCCTGCTACCATTTGATATCACCACCCCCCCGATCACCTCCAATGCTGAGACTGAACTGACCATGCGCAACGGCAATATGGACATGATCGAATCCCTGAAAATGGAAGAGATGCGCCTGAACATCCTTTCCCCGCAAAACCGGACCTTCGATTTCCTGAAGGATATGGAAATGTTCATCGCTGCCGATGGCTTGCCTGAAAGGAGGGTCGCTTTTGCCTTCGATATCCCTGATACAGTTACCAATGTCCTTAGGCTCAACGTAGAAGACCTCGAATTAGAAGAATATATCAAGAAGGGTAAGTATACTATCCGGGTGAAGATCACTACTGACAAGGTGATCAATGAAGACATCAAGGTAAGGATCCAATCAAAATACCGCGTAGATGCTAAAATATTAGGGGTCTGATTCCATAAGCATAAAAAACCATTTTGGCCAGCCAATCCTGTTGATTCGGCTGGCCTTTTTGTTTCTGGATGTTCCTGCTGGCTGGGAAAGCCAATTACAATTCCCAAATGGAGGGAAACCAGCCAGGAAAAAGAAAAATGCATGGAAAATGGGTGATTTTTCGGTGAAAACACTGACCCCTTGTCAACGGGCAACAATTATCTTGCCGGCAGTATTCCCAACTACTATGACTGAATTCCGTAGCCTTTTATTTTGCCAGCCCTTTATTAAACTTTCCATTGTCCTCAATCTTTTAGTGATGGCCATCATGTTGTTACTGCACAAATTATTAGGGGATGGTATGTCACAGTTTTCCAAACCCTTCCTGGCTGTAATGGTTGCTATGATTTTTTTTGCCACTAACCTGGCCTTGAAGCAAAGGATAAGTTTGTTTGAATTTCCAAAGGGGCTATGGTTGATGCGGTTCCTGATATTCTTAGTGGCAGTTCTTTGTCTCACTTTACCACCCCTCATGGCTTTTATTGTTTTCATTGACCAGCCATTGCAAGCGCACTGGGTTATTAAGGGTATGCTGGTACTGGGTACAGTTTTCCTCGGTTGGGCAACCTGGTTCCTGGTGATCATGTTTCCAAGAATTGATGCTGGTGTTTTCCTGGAATGGCAGGAAGAATCAATGAGAAGGGAAGGATGGAATAATAACATGGGTGATTGGATGGTTAAAAGGGCATAGATGCTGGACAATGCTTCAAGTTGTAAGGAGGGACATCCTCCTTCCTTATGTTTACGCCGTATACGGCCTGGTTTTACCTCCCTGTTTTTTGGTTTGTGATTTAATGCGGTAAAGTCCTTATTGTTAAGGACTTTATAAATTGGTTTTGGGGGCATGGAAAAATTTTCTGCCTGCATCCTATTCGAAAACCAACCATTATGCCATTACCAACCAGAACCACCAGCCTGGCGATCATATTGATCGCGTCTCTTACCCTTGCATCGTTTATTGGTATTCGCCACCTCAAACTAACAGGAAAGAATAATTGCAATTTTGTTGACAGTAATGAAATCTTGCAACCCTGCACAACTGGACTTGAGGCTCCTCCCGATGCTCCCGACCCTTCCCGGCCGCAAAAGCCATTGGCATTTCAGGAAGGTTTAAACAGGCCTTTTCCGCCGGCTTCTCCCTTGGTGACGGATCCGGTAGCCCTCAGCCCAAGGAAGATCCAGGTAGCGGTTCTCCTCGATGTATCCAACAGCATGGATGGGTTGATTGAGCAAGCCAAGGCACAGCTTTGGAATATGGTGAGTGTACTGGGACGGGTAAGGTGCGATGGTAAAGTTCCGCAAGTGGAGATCGCACTTTATGAGTATGGAAGAAGTTCCAATGATGTCAGCAAAGGTTATGTAGAGCAGGTTAACCCTTTCACCCGCGACCTGGACGAGGTTTCGAAGAACCTTTTCCGGTTGACCACCAATGGCGGCGATGAATATTGCGGCCAGGTAATGTACACCTCATTAAAGGAGTTGAAGTGGGATGACAGCATGGATAATTATAAGGTGATCTTTATAGCAGGCAACGAGGATTTTTTACAAGGGCGGCTGCCCTTTACTACTGCCTGTAGAGAGGCCAAAGCAAAGGGGGTGGTGGTGAACACTATCTATTGCGGGGAACGCAAGCAGGGGATCGCAGAGCATTGGAACCTGGGTGCGGAATGTGGCAATGGCAGCTTTACCAATATCAATTCAGATGCCCGGATCGAGGATATCCCTACCCCATATGATGATGAGTTATTCCAGTTGAACACCAGGCTGAATGCTACTTACATTAGTTACGGCACTAAGGGTGAGGAGAGTATGGCCAAAATGAGTGAAGTGGATGGATTGAATTTCGAAAGCAATAAAAGTGCCGCGCTGAAAAGGGTTGGCGTGAAAAGCAAGAAGGAAGTTTATGATAACTCGAGCTGGGACCTTGTCGATGCCATGGCAGCCGATAGCATGGTGGTAAGGAAACTTGACAAGAGCCAACTGCCTGTTACCCTGAAGAACAAATCTGAGAAAGAGATCAGGCAATTTGTGAAAACCCAATCTGAAGAAAGGTGGAGTATCCAAAAACAAATTGCAGCACTTAGCATAAAGCGGGATACATTCCTAGCTGCGGAAAAGGCAAAGAACATAAAAAGTAATCACGAATCCACACTGGAAACGGCCATTGAAAAGATGATCCGTGAGCAGATCGGTAAGAAGGGAATGAAATTGGAATAGCTGGTGCTTAAAATACTGGAGTCGATTGGTTAATCCCTGATCCAGGTATATTGCCAGCCGCCGGGATTGACCCGGCGGCTATTCTTTTGATGGGTGGCGGCGATCGACTATTTTAGTGGCATTAAATATTTCTGCTATGCGATTTTCCCGGCTTGCCCTCCTTATAAGCCTTTTGGCTGTAGCTTGTTCACCTAAACTCGGACCTGACAAGGATTGGGCGGAAGGAAGATGGTTATTGGTTGAATTAAAAGAAGTGCCGGTCCAGATCAGTGGCAACCAGGATAAGAATGCACATCTTGAGTTTTACCCGTCATCCCGTACCTACAAGGGGTTTGGCGGATGCCATCCCATCAGCGGCAACTATGATGTTTCAAAGCGTTCTATAAAGTTCCGGCCTGGTCCGGCACCGAAGGAATCCTGCCCGGATGTTCCCTTTGAAGCCGTATTCCTCCAGACCTTGTACGATATTGATGGCTATGAATTGAACGGGGATATCATGTCTTTGAAGGATGGCCGCAAGACCCTGATCAAACTGCAAAGGAAGTGATGACCGGAATCATCATTATTTCAAGCCCATCTTTATACAAGCCATGTGCCTTAACTGCCGGGGTGAAGCCGGCAAGGATATCCGGCAAGATACCTGTACTGTTATTCAATCCTTGTAACCGGCAGAATCCGCTTTTGGCTCCAAGGAAGGCGACCTGCGTGGTGCCTGGCATATACGATTCAAAGCCGAAAAACCATAACCATGGACGAAACCCAGAAAAGAATCAATAAGGACCTTATCCTGCGCGAAAGGCTGGCCATAGAGCGTACAGATATGGCCATCGACAGGACGCTTTTGTCATTCATCCGGACCGCCTTATATTTTGCCATTGCCGGTATGACCATTCATGGATTCATGCGCGACCGTTTTGGCGGATGGGTGGTGTTGCTATTTGGGATATTGGCCACCCTGATCCTGCTGGCCGGTATCTACAAGTACCGCCAGCAGAAAAGAAAGTTGAAGGATAATGAAAAACACATCGGCGATTATAAGCTGGAGTGGGAAGATGACGTTGAATAGTTGACCTGTATTACTTTTAGGAAAAGCGAATCTGATCCATACCATGAAAAAAATTTTGACAATAGGCTGTTTGGCCTTCTCCATCTTAGGCTATTCCCAGCAATCGAGTACTCCGGAATATCTTGGTTTACCTGGTGATAACCTTAACTTATATGCGCTTCTTAAGCTTTTCAGGAATGCCCCCTCCCCGGTTGCTTTCCAGGATGCCCTGAATAGGCCGTCCAGCCTGGTCAATAATCTCGACCTTAACAACGATGGCGTTGTTGATATCATTCGGGTAATTCCTTTGTCTGGCAGCATGTCCCGCATGTTGGTGTTGAGAACGGCCATTAATGCCAATGAATCCCAGGATATCGCAGTGATCACGGTGAGCCTGATTGCTAAGGACAGGGCGCAGGTGCAGGTTGCCGGTGATCCCCTCCTATACGGAAAGGAATATATTATTGAGCCGAATTATGAAACGGGGGATGATCATGCTGATTCCGTCAAGCTTCAAAAACAGTACAAGGCCAATACCACGCTCCGCAATGGGGAGGCCATGAATGAACAGTACACCTCCACTTACGGGGTGGCACAGTGGCCAGTTGTAAAGGCCTTGTTCGGGCAGGAATTAACCGATTTACCCGCGGCAACGGGGGCGCCGCTGGCAAAACCCTATTATTGGCACCAGTACTACGCCTACCATTTCAATTGGTATCATGAATATTACAGCCAATATAGGCGTTGGTCCTTCCATCGGTTGGCAACCTGGAAGGAGCAATATGTCGCTGCACCGCCTGCCAGTTCTACTTTTGTTGCCAACAGGATCAGGTCCGGGGGGTATATGGAAACGTATTCAAAGCCGGAGAAGGCCATTGATGGGATCATCCTGTTCAACCAGAAGCATCCTGAGCTGGCGGCCGGAGCAAAGGTGCCGGCAGATCCCCGCTAGCAATACCGTTGAATACTTCGAAGAGTCCTTGGGGGGCTGATTGATGCTTAGGTCCTTGGTTACTTCCAATAGGTAGCAGGAATGGTTGGATTTCTTCCCTAATGGGAAGGCGCCAGGTTGATCTGGTCGGCATTGAGGCTAACCCTATTGGGTTGGCTAAGTCGCTGAGAATTAAATGCCCTTAGATTCCGTGTGAAATCCGCCATCCGCAATCCAAAATTCAGGATATTTGCCGTTCACGGATTTTGGAAAAACATCATATGCAAGATTACCTGAAAGGATTGAATGACCGGCAGCGTGAGGCGGTGTTGCACAAGGATGGCCCGATTATGATCGTGGCCGGTGCCGGGAGCGGAAAGACAAAAGTATTGACCACCCGTATTGCCCACCTGATGGCCCACTATAAGGTGGATGCCTTTAATATATTGGCGCTTACGTTCACCAATAAGGCGGCCAAAGAAATGAAGGAGCGTATCGAGAAGATCCTTGGTAATTCCGATGCCCGTAATCTTTATGTGGGCACCTTCCATAGTGTCTTCGCCCGTATCCTGCGCAGCGAAGCCCATCGACTGGGTTATCCCAACTCCTTTACCATTTACGACACTGATGATGCCAAGGGCGTGGTGAAGACCGTGATCAACGAAATGAACCTGGACGACAAGCTGTATAAGCCGAATATCGTTTATAACCGTATATCATCGGCAAAGAACGCTTTGGTTGGTCCGGCTGAATACGCGCAGGATTATTATATCCAGCAGGAGGATGCCCGCAGCAACCGTCCGGCGATCGCCCAGATCTACGCGAACTATGCCAAGCGCTGTTTCAAGAATGGCGCAATGGATTTCGATGACCTGCTGATCAAGATGTACGAATTGCTGAAGCATTTCCCGGAAGCGCTGGTGAAGTACCAGCATAAGTTCAGGTATATCCTCATTGATGAGTACCAGGATACCAACCCGGCCCAGTACGAGATCATCAAATTATTGGGTGCCGCACATGAGAATGTTTGTGTGGTGGGCGACGATGCCCAGAGTATCTACTCTTTCCGCGGGGCGACCATCCAGAATATCCTGCAGTTCCAGAAGGATTATGATGATGTGAAGGTGATCAAGCTGGAGCAGAATTACCGCAGTACCAAGAGTATCCTGCATGTGGCCAATGAAGTGATCAACAATAACAAGGGACAGATACCCAAGCAGCTCTGGACCGATAATGGCGAAGGGGAGAAGATCAGGCTGGTGCGTACCATGACCGATAACGATGAAGGAAAATTCGTGGCGGATACGATCCAGGAGCAGAAGCTAAGGAACCACTACAACAACAAGGACTTCGCGATCCTTTACCGGACCAATGCGCAGAGCCGGGCTTTTGAAGAAAGTCTTCGCCGGATGGCTATTCCCTATACTATGTATGGGGGTGTGAGTTTCTATTCCCGCAAGGAGATCAAGGACATGGTAGCTTACCTGCGGGTGATCGTGAATCCCCGTGACGAAGAAGCATTGAAGCGGATCATCAACTACCCGGTAAGGGGTATCGGAAAGACCACTATCGATAAGGTGTTGCTGATCGCGAACAACAGCAATATCTCCATGTGGGAGGTATTGGAACGTGCTGCTGAAGCCGGGTTCAAAGCCGGTACCCTGGAGTCGATCGAGAACTTCGTTACCATGATCAAGAGCTTCCAGAGCATGTTGCAAATAAAGAATGCCTATGATGTGGCCTTCCATGTGGGTAAGCAGACGAACCTGGTGAAGGAGCTTTTCAATGATAAGAGTGCTGAAGGGGTGCAACGGTATGAGAACGTTCAGGAGTTATTGAACAGTATCAAGGAGTTTACCGAAACTCCCAGCAATGATGATGGGGAAGTGGGTGACAAAGGGCTTGCGGCCTACCTGCAGCAGATCACCCTGTTGACTGATGCGGATGAGAAAGACCCCAATGCTGATACAGTGAAATTGATGACCATTCACGCCGCTAAAGGCCTGGAGTTCCCGGTGGTTTTCGCAGCTGGATTAGAAGAAATGTTGTTTCCCAATGCGATGTCTATCAACACAAGGGAAGAGCTGGAAGAAGAACGTCGCCTTTTCTATGTGGTGATCACCAGGGCCAAGCAAAGGCTTTGGATAACCTATGCCAATACCCGCTATCGTTTTGGACAATTGGTGCAGAATGAACCCAGCCGGTTCATTGATGAGATCCCCCAGAATTACCTTGACAGGAGTTATGCCGGCGGTGGTGCACGCAATAGCGGTACCCAGTTTGGAGGGACATCGGCGTTTGACAGGATGCGGGGTTTTGGCGCCAGTGAAGCCGCAGAGCGTATGTACGGTCCGCCGCCTGCCAAGCGGAAAGATACCGTACCATCCTACGTGCCTCCCAAGCCAGCGCCAAAGGTGGTGGAGCATAAGCCTTCTGCTGATTTCGTTCCCAGTGATACATCCAATCTCCAGGCAGGCCAAAAGGTAGAACACCAGAAATTCGGTTTCGGGGTGGTGACCAAAATGGAAGGCAGTTCTCATAACCCTGTAGCAACTGTACAGTTTGACCTGAATGGAGAGAAGAAGATCATGCTGAATTACGCAAAACTCAGGATTGTGGAATGATTCCTTAATAGAGTAATAAGCCTAGCACATTATTAAATGACTGCTTAATAAAAAAGAACGGGTCCCTTAACGGGCCCGTTCTTTTTTATCTGAAAGTAACCGGATTGCTTCTTGAATGGTATTCGGCTGGTGGGTTCCTTTCCTATTGCCTTTGTCTTATTTTGTCCACTCATGTTCGCTAATGACATAGGACTGTTGGGCACGATTTCCGAATCTTACTTCAACATGGGACCTTGTCCAGCTATTATTGGTAGCGATTGTTGAGTAGTTCCTGAAGAATGTATCATTTTCCATTACACCACTTGCAGGCAGGCAATTGTTCTCAATGCATTCATAACGTTCTTTTGCCACTTCTTCCCCGGTAGTATTCATGATGGTCCTGGTGATCCTGTAACTATTCCAGTTGGGATTGGTCTGAACCATGCTGAAATAGGGGTCGCGGCCATCTTCCCCAACGGTGATGGTCATACCAAATGGGGAAAAGTTGAACTGGATCCTGCGCTTCCAGCCAGTTGCCGGTATGGCAGTTGGGGCTTTTAATACCACTTGCTTTTCAGCAAAGGGGGTGTTGATGGTCTTTTCGCCAACATACTGCAGGGTTTTGAGTTCATGTGAACCCTCGTCAGTATAGATATATACAGTGGCCTTCCATTCCCCGTTGGTTAAGCCATTGATAGTGGCTTCAAGTTTATTGCCAGCCAGGTTCAGGTTTTGATACCTTGGTGTATTGCTGCCTGTTTTTTGGAGGACAAGCTTGGCTGAGTCAATAGATTCGGCATCGATCATACTCCCTTGCAGGTCTACAACAATTGTTTCAAGTGCATTAGCGGGTTTTGCGGGATCATCCTTGTCGCAGGATGTAAATAAAAAAGCAACTGATGCCAACAGCACTAGTTGCCTGGAAATTTGGATAAGGTTCAGCATACTCAATAGAATTAAGGTTTAAGAATGACGCAAAGCTATATTGACTAAAAGGATTTTTCATTCACATAAATATGTGAATGAAGGCCTTTTAGCATTCCCTTAGCAAATGCCCCTTGCAATCTGGGATACGAGGATAAATAGCCATTCAACCGCCAAAAATGGCAATTCATCCAAGAGGTTATATTATTATGGGAAAGCAACGAATAGCTTTGTGGTATTGTCAGATTAGACAATTAAACCTTTACAAACCTTTCCTGATGAAAAAGTATTTTATCCCTGTGGCGGTAGGATGCATCCTGCTATCCGCCTGCAGCAAAGACGACGACGTCGTCGCCCCAACGCCGGAAGAGCCGGTGTCCCGGACCGTTAGTTTCCGGATCTTCCAGGGCAAGGACTATTCTTCCCCTTTCTACAAGGATGTGAATGCTGAAGTTAAACTGGCGCTATTGAAGAGTGACCTGAGTACAAGGTCGCTGAAGCTGGTTTGGGACACCACCATTAGTATGCGTTCGATCCTTGCCTATCCATCATTGGAGAAGCCGATGGAGATCATCAAAACAGTTGATGGCGTGTTGGCGAGTAAGGAATTTGTCCACTTCTCCTTTAACCGGATCTATAAAGTAAATAACCAGATCAGTACCAATGGCCTTGGCCAGGGACTTGAGTCCGGAGTCCGGGAGAAGCAGGTTGATGTTGCGTTATGAGCAAGAAGTTAGCGGAATAGAAAAGGGAAGTTTATGATCAAACTTCCCTTTTTTTATGCTGTAAAGTGCTTGTCTGTCCTTAATTGGCGAATTGCTCAAGGATGGCTGCCACTGCTTCCGGTTTACCAAATTGTTGAAGGAACGGAAAGTAATGATTGGCCTGAATGGTAATATAATGGGTTGCCTGCTTGGCTTCTGTCCAACCGTTTTTAATCGAAGTCAGTGCCTCCGGCTGGCTTGTATGCAGCCCTAACAATAACTGTAATAATGTTTCTTTCAGTTTGGGATCTATGGATTTATGGAAGAGTACCGGCCCCAGGGGGATCTCGGGTGATAACCAGATGGTCCTGAGTTGGCCTTCGATTGCAGGCTCTTCTTGTGCCATTTTGAGGTAGGCATCATGGCCCATTGCTGCTATATCGGCCTTGTCTTGCAAGAGCCATTCAATGGCAGCCTTATGGGTGCCTGCGTAGACCACCGTATCGAATGCTGACTCCGCCTTATCGATACCTATGCCGGTTAAGCCGAGTCTTGGTACGAGGTTGCCCGAAGTGGATCCCACAGCCACCAGTGCCAGTCTTTGGTCCTTCGCAGATCTATTTAATGTGGCCATATCCTTGATCATGCTATTGCTTCTGGTCAGGATCGCTGTCTTGTAGTTGTCCTTTGAGGAGGGAGGGACCGTCAGGGCAACAGCCGGATCCATTGGATAAGGTTTTGCTGAAGTCTGTAGCAACAGGTAACCAAAAGTGTTGATCATGGCAAGGTCAACTTCATTGTTGCGTATGCCTTCGATAAAGGCCAGTACAGTGGGATAACTTTTTACAGTGGTCCTGAACCCTGTTTTCTGTTCAACAAGCTTTGCGAACGGCTCCAGGTTAGCAACCCGGTCATTAGTGGAATACCGGTAGGTGGCGATCCTGATCTCCTGGGTAAATCCTGCTATCACCATAAGAAGTAGGCAGGTGGTGGATAAGATCTTTTTCATGGGTGCAAGCTAGTTTATTTCTGTATAATGGGTCATCGCATCTTCATGTGAGGACTAAAGCCTTTAAGGATGGCATAATTGTGAATGATTTTCACATCCCTTTCCGCAGGGACGCTTTCTTTTACCACTCATCAATATCACATAAGGATGCGGTTGTGTAGCTTGTCAGGGTTGCAGAATTTCGCAAATCAAACCATTAACCTTATTTATGAAAAAGATGTTCCGCAGCTTGATGCTGTTCTCCTTTCTGGCCCTTGCCTTTACCTCCTGTTCGGAAGACAATGAACCACCTGCTGAACCAAGCCTTCCCGGAAAATGGGTGAAGCGCATTGAGGTTTCCGACAAGGATTTCCAGGTGTTTGAATTCAACAATGCCAGGGAAGTGAGCCAATATGTATCCCAATGGCAATCTGCTCCATCAGGGGAGATAAGTCGTTTTCAACTTTCAAATGAATTTGTAAATGGCAAATTGGTTAGGGCTGCCACACAGGCTACCAGGGTCGTATATACTTATGAAGGCAACAATGTAGCCTCAGCGGTCATCTATACCAATAATGACCGGAAATTTGCTACCCATTATTTTAAATACAATACCGGCGGAAGGCTGGTAGAGGTTTTGGAAGATATTGCACAACCCGACCCGGATGGGGCGAGCGGGGTAAAGATCCTGTTGAGTTATTATGGAAATGGCAACCTGAAGCAAATGGAGTACCAGTACAGGAAGACCGGCGAGACTACCTTTAAGCCGGGTATGGTCAAGTATTATGAGACCTATGATGATAAGCCTAATCCCGTTAAAGCCAGTATCCTCGAGCATTTCCTGCCTGGATTGGTATTGCAATACAATAACCCTCTTATCATCAGGACGGAAAGTGTAGGCTCTGCAGACAAGACCCTCAATCGGTTTGCTTACAAGTACGATGAGAACGGCTATCCGTTGGAGCGTTCAAACCGCATTGAAGTGAATGGCAACCTTAGCACAATAATTACCGGAATATATTTTTATTGATTTCAATTGGAGGTTTGGTTGGTTAAAAGGAACCCCTGCCATCCGGCGGGGGCTTCCTTACTTTTGGTGCAGGTTTTACTAATGAGCAGTTCATACAGTGAAATCAACATGTCATACCAGCCAACCTTTTCCCGCAGATCTTGCTACAATACTTTCGTTTACCAAAACCTTAACCGATGAAGAAATTATTTTTATGGGTTGCCTTACCCCTGGTATTAATGTCAGCAACCGCTACCTACGCAATTCTTGAACAACTTGAAGTTACAGAGAAGGACGCTTCCAGTATGATGGTGAGATCACTGGGCATGGGCTATCCGGCCATCGATCGGGCCATTATTAATAAGGCCAGGTCGCTATCTACAGACCTGAAAGTTACCGGTACCCGTCAATTGATCCAGTTTGCGAAAGATTATAGCCAGACGGAAGCCTTCAGGAAGGATTATAAGCAATGGCGTTCGGAGTACCTGAATGGGGGAAAGAAGAAATTCAGGTTACGCAACCCTATGGATGTCCTAAATAGCGCTATTGATAAACAGGTAGATAAGGTAGTCGGCGGGGAGGATAATTCCATCCCTGAAGATCCGAAGCAGATGGTGAAGAAGCGGTTGGAAAAATTTATGGAAGTTTCGGCTACTGTCGATTTTGATGCTGCCCTGAATGGGTCTCGTTTTGCTGATCCCAGGTATGAGGCCAAGCCAAAGGAATGGAAAATGTGTTTTCGGGCTGGAAAAGAAGTTGTTGCTGCCGCCAGGGAAGAAGTGGCTAAATGGCTGCAGGAATTGTAGTTTCGTCAGGGATAAAGCTTTGACGCTGCGAAAAAACAGGCATTCCACATAAACCACTCTGGCATATGAAACAATTACTGATATGGGTATTGGTGTTATTAGTGAAGGGCAGCAGCTTCGGACAGGCTGATATAGCTTCCGCTAATAACAGGGCTGATGCTTTCGTTAGCGAAAAAATGGGGCAGCTTAAAATACCCGGAATGGCAATAGCCGTGGTTAAAAGCGGAAAAATTGTAAAGCTTTCAACATACGGTATGGCTAACCTTGAGTGGAACACAAAAGTGTCGGAGCATTCAAACTTTCAGATCGCTTCCTGTACCAAGTTGCTGACCTCCACCCTTTTGCTTAAGGCGATAAGGGATGGGAGGATCCGGTTAGAGGATCATGTCGGAAAATACATTGATACTATACCTGTATCATGGAAACCCATTCAAATAAAGCATTTGATCTCCCATTCCAGCGGCCTGAAGGATTTTAAGGGGGATTACTATATTTCTACAGGGACTGTGGTGAAAGCACTGAAGGACTCTACGCTTGAATACGCGCCTGGTACCGGTCAGCATTATGCGCAGGCTGATTTTATGTTGTTGGGTTATATACTGGAAAGGATCTATAAAAAGACATTGCCCGCATTAATACAAGGCGAGATCGCAGTTCCATTGAATATGAATGATGGCGGTTATGATATGGAACAGAGAACAGGAAGTTTTATGCGAACAAACCTGGTTAAGGAAAGGGCGACTACATATTATGACCTGGAAGGCAGTATGCAAGCATATAAATTCATGTATCCACAATACTACTATTCTGCCGGAGGGTACTATGCGTCCATTAGTGATTTGGCGAATTGGGCAGTAGGCCTGGATAATGAAACTTTGATTCCCAGGGGACTATTAGAAGAACATATTTATGGGAAGGATAGTATAGGAGGAAAGGCTTCACAATATACAAGGGCAGGTTGGATCCTCGAAAATGAGAATGGGATAAGGTATGCAGGGCATAGCGGCGGACCCGGACTTGCGGATATCCTAAGGTTCCCGGGCGAAGGATATACCTTCATCGTACTGGCCAATGATGGCGAGTTGTTGCCAACTTTTGCAAGGGCTATTGCCTCTTTTTACATCAGTGGCTTGCCGCCCAGGTTGAATATTGAGAAATTTAATCGTTAAGTTGCATTAAAAGGTATTTGTAATAGTTATTTCACCTTTGTCAGCGATGCATTGCCCCGAATAGTAAAGGAGCAATGCATTTTTTATTACTTTTTTGAAGGGGCATTTGCGGCTCCCGCAAGTATTCCGCCATCAATATTCAACTCGGTTCCTGTAATGTAGCGGGAATCTTCACTTGCCAGGAAGAGTACAGCCTTGGCAACATCCTCCGGTTGGCCTGCAATCCCAAGGGGAACATCCTTGCAGATTTCCCTGATCGTTGCTTCCCTTTGTTCTCCCTCTCCGAGCATTGGTTCCCACATTTCGGTAAGGATAACAGCCGGGTGGATGGAATTGCATCGGATCGGGTATCCTTTTTCAGCACAGTAAAGGGCAACCGTTTTGGTGTGGTTGCGGACTGCGGCCTTACTGGATGCATAGGCAGCTGCCTGCGGGATACCTACAATACCTGACCTGGAACTGATATTGATAATGCTGGCCTTGCCAGGGTTGTGTTTCATCCATCTGATAGCGTACCTGCAACCCAGGAATACCCCGTCAAGATTGGTGGCGTGCACTTGTCGCCAGGCTTCCAGGCTGGCATGCTCCGGGTCATGGAGGCCTTCAGTTTCAGTGAATCCGGTGATGCCGGCATTGTTAACCACTACATCAGGATGGATCCCCTGCACTTTGAACCATTGCCCCAGTTCCTCCCAATCCATTTCATTCCTTACATCGAGATGGACATAATGGCATTGGTCGCCCAATTGGGCAGCCAGTAAATTCCCCTTACTATCCTGGATATCGGTAAGGATAACCCTAGCCCCTGCTTCAGCAAAAGCTTTTGCAGTTGCTGCACCAATACCCTGGGCTGCACCTGTTATGATTGCTGTCTTTCCTTTGAAACTTGCCATTTTTTTAGGCAAAACTAGTGAGGGGGAATCCGGGAAAATTGAACGAAAGCGACATGCTTAGCTGGACCTTGCCCCGCGAATGAATGGCCTTTTTCGAAAGAAGGAGGCCGGGCTTTCATTGCTGTAGCGTTTGAATTGGCGGATGAAATGTGCCTGGTCTGTATAGTTGCTGAGATAGGTTACATCCGTTGCATTAAGTTGCTGATCAGCAGCATACTGGTCAAGGGCCAACTTTAGTTTGCATATCCGCTGGTAATCTGTAGCGGTCATATCGAACCATTGCCTGAAATAGCGCTGTTGCTGGCGTTTCCCGATGTTGCCGAGTTCGAGGGGGATCGCTTCCCCCGCGTTGGCAAGGTTTTCATGCTTGAAAATGCTGTCAGATGCTGATAATCTTTCCGGTGGGATAGAGGCAGCCCATTGGGTTAGAAAAGCCTCCATCAATGTTACCCTTTCCTTGAAAGATGGCGAATTCCGTATTACATTTTCCACCGTATTGGCTTTCTCGCCAAAAACTTCAGGTGCAGGCATGATGAGGTCTGCCCAGGACCATGTAATATTTAGTAATTGTTTTAGCCTGTATTGGCGTAAACGGGTTACAAAAAGTTTGGTTGGGGGCTGCCATTGATAGTTGTGGGTATGGGTGGGTTGCCCCAGCAAATATGCAGTTGGCAGGACTTCCTTTGAGTCATTGAGCAAATGAAGGGGAGGGTTACCAATTTGTATGGTCCATTCGCAGCCCGGGAAAGGCAGAATGGGTTGCACATAATCTATGCCTTCCTCAAGCTGCCATTCGGCTTCATAGTAGAATTCGACCAGCCAGGCCAAAGCAGCCGATGGCTGGCATAGTTGGTAGGAAAGGTGAAGCTTTTCCGGCATAATGCTAATATACTGTTTCAGGTGCTGTAAACGGTTAAATGTCAGCCCAGGCGGGTCGGGCGGTCACCTGTTAAATGACTCATTCGGCGGGATAGTCGTAATTTGTGAGGAGAATTGTTAATATGACCATCCCCAAACCCACCCGTTTTTTATTAATTGGCTGTCTTTTCTTTTTTGCTACGGCAAGGGGACAGTCCAATCTTCTTGAGGCCAACTCCCTATTGAAGGCCGAGCTGATGCAGTATAAAGGCTTCCTTAACAGTTTTGCCGCCGATGGGGGTATTGTTAAGGAAATGAAACATTTCGCCAACAAGGTAGTGGATAGTATGCAGCATGAGATCAACAAGGATGCTGCATTGGAAGATTCGGTAAAAATCAAAGGCATCAATAGTGTGCGGTTCTTTTTGCAATCACTCAGGGCAAGCCTGGCGCAAAAGAAGTTTGAGTTGTATGATGTGCCCAGTGCACAGCTGGAGTTTCCACTTATTGCAGATGCCTTGATGCATGGTACGCCTTTCAGGAATTTCTTCCTTGGTCTTGGGCCCCGGAGGACCCAGTTAATGGCTGATGCTTTCCGGCAGTTTCCTGAAGGTGGACGGTTCCAGAAGTTGGCTGACATCCGAAGGATCGCGGTGAATCCTGAGAATATCCTTGGGTATCTTGAAAAGCAAAAGGATTTCCCTTACCTGGACACTTCCCTGATCTATGTCGCGGAGCAAACACCCATGCAAATAGTGGAGTATGTAGCAGCCAGGCAAACCCCCTTGGCTGACTATCTCCGCCAGATGCCGCACCCTGTCATCCAGCAACTGGTGCAACTTGCCGGTAACCGCAATGCGACTGAATTGGTGCCCTTTGCAGGCCGGATGGCTGTTGGGATCATTACTGCTGATTCAGTTTTGAAACTCCGCCGATCCAACGTTACGGGATACTTTCAAATGTTGGTGAATTGTAGCCAGGAAAATAAGGTAAGGAGGTCGCAAGGCTTACCTACTCCCATGCAGCCGGCCATTCGCACTGCATTGCATGAGAAGGCCATGGCATTTTATGTCCAGCCGATCAATGAACTGCATGAGTCGAAGGACCAGGTGCGGTTTGCCAGTATCAAATCCCTTCGTCCGGTAGACCTGTATTATCTCATCACAAGCGGAGAGGACGAGCTATATACTTCAAGTTTCCTTGGGATCTACAGGAGGTTGATGGCATCCTTGCCAAAAGGCCATGCCGATAGCCTGATGGAATGGGTGCAATACGATAATTTCCGCAAGTTCATCAGGATCACTTCTCACTACAATGTACTTACGGATTACCTGAATAATATGCCGGAGGCGAACAGGACTGACCTGTTAAGGCGCTTCATCAGTGGGATCGAGGCCAATACGGATAATGGTGTGGAAGAGGCTATGGATGTGGCAGATGCTTTCATAGGCCTGTCTAATGATTCCGCATACAGCAATGTGACGAAACAGTTGTTGATCGAGAACCTTGGGCGTTGCCAGCGTGAGAATAGTTATTATGGGGTAAGGTTGTATACCATATTGGACCAGGTATTTACCGTTTCCAATGACCCGAAGGCCTTGAAGGACTTGTTTGCCAAGGTGGGAAGTTATGAATACCTGCCCGTTTCCACCTTAAAGGACAGCAATGGGGTGATCAACCAATTGGTGATTTTTTACGGAGACGAAGATGGTAAGACATCCTGGCAAAATTTTCTGGCGATGTTCCGCGACACCAGCCAATGGCAGATCACCAAATTGCCAAATTGGTATGAGATACGTTCCAGAAATGCAGCCCAGCCGATACAGATCTTTG
Organism: Flavihumibacter rivuli; assembly: GCF_018595685.2. Taxonomy (NCBI): domain Bacteria; kingdom Pseudomonadati; phylum Bacteroidota; class Chitinophagia; order Chitinophagales; family Chitinophagaceae; genus Flavihumibacter; species Flavihumibacter rivuli. The sequence continues at coordinate 3,670,790 of NZ_CP092334.1, forward strand.
CCAACCTGCCACTGGATCACTCCAACAACCTGGATGAACAGGCACAACTAGCGATGCTGAATTATATCAATGGGTTGAAAGCTACTCCGGCCATAATCATTCACAGGGGACATAGTTATCATCTGCCTTCCACCCTTAACTACCTTAATCCAGCCATTAAGCTTGCATTTCTTGGTTCTTGCGGGGGGTACAAGAATATCCTGACAGTGGCCTACAAAAGTCCTTCAGCGCAAATTGTAGCCACCAAGCAAATCGGGTCCAAACTTATCAACGACCCTATGATCAGGGAGTTGAATGACCTTTTGTATAAGGGTTCTGACATCAACTGGCCGGAATTATGGTTAACGATGGGGCAGCGATTTAGTAAGACGCCGTTCACCCGTGACCTGTTCGCAGAATACGTCCCACCCTATCGCAACCTTAGCCTGTTTGTGATCAGGCTGTACAATTATGATGAAGGAATCCTTTAATAAGAAAGCCCTACTGTTTAGGAGTAGGGCTTTCTTATTATAATGCCTGTTTTAAAGATTCTACAACCGCTTTGGTATTGCCAATAAAAATGGAGCCATTCACTACTGCAACCGGCCTTTTCAGGAAAGTATATTCATCAAGGATCAGTTTTCGGTAATCCTTTTCAGTCAATTCCTTCTCGTGAAGTCCCATGCTCCGGTATTTCATGGCTTTCCTGCTAAACAAGGCCTCATAAGAACCTGCAAGCTTCTTCATTTCATCAAGTTGTTCAGCAGTGATCGGTTCAGTTTTGATATCCTGCAGCACTACTCCTTTTTTCTCCGCTTGCACCTCCTTTAGAATTTTCTGGCAGGTCCCGCAATTGGCCAGGTGATAGATCTTCTTCATTTGTTGAAACGTTTATGCATAAAACAAAAAAATGACCATAAGGTTTGGTTCCCTTAATTCCGTGAATAAACCCCCTCTGCAAAGGGTGGAATCACGGTTCACGTCGGAGCCGGGTCGGAGACGGGTCGGAGCCGGGTCGGAGACGGGTCGGAGTCGGGTCGGATTCTTTGCTATTTTCGGGGAAAATACCTGATGAGAGCAATTGTTTTTTCCTTATTGTTTATGGCAGGGTTTGCAGTGAATGCACAGGACCCTGCAGTAAGTGCCATAACGGATCTGATGGCCCGGCAGCAGGCAGATTGGAACCGTGGAGATATAACTGCATTCATGGAAGGCTATTGGAAAAGCGACTCATTAATGTTCATTGGCAGTAACGGGGTTACCTATGGATTCCAGAATACCTTTGATCGATATAAGAAAAGGTATGATTCAAGGGAGAAGATGGGAACACTTACTTTTTCCCTGTTGCACATTAACAGGATCAGCGATGATGTCTATATGGTGGTAGGAAAATGGTTCCTGAAAAGGACAGTAGGTGATGTCGGCGGCCATTTTACACTGATCTTCCGACGGATCAATGGCCGATGGGTGATCACTTCCGACCATACCAGCTGAGTAGGAAATCGATGGCGGTTACCTGTTTTTCAGGATGGCGTTCCTGTTTGCCGGAAAATGAAGGCAACTGTTGTCGGGTTGAAAGAATAAGCCCTTCTCAGGCAAGGTATGTCCTGAAGAAATCTATGGTCCGTCCCCAAGCCAGCTTTGCGGCGGCTTCATTGTACCTGGCTGCTGAAGTGTCATTATGAAAGGCGTGATTTACCCCTTCATACAAATAGGATTCATACCTGATATTATTGGCCTTTAATGCCTGTTCGTAAATATCCTTCCCGGCATTGACCCTTTCGTCCAGGCCCGCGTAATGCAATTGGACTGCGGCCTTGATCTTTCCAACCTGGGCGGCATCGGGCTGCCTGCCATAGAAGGCGACAGCAGCTTTTAATTCCGGGACAGATACTGCCAGGTTATTGGCCATGGCTCCGCCCCAACAGAATCCTACACAACCAATATTGCCATTGCAATCCTTTCGCTGCCTGAGGTAGGGTAGGGTGGCTGCAAAACTGCTGATGGTCGCGGGCATGTCCAATTTGGCAAACATTGCCCTGGCTTCATCCTCATTAGCCGGGGTGCCACCCAATAGGGAAAGCGCATCAGGTGCAATGGCCAGGAAGCCCGCTTCCGCGGCTCTTCTGGTTACATCTTCTATATGGGGATTGAGTCCCCTGTTCTCATGGATCACTATTACCGCAGCATATGGCTTAACAGCTATTGGCCTGGCCACATAGGCTTTCATCTGACCGCCTTCAACCGGGTAATTCACCCGCTCGGTGAAAAGGTCGGCTGTTGGACTGGTCTGTGCAACAGCATAGGTCCCTTCCAGCATGGGCAATACCCCCATCGCTGCAGCCATGCTACCGGTCAGGAGTACCAGTTTTTTGATGAACTGATCCCGACTTAACGGGCGATGAGTGTACTCATCATAGAGATTGATGATGCGTTGATCCATTTGTGCTGGTTTTAAAGGAAGTTACTGAAACTTGTCCAGAATGACCAGGGTGCTATGTTTTATGCCGCTTTTATAGACGATCTGCTGATTTTTTATCCAGAAAGCTTAAATTAATCGCGATTAAATGATTGTCATGCCTAAACATGTTTGTGTTATCGGTGCCGGACCCTCTGGAATTACTGCTGCCAAGAACCTGCTGGATGAAGGATTGCAGGTTACCGTGTATGATTATGGTAGGGAGGTTGGGGGGAACTGGGTGTTCACCGAGGAAGAAAGCCATTCTTCTGTATTTGAGACCACACATATCATATCCTCGAAGAGCTTAAGTGAGTATGCAGACTTCCCTATGCCGGAAGATTACCCGGATTACCCTTCCCACGTGCAGCTGAAGCGCTACTTCCAGGATTATGCCCAGACTTTTAACCTGATACCGCATATCCAATTTCAAACACTTGTCCGCAATTGTTCCCTCAACCAGGAGGGTAAATGGGAGGTGACCATAGAAAAGGACGGGGAGGTCTCTGTTCATCAGTTTGATGCATTGGCCGTTTGTAACGGGCATCACTGGCTGCCAAGGATGCCGGAGTTGAACGGCCATTTTGAGGGCGAATTGCTACATTCCCATCACGTAAAACGGTTTAGTCGTTTTGCAGGCAAGAGGGTATTGGTAATAGGTGGAGGGAACTCTGCCTGTGATGTGGCCGTTGAAAGCTCCAGGGTGGCTGCCAGTGTTGACATGAGTTGGAGAAGGGGCTATTGGATAGCACCGAAATTCATCATGGGTAAGCCCGCTGATGTTTTCAGTCATCGTGTCGATTGGTTGCCAAGATGGTTATGGCAACGACTCACTGCCATTAGCCTGTTCATCCGCAATGGAAAGAATAGTATGTATGGCTTGCAGGAACCTGATGGCCCCATAGGTTCGCACCATCCTACTATCAATGAAGACCTTTTTTTTACCATACGTCACGGCAAGATAAAGCCCCGCCCGGGTATTGAAAAGGTAGAAGGAAGGAAAGTACTGTTTACTGACGGTAGTACAGGGGAGTATGATACCATCGTTGCCTGCACCGGTTATGTCATTTCCCATCCGTTCTTCGATCAGCAATTCATTGATTATTCAGAGGGGCAGGTGCCGCTATGGCTGCGCATGATCCATCCCGTTATACCCAATCTCTATTTTATCGGGCTTTTCCAGCCATTGGGTTGTATCTGGCCCGGGTCGGAATTGCAAAGTAAGATCATGGCCCGGGAAATTGCCGGCAAGTGGAAAAGACCTTCCAACGTTGCGGAACTGGTGGAGAGGGAGTTGCGGCACCCAGACTTCCACCAGATCAATACCCCTCGTCATACTATTACGGTCAATTACCATTTGTTCCGCAAGAGGTTATTGAAGCATTTGCCAAAAGACTATATCCGTCGCCATCCACTTGCAACGGAAAGTCATCCATAGCGCTCATGATAGCCAAAACCTGTTTAGAATGAAACTGGAGGTCATCGAAAGAAAGTATGTTGCTGAGCCACGCGGAACGATTGTGCTGGTGCATGGTGCCTGTTTTGCCGCCTGGTGCTGGGAGGAAAACCTATTGCCTTTCTTTGCTGAAGCAGGGTACCAGGTAAAGGCAATGAGTTTGCGCAATCATGGTGGAAGTGATCATCTTGGCTCCCTGAAGTTCAGGAGGATCAGGGAATATGTTGATGACCTCAGGCAGATAGTAGCAACTTGTGAAGGCCCGGTTTATCTGCTCGGGCATTCCATGGGAGGATTTGTTATCCAGCATTTCCTGAACCAAAGCCCAGAACTTGCAGCAAAGGCCATCCTGGTCTGCTCTATACCTCCGCATGGTGTATGGCGGTTAACGCTCAAGACCATGCTGAATTACCCGCTGGTATTCCTCAAGGCAAATCTTACCTGGAGCCTGAAGCCTGTCTTTGGAACCGTTGACCGTTGCAACCGATATATCTTTTCCGGACAGGAAAGTCAGGATAGAGCTGCACAGGTGCTGAGCCGGATGCAGGATGAATCATTCCTGTCCTATTTGGATACCCTCATACTTGACCTTCCGACTAAACCCAATCATAAGGTACCGGTGATGGTTGTAGGGGGAGAGGTCGACTTCCTGTTTAACCATAAAGATGTTCAGGCTACTGCCAGGGCATATGGTGTTGAACCGGTATGGGTAGCTAACGGGTCCCATAATTGGTTCATGCAGGAAGGCTGGGAGTTAACCGCTGAAAAGATGGTTGAATGGTTAAGGAATTGATGGTTCCGTAAACCCTGTATGCCATTAGTCTAGTTTTTCCAGGTCAATGATCATTTGCTGAAGCGTTTCAAGGTGCCTTCCAAAAGCTCTGCGGAATAACCATTTCGCCAGGAGCATTGCCAATGGCACCAGGATCAGCAATGAAATTGGGAGCGCCCAAACGAATATCGGGGACCGCAACAGCTGTTCCAGTGATTTACCTGATCCGGAGACGCCACCTAAAATATAACCTCCTGTAACAGCTATAGGGTAAACGAAAACGGCGAGGCGCATTTGCTGCCTTCCCCATTCCATTATATTGCTGTGGCATTTTCTTAACATTCCCAGTACATTCAGGCCTGATGAGAAATTTTCAGGTATGTTTTTGTAGAGCTGCCAGCCACTCACAATGCCAAAAACGTTAAATCCGATCATGATCACTAATGCGATCCTGACAGGCCATAGCGGGTATTTGATTAACAGTATGCCATAACCAATGGTAATTAGAATGGCCCAGAATATATTAGTGAGTAGATTCTTTTTTAGTTTCCCAAGCGGGTGATGACTGGCCTTCCTGCTCAGGAATCCTGTACGCAACAGGTTTTCCAGATCCTTATCTGTTGGCTCCCACTCTTTCCATTTATTGTATTCAGTCATGGTTGGTTGCATTTAAGATATTTGCTAATCGCTGTCTGATACGGTGTAGCTTCACGCCTGCACTATTAGGGGTGATACCCATAATATTCGCTATCTCCTGATTGCTATAGCCTTCCAGATAAAGTGATACCAATGCCTTATCAATATCGGTGAGTAGCCTGATAGCCATTCTCAGCATCTGGACATCTTCTTTTTCCAGGGCGGGATCATTCCCTTCATGATCTGGAAGATCATCCTGGTAGTATATGATGCTTTGTTTCCTTTTCGTTGTAAGAACGGTATTCAGTGCAATCCTGTACAACCAGGTACTGAATTTGGCCTCCCCGCGAAATCCTTCCCATCCCTTCCAGCATTGAAGGATGATCTCCTGGTAGAGGTCTTTCTTCTCTTCCGGATCTGCGGCATAGAGTGACACCACCTTGTAAATAATGCCCTGGTTTGCCTTTATCTGTTGTAGGAATTCTTTTTCGCTCACTGGTACTTTTTGTGTCCTGGTTTTATCCTGTTGTTAAGGTATGCATGAGTAATAGAACAATCAACACCAAATGCGTCAGGAGCCAAATCCGCTGAAAGCGGGTCCGTTCCTGCCATGTTCGCCTGGGGTCAAATGGGTCAAACACCATGGCCAATGCCATGTAGGTAAGTCCTGTTGATGGGTCTTGCCTGCGTATTATGAACCATGCTGCCACTAATACAAACAATAAGTATCCTGCCTTGTTGGCGTATTTCGTCCAATAGTCTTTCCGGTCATTATTTGAGATGAGCATATGGTCTTTAATGTATCTGTTGCAAAGAATCCCCATTCATTACAAGCAGTTGAAAAAAATTGTAAAACCTGATGTGACACATCTTTCAGGGCATTTGCAGCCCATAACCACATAAATATGTGGTATCTACGAAGCCTTTCATACATTGATTTTTACCGTTCATGCATTGGCATGATTATTTGGCCCATTATCCTTTTTCCATTCGCCGTTCATCAGTGGTTTTAAATCTTTACATCCTCATAGATAAAACCTGATGTTATGAAAAAGGCTGTACAACTCTTATTGATCCTTCTCGTTAATGGGCTTTTTGCTTCAGCCCAGTTTTCAGGAAAAGTCACCGGCACTGTGGTTGATGCAAAATCACGTGCAGCTGAAGGTGCAACTGTATCCTTGTTGAAGGCTAAGGATTCCACCGTTGCCAAGTTTGCCGTTGCCGGTAATACCGGTCAGTTCGAGATGGATAAATTGCCTGAAGGAAAATACCTGTTGTCTGTTTCCGTTGTTGGGCACGATACCTGGACCAGTCCCCTATTTGAATTGAGTGCGGCTTCACCTGTTAAGGAGTTTAGCAGTGTAAAACTTTCCGAAGCTCAGCGTTCACTGAGCGGTGTAACTGTTACAGCGCGCCGTCCAATGGTGGAAGTGAAGGCTGACCGCACGCTTGTCAATGTAGAAGCGAGTGTCACTAATGTTGGTGCAACCGCACTGGAGGTATTGGAAAAGTCCCCGGGTGTTTCGGTTGACCGTGATGGCAATATCAGTATTAAGGGGCGCCAGGGTGTAATGGTGATGATCGATGGTAAACCAAGTTACCTTAATGGCTCTGAGCTGGCCAGCCTGCTGTCCAGCATGAATGCCAATCAACTCGACCAGATCGAGATCATGACCAATCCGCCTGCACGGTACGATGCCGCCGGTAATTCAGGTGTGATCAATATCAAGACCAAGAAGAGCAAGCAAAAGGGTTGGAATGGTAACCTGACATTAGGCTATGGGCAAGGACGTTACTGGAAGACCAACAACAGCCTGGGATTGAACTACCGTAATGAGAAGGTTAACCTTTTCATGAATTACAGCCAGAACGCGGCAAAGGATTTCAATGACCTGTTGATCAAGCGAACTTATGTGGGCAGCGATGGGAAAACGCCTGAGTATTATTTTGAACAACCCACCAACATGGTGGTGAAAAGGAATAACAATACACTTAAACTCGGGATGGATTATTTCCTGAATAAGAAGACCACCCTTGGCCTGAACACCAGCGGGTTTATTTCACCACGCACCTTTGATGGCATCAGCACCGGCTCCCTGATGGGAACGGATATGGTATTGGATTCATCAGCATACACCAAGAGCAATAATACCAACCGTTGGTTGAATGGAACGGTTAACCTGAACCTTCGTCACCAATTTGGGCAGGGTAAGGAATTTAGCGCAGACCTGGATTATGTGCACTATGATATGACCAATTCCCAATTGTTCAACAACCAGCTTTATGATAATGAAGGTGCGGTGACAGCCAATGAATGGCTAAAGGGTGACCTCCCGTCTACCATCAGGATCTATGCTGCCAAAGCGGATTATTCGCATGTATTCAAATCCGGGCTGAAGTTGGAAACCGGTTGGAAGTCAAGTTTGGTGAAGACAGACAATGCAGCGAACTATTTTAATGAAGTGAATGGTGAATGGGAGCCTGATTATGACAAGACCAACAGTTTCCGCTACCAGGAGAATATCAATGCGCTCTACCTGAACGCCAACAAGACCATTGGTAAATGGAGCTTGCAGGCCGGCTTAAGGTTTGAGAATACTACCTATAAAGGCCACCAGTTAGGTAATCCCCAACGTCCGGATTCTTCCTTCCAGCGTGACTATAATAACCTGTTCCCTACGGCATATATTTCCTATGCTGCTGATTCCAATAATACCTTCAGCCTCAGTGTTGGCCGGAGGATCGATCGGCCTGCTTACCAGCAATTGAACCCGTTCATGTTCTTTATCAATAAGTACACTTACCAGGTGGGTAACCCTTTCCTGCTCCCCCAATACACGTATAACTTTGAATTGTCGCACACCTATAAAGGCTGGTTTACCACCACGCTCAGCTATGGCGATACCAAGCAATATTTTTCACAGGTATTCCGTACCGAAGGACAGGTTACCATTGTATCCGAAGGCAACCTGGCCAATATGAAGAATACCTCACTTTCCGTTAACGCCATGGTGAATCCTGCCAAATGGTGGTCAGTGAATATTTCTGCATCTGCTGTACATCGTGTGGTTCGTGGCTATGGGGAGAATAGCGACTTCAACAGCAATGCTGTGAGTGGCCAGTTCAATGTGAACAACCAATTCAAGTTCAATAAAGGCTGGGCCGGGGAATTGTCAGGATTCTATAACAGTAAGAATGAAGATGCGCAGTTTGTCATCTATCCGTTCGGACAGGTTTCGGTGGGGCTATCCAAGCAAGTGTTAAAGAACAAGGGGTCTGTTAAATTGAACGTAAGGGATATCTTCTTTACCCAACAAATCACAGGTGATATCCGGTACCAGAATGTGCGTGAGCGTTTCGTACAATCAAGGGATACCAGGGTGTTCAATATTTCCTTCACCTACAAGTTTGGAAAGAGCTTTAAGGATGGTGGAAGGAGGAACGGAGGAAGCAGTTCTGATGAGCAGCGTAGGGTTGGCAATTGATAGGAAAGGATTTCCTTAAGTATTGATTGCATCCTAGTAAAAACAAAAAACAGGCTATAAAAGCCTGTTTTTTGTTTTTGCCCGTTTAGGTCCTTACCGGCTTCCTATTGTGATCTTCCTGGTGGTTATATTCTCACCATTAATGATCTGAAGCAGGTAAATACCCGGTGTGATGGTTGAAACATTCAACCTGAAAGTATTGGGTCCGCTATTCACCATTTTTCGCTGTACCAATAGCTGCCTGCCCGTCATATCGATGATCCTGAATTCGGCATTACCCGATTTCTCAACTGCCATCCGAATATTGAGTTCAGATATTGCAGGATTGGGATACAGCTGTAATCCCTGTTGGACGCTTATGGCTTCTTCCTCCATTGGACTGGCAACAGTATTCATGCTCGAAGTAGCAGGTAAAGTATTGGTCCAGGGGGTGCTGCTGGCCTCTATTTTCAGGGAATAGCAGGTGGTGGCATTGAATGCGCCATTCTTGCCAATCACCCTGAGTTGGTATTGTGTCTTGCTAATGCCTGTGTACAGCAATACTTCAGGTGATGTACCGCTTGTGGTGGCTGCTGCTAAGAACCTCTTCTTGCTGTCGTATAAGTAAACATCATAATCGGCAGGCAGGTTAAAAAGGCTGATCTTGAGGTACCTGGGGTTCTGGGTCCTGAATTTGAACCAGTCCTGGTCAGTACTGTTACTGATCAAAGCTTTAATAGTGGTGTTGAGGTTGATGCTTGGTCCACTGGAATTGTTTGGTTCATAAGGGTCTGTGCAGGCTGGTGGTGGTGGCGGCGGTGGTGGTGGTGCAGCACTGATCGGGAAATTGGAAAAATAGACCAGGCCAACACCACTGTTGTTGTGAAGCACGGGTGAGGCCGTTCCCTGGTGACTGAGATAAGTGATGCCACTAGGGTTTGTGGTGGTGCCTGTGTTCCTCGTAAAATTGATGATCAACTTATCTGCGTTAATGGTAAGTCCGGTGATCGAATAGCTTCCACCTTCCAGGCGAAGGTCCGGAATGAGGTCTCCCAGCAATGTATAACTGGCATTGGGGTCTTTCAGGGTTAAGGTTACCTGTGTGGCCTCCCCGGTTGGCGCAAATGCGGTCAGGTCGGCCTGTTTGGGTTCTGGAGGGGAAATGGAAGAGGGAAGGCCGGATACGCCATAAAGGTCCCTTCTCAAAAGATTGGTCATCCAATCTCCCATTACTTTGTAGCCGTTCTCAAAAAGGTAATGACAGTAATTGATCACTCCCCCGTCAAAAAGGTTGTCCAGGTTATTTGAGGTCATGATCTTCAGGTCGGGTATTTCAAGGGCCAATTGCCGCTGTGCTTCCTGGATCTGTAGTGCCCCATCCCTGGTATTGATGCCACAGCCGAACCTGGTTTGTATAATATAGAACTGCGTTACGCCGGGATAATCCGTTTTCCAGTCCTGGTAAAGATTGGTATAGGATTGTTTCCATTGTGCAGTAGTAAGCTGAACAGTTGAAGTGCTACCCAATGCATCTGACTCACCCTGGTACCAGATGATGCCCCTTGCAGCTTGCCTTAAACCGGCTTCTGTCATTCTGTTCAACAGGCGCCCGTAGTTGGTAGCCAGGTCGGTGGGGTTAGCATCGTTGCGCTGGAAGAAGCTGATAGGTGCACCCGGATGTCCGCCATTCATGATGCAGATCGGTACATTCTGGCTTCCGGCAATATTGGAGGCCATGCGCATACCCCATTGGCCCGTATTTCCATCATTTTCGTACCAAATATTCCCATTGCCAATGAACCATGCCTTTGTGTACGCTGCCGTCTGGCTGCCGCTTCCCCAGACGCGGACAAAGTTCCGGTAAGGGGCATTGGTGGCTGTGTTGGCGTCATTGTTCACCGTATAGTCGCTTCTCCAGTTGGCGACAGCATTGGACTGTCCCTCAATGATGTAAACATCACCGGCAACTACATTATTAGCCGATTGGATCAGTGTCTCTGTTGTGCCATTAAAACCAAAAAGGTCAAAGCGGTAGTTATTCAATTCTGCAGGGATGGTTTCTGTGAAATTGTAGGTGGCTGTATTGTTCGAATAAGAAAGGTTGAAATTTGTGTTGGTAACCAATATGCCATCCCGGAACTTTTTCAACCTTACCTGGGTGAAACCTGAATTCTGATCCAATGAACCCGAAACTGAAATAGTGGCATTATTGGTGACCAGGTTACGTGGGTACAATTGGTTGTCTTTTGGAAACAAAGTGACCTGGGCAAGTATTATTCCTTTGGCCAGCGTCAGCACTATTGATAGAAGAATGCGGAATCCTCCATTTCTTGGGCATGGGGCAATAAGGTTCATGACTGTATAGCTTTAAAGTAATTGGGACGCTGCTATTTTAGCCTAAACCATTTGATCGACAAGCTTTGGAAGGGAGGATTGCTTCGAGGGCAAACAATAGTTGCCTTTATTAGGAGTTCATTAAAGTTACAGTAGATTTTCCAATAAAGTTGGCTGTTTGAGCCAATATTTTAGGGTATTTATCCCATAATGCGGTTAGGGATTGAGGTTAAATTTCACTAATGCAACCAGGACATTTTTAAAGTTGGCTTGGATATGTTGATAAAAGACGGCCCTGAAATAGGCCGTCTTTTATTTAAACAGTTACTTAATGATGGTGAGCTTTTTAATGGTAGTGGTTTCTCCATTAGCAATTTGCAGCAGGTAAATGCCTGGTGGAATGTTTGATACATTGAGCCGGAGCCTGTTCAAGCCGCTGTTTGTACTGTTTCTCTGCATTAATAATTGCTTCCCGGTCATGTCAATTATCCTGATCTCAGTTGATCCTGGATGGTCAACTGATAAACTGATATTTATTTCAGTCCTTGCCGGATTCGGGTAAATATTAAATACTTTTTGTAGGGAAATATCTTCTCCGTCTATCTGGCTTTCCTCAGAACTCATGGTAGAAGTGGCAGGCCCGGAATTAGTCGGCCATTTGTTCTTGCTGCATTCTACCTTTAGGGAATAACAGGCACCGGGATTGAAGGCGCCATTCTTTCCAATTACTTTGATATAAAAATGTTCATCTTGCTTTTTATCAACCTTTGTGAAAATTACCTCGGCATTATTACCTGTTGCAGTTGATGAGGCCATCAGTTTTTTCTTTTTATCGTAAAGGTAAATGTCATAATCAGCCGGAAGTTTGAATAGGCTTATCCTCATATATGGCTTATCGTCGTCAGCCTTGAATTTGAACCAGTCTACATCGCTTGATGACTTGATGATTGCAGTCACCGTTTTTCCCAATTTAATATTGTTCGCCTCAGAATTATCCCTGTCATATAGATCCGTACAGGTAAGTGCAATAGGTGGGTTCCCGGGCTTGCTGATGGGAAAATTGGCAAAATAGGTAAGCCCAATACCGTTTGCATTGAAAAGGACAGGACTTGCTTTCCCTTCATGACCCAGGTAGGAGATCGCTGAAGGGTTATTGTTAGTTCCGGCATTCCTGGTAAAGTTTACCAGTAGTTTATTGGATTGTATGGCTACGCCGGTAATGGTGTAGCTACCCCCTTCCAGTCTTAGGTCAGCTGCAATGTCGCCGTCGATGGTGTAGCCATTGGCAGGGCCTTTGATCTGGAGCATTACCTGGTTGGCTTCCCCTGTAGGGGTAAATGCAGAAAAGCTGGCTTTCATGGGTTGCGGGGGCTCAATTGATCCCGGAAGTCCCGAGACATAATAGAGATCCCTCCTGAGAAGGTTGGTCAGCCAGTCGCCCAATTGCTTATATCCTTTTTCAAAGGCAAAATGGCAATAGTTAATGCTGCCGCCATCCATAAGATGATCGAGGTTGTTGGTGGTCATGATTTTTACATAAGGGATTTCAACTGCCAGTTGGCGTTGGGCCTCCTGGATTTGTAATGCCCCATCCCTGCTGGTTATGCCACATCCAAAGCGGGTTTGGATAATGTAGACCTGTGAAACTTTAGGATAATCTGTTTTCCAGTCCTGGTACAATTGCCTAAACATTTGTTTCCACTGGGCAGTGGTCATTTGGTTGCTGCTCAATACTCCTTGTGCATCAGATTCACCCTGGTACCAGATGATTCCCCTTATTTTGTTTTTAAGACCGGCTTCCTCGGTTCTTTTCAGCAGCCTGCCATAATTTGTGGAAGGGTCAGTTGGGTTGGCATCATTGCGTTGGAAAAAAGCAATGGATTCACCAGGATGCGCGCCGTTAAGGAGCGCAATGGGAATATTTTGTGCGCCAGCGAGGTTGGAGGCTAGCCTCATTCCCCATTGACCGGTATTCCCATCGTTCTCGTACCAGCTATTCCCATTCCCAACGAACCAGGCCTTTGTATAGCTGGCCGTCTGGCTACCGCTTCCCCAAACCCGAACAAATGCGCGTTGTGGTGCATTGGTTATAGTATTGGCGTCATTTTCTACTGTGTAGGGAGAGGTCCTGTTATTGGCCACGGCATTTGACTGCCCTTCAATTATGTATGCGTCTCCCGCTACCACATTGGTAGCAGCCTGGATCAGTGTCTCATTTGTTCCAGTAGATCCCAGTAATTCAAAACTGTAGGAGTGAAGTTCCGCAGTTATGGTCTCCTTGAAAAGGTAACTGGCTTTATTGTTTTGATAAGCAAGCACAATGGTGCTTGTATTGATCAGGCTGCCATCCCTGTATTTTTTTACCACCAAGCTTGTGAATCCAGTGCTTTGGTCAAGAAGACCTGCAATTACAATCTCAGCCTGGTTGTTCGATAAGTCACGGGGATATAACTGGTTGTCCTTCGGGAAAGATGTAACCTGTGCAAACAAAAAACTAGTAACAGTAACCATTGCTAAAGCAAGCAATAGCCGTTTTCCTGCTTTTGAATGGCTATACTCAAAAAAATTCATGATGAAGGCTTTAGTATAAAGTATTGAGTTATCAAAAGCCTAAAGGGGTGACAACAGTTGGGATCTTTCTAGGCAGTGGAAAATGCTTGAAGCTATGGATTAGATGCGGCTGGTAGCCTTGTTGAAGTTATAAAAATTATCCTATTTATGCAAAATCCAATTTGCTTTTCTGTAAAACTGTGTCCAAACCAGCTGGTCATGGCCATGAAATTGCTGGTAAGCAGGAGCCCTTCCTGACTTTTGAAGGGAAGGGCTCCTGGTAAACCTGGATGGTGCAATTACTGCATCCCGATCGTGATCTTTTTGATGGTAGTTTTACTACCCTCCTGGATCTGCAGGATATAAACACCCGGGACAAATTTTGAAACATCAAGGTCATAGGTGTTCCTACCCTTGCTGGCCGAATGATTTTGCTGGATCATAGTGCGGCCTGAAAGATCAATGATGCGCAGGCTAAGCGGGCCTGCCTTTGAGGTGGTATGGTTGATATATAATTTGTCGGTTGCCGGGTTAGGATAGAAGTTGGTCTGGTTGTTCTGATCCATGGCCACCTCCTCCATCGGGCTTTCTGTTCCGTTGACTTGTGTCAATATCGGTGGTGAACTTGTTGAGTAGGGGGCTGAACTAGCATCTATCCTGATGGAATAACATGTTGATGGGTCTACCTGTGAGGTCTTGGGTACAACTTTCAGATAATAGGTTCCAAATGTGGTGGCTCCGTTATAGATGAAAGCTTCATTACTTGTACCGGTCTTCTCAGAGGAGGCTAACTGATTCAGGGCATTGTCATACAGGTATAGGTCGTAATCTGCAGTCAGGTTAGAGAAACTGATCTTTATATAGATCCATGAACTATAGGTCTTAAAAGTAAACCAATCTACGTCTGTAGCAGAACTTATACTGCCCTTGTTTTGGATCAGGTTGTTGATGTGTTTGGCTAAAGAGGGGATGTCATTAGGTTCAAAAGCATCAGCGCAAACCACTGGAGGCGGGTTGTTTCCTCCTGAACCAGGGTTTTCAACCGGGAAGTTACTGAAATGAATAAGCCCCACCCCACTACTATTCCTCACGATAGGCGATGCTATGCCATCATGACTCAGGTAGGAAATGCCAGTCGGATCATTGTTGGTTACATTGGCCCTCTTAAAATACAGGATAAGCCTGTTTGAACTGCCCTTCACCGAATCAATAGTAAAATTTCCTCCTTCCAGCCTGAATTCACTCTTCACATCCCCGTCCAGCGTGTAAGTGCTATACTGGTCTTTCAAGGTTAGGGTTAGTTCCTTTGCGCTGCCATCATCATTGAATGCAGTGATCTTTGCTGCAGAAGGTTCTGGCACTTCAATACTGGAGGATTGGTTGGTAACACCATAAAGGTATTTCCTAACGATCTTTGCCATCCAGTCGCCGATCTCCCTATAACCATTGGGGAAGTTGTAGTGACAATAGTCTATAGTTCCACCATCGAACAATTGGCTTGTATTGTTAGTGGTCATGATATGGGTATTGGCCAGTTCCTTTGCCAATTGCCGTTGCGCTTCCTGGATCTGTAAAACACCATCCTTACTGTAAATGCCACAACCATTCCTGATCTGGAAGATGAAGAACCGACTGATGGAAGGGTAGTCTGTTTTCCAGTCGTTGTACAGGTTGGTGAACGATGCCTTGTACTGCTCGAGGCTGGTTTGGTTAGGATTCAAGGTGCCCGCTGCATCTGATTCGCCCTGGTACCAAAATACAGCCCTGACGTTTTCAGCACAACCGGCCTCCCTTAAGCGGGCCAGCAGCCTTCCGTAGTTTGTATTGGGGTCTTCTGGTTGGTTGTCGTTGCGTTGGAAATAGCTGATAGGGGCACCAGGGTAAGCACCATTAAAAAGGGCGATCGGGACCCTTTGTGCACCGGCAATATTGGATGCCAAGCGCACCCCCCATTGACCGCAAGCCCCATTGACATCATACCATACATTTCCATTGGCCTGGTACCAGCCTTTGGTATAGCTCATGGTGGGACTTGCGCTTCCATAAACCCTTACCCACCAACGGTTGGGTGAATTGGTGGTGGTGTTGGCATCATTGGCGGATGAATAGGTACCCCTAAGGTTGGCAACGGCATTGGATTGTCCCTCGATGATATAAACATCACCAGCCAATACGTACATGGCCCTCCTGATCAGGGTTTCAGAACTGCCATTCCAACCGTACAGTTCGATATTATAGTTGGCCAATTCGGCCTTCAACTGGTCGGTCACATCGTAATTGGCAACGCCATCAACATAACTAAGGGGGATAACCATGGTATTTTGGATGGTTCCGCTTCTTACCCTTTTCAATCGGAGTTCTTTATAGCCTGATGATTCAGTTACGGATCCCGCTACTCTGTATGTGGCCATATTCGTACTAAGGTTCCTCGGGTACAATTGATAGTTGGATGGGAAAATGGTTACCTGTGCAAGGATGGTAGATGCAAAGGTGGTTAAGCAAAAAAGAACGGCGATAAGTAATCGGGGAATTACACGATAAGGTAAACTAGGTTTCATGCCTGGCTGGGGTTTAGATGTTAAACTCTCCGGTAGTGGACTACCGAAAATAATCTGAGCCAAGGTTAGCGATTATAGGGTGGGATAAGAAATGGAGTGATAAAAGTAGATGGGATATGTACTTTTACATCGATATATTAAAGTTATAAAAATTTTACATCAACTTGCTAAAAAATTATTCCCGGGATGAAGGGGAAAAATGCCCCTCCCGGATTTGTTTTTTTGTACTATGAAAAAGAAGGTAAACGTGTTGTATACTCGATTTACAAGATTCTCTTACCATGGATTTATCAATGATTAAACTTTAGTAAGTTGTAACTTCCCTCCTGTGCTTTTCCCGCAGTATTCATTCCTTCAATGCTGATAACCCAAACCCCAAAATATAGCAAATGAACAAAACCCTTTTGTTGTGTAGTTTCCTGGTGTTGATGACGGCCAGTGCCATTGCCCAGTCGCCGGGCAAGAAATCTATCATTGCCTATTATACCGGAGATGAGAAAGAGATAGAAAAATACCCGGTCGATAAATTGACGCATATCATCTATAGTTTCCTTAAGCTGGAAGGTAATTCCCTCGCTTTTCAAAACGACAACCAGAAGAAAGTACTGACCAGCCTGGTTGGGTTGAAAAAGAAATATCCCGGCCTTAAGGTTATGGTTTCTATAGGGGGCTGGGGAGGCTGTGAGAAGTGTTCGCCTGTATTCGCGTCCGAAGAGAACCGCAGGCAATTTGCGAAGAGTGTAGCAGGCTTATTGAAGGCCTATAATGCTGATGGGATCGACCTGGATTGGGAGTATCCTGCCATCGAGGGCTATCCGGGTCATGAGTGGCGTGCAGAAGACCGTCCTAATTTCACTGACCTTGTGGTAAAACTAAGGGAAGAAATGGGACCCCGTCTTGAATTGAGTTTTGCCGCCGGTGGATTTACGAAGTTCCTGGAGCAGTCCATTGAATGGGATAAGGTAATGCCCCTGCTGGACAGGGTCAACCTGATGACCTATGACCTCGTAAGCGGGTTCAGTAAGGTGACCGGTCACCATACTGCATTGCAGGCCAGTCAGGGCCAACCAGAAGCCACTGATCATTGTGTTGATTATTTATTGCGGTTGGGGGTGCCTTCTGAGAAATTGGTGATAGGGGCAGCCTTCTATGCAAGAGTATGGAAGGAAGTAGCAGCTGTTAATAATGGCTTGCACCAGCCGGGGATTTTCAAGACTTCCATTGACTATAAGAAATTTGGCCAGGAGTTTGGGCCATCGAGTGGATTTGTTGAGTACTGGGATGACCAATGTATGGCCCCCTATCGTTACAACAAAACCAAAAAGGAGTTCGCTACCTATGATAATGAGCGTTCCATAACAGCAAAATCTGCATATGTGGTGAGTAAGAACCTTGGTGGGATCATGTTCTGGGAGCTTACGCTTGATGCCTACCGTGGAGGCCTTGTGGAGGTGATGCACCGGACCATCCAAGGGACCATGAAATAGCCTTGGATATTGAATAAAACAGAAAAGCCACCATTGCGGTGGCTTTTCTGTTTATGATGTCGCTTGTCTTATTTTTTAGGTTCCAGCAACTTGAAGAACTGGTCAAGCTGGGGCAGGATCACGATACGGGTGCGGCGGTTAGCGGCACGGCCTTCTGCTGTATCGTTACCGGAAACAGGCAGGTATTCACCACGACCGGCTGCTGCCATCTTGGTTGGCTCCATGCCATATTGGGTTTGGAGGAGACGAACAACAGTGGTTGCACGCATCACACTCAGGTCCCAGTTGTCCTTGATCACTCCTGTGCCTTTGAAAGGAACATTGTCAGTATGGCCTTCTACCATGAACTCGATATCAGGCTGGTTCTTCAGCACGGTAGCTACCTTGCCCAGAACGGCCTTGGCCTTGTCAGTAATGTCATAGCTGCCGGTTTTGAACAGGAGCTTGTCTGAAATGTCAACAAATACTACTCCCTTGTCCACTTTGATATTAATGTCCTGGTCATCGAGGTTGCCGATTGCACCTTTCAGGTTCATCACCAATGCCATATTCAGTGAGTCCTTGCGGGCCATGGCAGACTGCAGGTCCTGGATATAGGCATCCTTGGCGCCGATGCTCTCCAGTGACTTCTTGATGCTCTCAGCCTGGGAAGAAGAGATCACGGACAGGTCCTGCAATTGCTTCAGGGCAGTGGTATTGTTTTCTTTCAGGAAATCGATCTGCTTGTTCAGGCCTGCGATCTCCGATTCAAGAGATGATATTTTGCGTGTAGCATCAGCCTTGGCGTCTTCGCAACCTTTCAGGGCGGCCTGGGCCTGGTCATATTTGCCATTCAGTTCAGCATAACGGGCCTGCTCAGCCTTGAACTTCTTAGAGCTTACACAGGAAAACAGTGATACTGATGTGAAAGCAGCAAGAACTAAGTAAGATACTTTCATATTTGGTTTTGTTTTAATGATGGAGTGAAATCTGGTCTGTTATTAATGAGCAATAGAAATTAGCGTGACAAATTTAACGGATTGAAGCTAATTGAGGCACCGGGTTAACCGTATAAAACCTTAAAATATCCATTAAAATATGCTTATGGTGTTTTATGGTAATATGGCTTCGGTTAGGGCCCATCGTTATTGAATCTGCTTCAGGTGCCTCATGTCATTTTCCGGAACCTTTCCTTCTATGTTGGCAAAAAAGTCGATGATCCTGGGCATATCGATTTCAGGACTTTCACCGGTCATGAAGGGTTCGGAGAAGACCAATTCCTTTTTACCAAAATCCATACCAGCCATTACAAGGGGGAGGCCTGCTTTATGGGCTATATGCCAGAAGCCAGTCCTGAGGCGGTCAACCTTCTTCCTTGTGCCTTCAGGGGAAAGGGCTAAAACGAACTTTTCTTTCCTGGCAATGATCTCCACTACCTGGTCAACCATATTCTTGTTGCCGGAACGATCAACCGGTACTCCTCCGGCCATCCTGAAGAACCAGCCAAAAGGCCCGTCAAATAATTCTTTCTTTCCCAGGAAATGTGCATTCCTGATGGGAATGACCGCACGTGCTGCCATTCCAACCACAACATCCTCGCTGCTGGTATGAGGACCAACAATAATAATCGCTTTAGTTAATTCGGATGGCCAGCGACCGATAACTTTCCATCCGGCAGATTTCCAGTAAGCCGACCAGAATAATTTACCAATCATATCCCTGCAAGGTAGCGATTAGCTCAATTACTTGTAAGCAGGAGGGGCCACAATGTTGCGGCCCCTCCTGCTTCTTGAATATCCTTTATCAGATCTTTTTCTTCCAGCGCATGACCACCTTGTCCTCCGACAACAGCTCCAGCTTCCCTTCATAAAAGTGAAAACGCTTCACCTTTTTCAGGTTATCGAGGAATATCCGCTCGCCATCCCCCGGGCAGGCCATCCTGGTGAGTGCGGTTTTGTTCAGGTCAAATTCGAGTTTGCGGCCGTCTGTGGTATAAGGGCCATTAAAGCGGTTGCACCCTGTAGTACCTCCAACCTTATGGGTTTCGGGATTGAAGAGGATGCTGGGCTTTACCCTTGCATAGAGTGAGTCAAATGGTTGGCCCGGAGCGTCAATGAACTCGAGCTCCCATTCGCCATTCAGTTGTTCTGTTTGCGTAGGCATATTTAAAATTACGCCACAACCCGAATAGTCCTTGCCGTTGAAGTGGAGCTTTACGGCATAGGGATAGATACGGTCACTCATGCCTTCTGAACAATATTGGTACCTGATCTCGGCAACCAGCCTGCCGGCTTCTGTCCTGATATCATAGACCAGTGCTTTTTCCTGCTGTAATGGTTTCGCATAAGGCAGGATGACAGGTTTATCGAGTGTCGGAGCATTAAAGACAATTTGCTTGCCTTCTTCAATATCCAGGTTCCAGAAGGGTTCATTTCCCAATGCAATGATATCAATGCCTGCGTCCTTCTTAAGCTGCCAGGTGGAAGGCTCCGCCTTTTCCATCCGGTGTAACCTATACCGGGTCTTTTCTTTGCCTTCAATGAACTTCCCGTTGCGGTCCAGTTCAAAAAGCTGGCCATCCCTGATGCCAAGCACCAGCTTTACAGCTGCCTCATCATACAAATAGAGTTTGCCTTCCTTCACCTTCCAGACCCCATCTGTCCGGAATACCTTTCCTGATTTGCCTAGATAGGTCTCTTCCAGGGTAAACAATTTATTGCTGTTGATCTCGAGAACCTGGCTGATGCCCCTGCAATCGGCACAGGGAATGGTTGCCGCGTATATTCCTTCAGGTTGGTTGATGTCGGCTATCCCTTGTTGTTGGGCATTGGCCGGCAGTCCCCAACTGCAGAGCAAAAAAAAGCCAATAGCCTTGGCAATGTGAAAAATCTTCATGGTTGTATTGTTTGTTGCTATTGCTCAGAAGTCAGTGGGTCGCCTGGGTTTAATGACCGGGTAGAAAAGGAAGGAGTTTAAGGTGCCCTTAACAAAACCAAAAAAAAGCCGGATGGGGGTCCGGCTGTAAAGTGTTATTGAACGAGAACGCCTGAAGCGATGAACTGGGTCTCTTTTTTAGGTTTCTTGATCTTTTCTATCTCCTCCTTGCTCTTGCCGGCATCTTCAGCATAATGTTTCTGCTGTTTAACCGATACCTCCTTTACAATGGCCTCGCCTTCGAGCACCACATCCTTTCCCACAATATCCTTGGGCATAAAGAAGCCATAATCCTTGAATTTTACCATCAGGGTCTCGCCATTTTCCTTTTCCAGCTTCATCCAGCAGCCTTTCTCCTGGCAAACCTCCCTTACTTTACCGGTAACTTTCCCGGAATAATGGTTGTCGGTCATCTTTTTGTCCAATTCATTCACGCTAATCGCGCCTGCAGCTGTAGTGCCAGCCCCATAGGTAACGCCTTTTGCAGCCGGGCTGGGGGATTGTGCAGCAGCACCCAGGCTGAATCCTGCTAACAGTAATACGAGGATCTGTTTTCTCATGGTCAGAAAATTTTACCAAATATACCAAAGGAAACAAAGTCCGGATGGTAGAAAAGGAACATAGTGATAACTGGGTAAGACCGGGTTCCCGGGAAATGGGTGTTTTAGCGGTAATATTTTTAGCGAAAACTTGCTAAAAATATTAGTGTTCAAAACTATTTCTCCCTATCTTTGACGAACCAATAATTTTGGCTTCCATTACTAACAATTCAAATTGATACTATGTCAAATGCAGAAAAACTGAAGGCGCTAAAGCTGACAATGGATAAGATCGATAAGGACTTTGGGAAAGGATCGGTGATGATGATGAATGAAAAGTCTGCTGAGCAGCAGGAAGTGGTTTCCTCCGGTTCACTTGGATTGGATGTAGCGCTGGGAATTGGCGGCTTTCCCCGTGGACGTATCATTGAGATCTATGGACCAGAATCATCCGGTAAGACAACAATTGCCATTCATGCCATAGCGGAAGCCCAAAAGAAGGGTGGTATTTGCGCGATCATCGATGCGGAGCACGCTTTTGACAGCAGTTACGCGCAAAAACTGGGTGTGGATGTAGATAACCTCCTGATCTCCCAGCCCGATTATGGCGAACAGGCCCTGGAAATCGCTGATAGGCTAATCCTGTCTGGAGCGCTCGATGTGGTGGTGATCGATTCTGTGGCCGCGCTCGTGCCAAAGGGTGAACTGGAAGGGGAAATGGGCGATAGCAAAATGGGGCTCCAGGCCCGTTTGATGAGCCAGGCACTTCGTAAGCTAACTGCCACTATCAATAAGACCAATACGATCTGTATTTTCATCAACCAGCTTCGTGAGAAGATCGGTGTAATGTTCGGCAACCCCGAAACCACTACAGGTGGTAATGCGTTGAAGTTCTATGCTTCTGTGCGCCTGGATATCCGCAGGATGAGCCAGATCAAGGATGGTGATGAAGCCGTAGGTAACAGGGTTAAAGTAAAAGTGGTAAAGAATAAGGTTGCCCCTCCGTTCCGCGCGGCAGAGTTTGATATCATCTTCGGTGAGGGTATTTCCAAGGTCGGCGAGATCATTGATATGGGTGTTGACCTGGGTATTGTCCAGAAGAGCGGAAGCTGGTTCAGCTATAATAACGACAAACTTGGCCAGGGTAGGGATGCCGTTAAGCAATTGCTACGGGATAACCCAGAACTGCAAGCCGAGATCGAGACCAAGATCCGCGAGAAGATCGCAGAAATGCAATCGGTGTAACAGGCTTACCAAATGCTATATAAGGGAGTCCCAACAGGGGCTCCTTTTTTGTTGCAGGACTCATTGAACTTACTGGTCCGCTATGGTTTCCGGCTATGACCAATCCGGTGTATCTCAGCCATTGCCATCATTGGTGGTTGCCCTGTTTTGCCATTCTTCCGGTACCTGCCTGGCCAAATGTTCATTATCCCCAATGGATTTTCTTGCAAGGGGCTTCCATCCTGACGGTTTCAGGCCTTCCTCGTCTATATTTGCTGCGCTATGCAGAGATGCTTTCATTTATCATTCGGGTCGCTTTTTTGCAGGTATATATTCCTGTTGCCAGTCTTATTGGTCATGGGTGCCATGAATGTAAACGCCCAGGTACCGGATAGCGCCAATGCCGGTGCTGTCCAGGGTGCCAGGCGTGCTGCAGGTTTTAGCTTTACCCTTGATAGCAGTCGTTGGTACAGGTTGAATGCCCGTTATGCGCGTTCTTTCTGGCCGGATATTAAGGCTGTGGCCAGCCGTCCTGCCCATTACGATCGTAGGAATTGGGACCATGTGGCCCTTGTTGCAGGTGGGGCTGGTTTGCTGTTCCTTTTAGATAAGCAGGTGTATAATATTATGAACGCCAATAGGAGCCCTTTTCTTGACGAGGTTGCAAAGGTGGTGGAGCCCTTTGGGAATACTTATCCTCCTATTATCATTGGCGGTCTCTATCTGGCCGGGGTGGTGACCAAGGATAGAAAGATGGAGCATGCGGCCCTGATGAGTGCCAAGTCAATGGTCTTTTCGACAGCATTCTATGTGACCACCAAGCAGCTGATCAGGCGCCAGCGACCGTTATATACCGACTACCCTTATAATTTCAAACCGCCATTTTCCGGTGGCAAGGAATACACTTCCTTCCCGTCCGGACATAGCAATACTATTTTCACGCTGGCTACCGCACTTGCCCTTGAATACAAGCATAAGAAATGGGTGCCGCCATTGGCCTATTCTGTAGCCACGCTCACAGCCTTGTCCAGGTTATATGATAACCGCCATTGGAGTAGTGATGTATGGGTGGGTGCGGCGATCGGGCATTTTGTGACCCGTGCCCTGTATTATGTTGAAGAGCAGAAGGCAAAGAAAAAAGAGCTTAAGCCTCTTCCGCATTGGTAGGTAAAAGATAAAAGCGCAATCAAACAGGCCTGCTTCATTGCGCTTTGATATTCTTAGTGATTACTGATCTTATACTATTTCAACACTTTCAACCTTACCATTTCGATCCGGGTATCGCTAACACTCATGATGTCGAATTCGAAATCGTCGATAATGATCCGCTCTTTTACCTTGGGAATGGTTTCGTGGTGCTGAATGATATAACCTGAAAGTGTTTCTGACTCTTCTTCTTCAAATTCAAGTCCATATTTTTCCCGCAGGTAATCGAGTTCAAGCCTTCCGGAAAATATATACTCGGAATCAGACATCTTCTTTTCCTCGAATTCCTCGGTATCGTGTTCATCCCTGATCTCCCCAAATATCTCTTCCAGCAGGTCTTCCATGGTCACAATGCCTGAGGTGCCGCCAAATTCATCTACTACCCAAGCCATGCTTTTCCTTTCCTTCGTGAATTTGTTGATCAGGTCGGTGGCATTCATGCTTTCCGGTACAGCGGGAATGGGTAAGAGGATCGATTTTACATCAGCAGGCTTTTTGAACATATCCAACTGGTGTACATACCCTATGATATGATCAATATTGCCTTCAAAAACGGCCAGTTTGCTCAGCTTGGTTTCAGTGAATTTCTCCATCAGCTTCTCCACCGGTGTATTGACTTCGACCCCTTCAATTTCCTTCCTGGGGATAAGGCATTGCCTGACCTTGATGGAGGGCAGGGATAATGCGTTCTCAAAAAGATTGGCATTGACATCCTGTCCTTCGCCATCCTTCTCCCCATTGTTAGCCTGGTAGATGGATTCTACATCTGTCTTGATAAAGGCTTCCTTCTTCTCGTTAATGCGGATATCGAAGAGGTATTTGAGTATCCCTTCCGCTATCACTACGAAGAAGGTGGCGATGGGTTGGAATACCTGGTAGAAGAAATTAATGATACTTCCTATGGCGCTGTTGAGGATCCATTCATTCCGGGCACGCCAAACAGCCCTTGGGATGAATTCCCCGAAAACCATAAAGAGTAAGGTGCCCAAGATGGTTTCAAAGAATAAATGGAAAATATTCACGTAGGTGACATTGATCCTTTGTTCCAGGTATTTCCATGCGGGCTCCAGGAATTCCCCGATCATGAGGCCATACACCACCAGGAAAATATTGAACCCGATCAGGACCACCCCAATAAAACTGGAGGGCCTTTCCAGGAATTGGCCCATGAGGATTCCCCCTGTCCTTCCCTGTTTCTTCCTTAATTCAACAGATAAACGGTTAATGCTGGAATAGGCAGTTTCCACACCGGCAAAAAAACCTACCAGTACCAGGGAAAAAATGATCCAGCCTAATGAGTTTAAATTCGGCATACGTTGACGAATATAAGAATTGTTTTATTCGTTGCTATTGCTTTCCGGACTTGGCTGCAACAGGAAGGCAACAATTATGGATTCCGCCTGGCTGCAGGCCTTGTCCAGGTCATCGTTCACAATGATATGATCGAAGTGGTGTTTGAAAGAGATCTCAAAACTGGCTTTGTTGACCCTGTCATTGAGGCTTTCCGGGGTTTCTGTACCCCTGCTCTCCAAACGCCTGCGCAATTCCTCTACTGATGGGGGTTCAATGAACAGCGATAAGGTGGATTGGGGGTATTGCTGCTGCACATGGATGGCGCCTTTCACATCAATGTCCAGCATGGGTACCTGGTTATTGTCCCAAATCCTTGTCAGTTCACTCTTGAGGGTGCCATAATACTTACCCTCATACACCATTTCCCACTCCACAAAGTCATTGTGCCTGATATGCTTTTGGAAGGTTTCCACATCCATGAAATAGTACTCCACCCCATTGCGTTCGGTTCCCCTCGGCGACCTGGTTGCGGCAGAGATGGA